>NZ_CP097636.1:3115929-3473894 GCF_023573145.1 Aquincola tertiaricarbonis
TGCGCAAGCTGCTGGGCATCGAGCTGGGCCGCAGCCTGGCCGACCTGATGCCCAAGGTGTACACCGACATCGTGCAGTCGCTGCGCGACAGCGGCGTGCAGCCGGTGAGCCTGGCGGTGCGCGGCACCCAGGGCCCGGGCCACGACCTGGGTTTCAACACCTCGGGCTACGACGGCTTGTCCAGCCGCGGCGGCACGCTGGCCGATGAGGCCGCGGCTGCCCAGCGGCCTGTGCCGGGTTGGGCCGGCGGCCACCCCGGGCCCGCCGCCCGCGCGAGCGGGCCGGGCCCCGGCGCCGCTGCGCGCCACGCCGGCGGCGGCACCCCCTTCGGCCACGTCGATGCGCCGATGATGTCGCTGATCCGCCAGCTGGCCACGCCGGGCGGTGGTGGGGGCGGTTTCGGTGGCAGCGGCGGCGGTGGTGGTGGCGCTGTTGTGCCGGCGGGCATCGGCGCCGGTTCCGGGTTCGGTGCCGGCTTCGGACCTTCCGGCGACGGCCCGCTGCCCAACCTGATCTACGCCCACCGGGAGGCGCTGCGCCAGGCGGCCACCGGCCGGCTCGACCACATGGTGATCGACGTCGTCGGCAGCCTGTTTGAGCAGATCCTGTCCGACCCCAAGGTGCCGCCGCAGATGGCGCGCCAGATCGCGCGGCTGCAGCTGCCGGTGCTGCGGGTGGCGCTGGGCGACCCGAGCTTCTTCTCGTCACGCCGCCACCCGGTACGCCGCTTCGTCAACCGCATCGCTTCGCTGGCCTGCGCCTTCGAAGACTTCGGCAGCGGCCCCGGCCAGCAGTTCCTCGGCCATGTGCGGGCGCTGGTGCAGGACATCGTCGACGGCGACTTCGACCAGATGGAGGTGTACGAGCACAAGCTCGGCGCTCTCGAAGCCTTCATCGCCGCGCAGGCACGCGACGAGGTGCAGGAACAAGGCAGCAACGCCCCGCAACTGGTCGAAGCCAAGGAGCAGGACCTGCGGGTGCAGCAGCAGTACATGCGGCAGCTGCAGGCGGCGCTGGCGCCGGTGGAGATGCCGGCCTTCCTGCGCGGCTTCCTGGCCCAGGTGTGGAGCCAGGCGCTGGTGCTGGCGGCGCGCCGGGGCGGCGAGGCGGGTGAACTCTCGCAGCGGCTCAAGCGTGCCGCGCGCGACGTGGTGATTAGCGTGCAGCCCAAGGGCACGCCCACCGACCGCAAGAACTTCCTGATGACGCTGCCGCAGCTGATGAAGGACCTGAACCACGGCCTGGCCATCATCGGCTGGCCGGATGCGGCGCAGAAGGCCTTCTTCTCCGAGCTGCTGCCAGCGCATGCCGATTCGCTGAAGGGCCAGTCGCTGCGGCCGCTGGACTTCAACCTGATGGTCAAGCAGCTGGACGCGGTGTTCGCGATGCCGCTGCCCCGCGTGGCCGAGGGCAGCGCGCTGCCGGTGCTGAAGGACGCGGTGGACCAGGTGCACTTCAGCGACGACGAGGCCGCGCAGATCGGCCTGGTGAAGGAAGAGTCGGTGAACTGGCAGCGCCAGGTGGACATCGACCTCAACCTCGAGCCCGAGCTCACCGCGGTGGACATCCGGCTGGACGGCCTGCCACCGCCCGAGCCGGTGGAGCCCAGCCGCGGTGCCTCGCTGGCCGACCATGTGCAACTGGGCTTCGCCTACCAGATGCTGGTGGACGACCAGTGGCAGAAGGTCAAGCTGAACTATGTGAGCCCGGGGCGCGCGTTCTTCGTGTTCATCAGCGGCAGCAAGCACCAGAAGACAGTGTCGCTCACCTCCCGCATGCTGCACCGGCTGTGCGAGGCGGGGCGCTTCCGGGCCTTCGAGAACGCCTTCCTGATCGAGCGGGCCACCGCCCGTGCGCGCAAGCAGCTGGCGGCCCTGCGGCCTTCAGGCGCCGCTCCCGCACGCCACTAGCCCGCCCCTGCCCCGCTGAGCAGGCGCGCCATGCGCGCCGCCGTCACCAGACTGGCCGGGTCGGCAATGCCCTGGCCCGCGATGTCGAAGGCGGTGCCGTGGTCAGGGCTGGTGCGCACGAAAGGCAGGCCCAGCGTCACGTTCACGCCGTCTTCCACGCCCAGGTACTTCACCGGAATCAGGCCATGGTCGTGCGTCATCGCCACCACCAGGTCGAAGGCGCCGCGGCGGGCGCGCATGAACACCGTGTCGGGCGGAAACGGCCCTTGCGCGTCGATGCCTTCGGCCCGCGCCGCCTCGATCGCCGGGCCGATGAAGCGCAGCTCCTCGTCGCCGAAGAGCCCGCCCTCCCCCGCATGCGGATTGAGCCCGGCCACCGCGATGCGCGGCGCGGGCTGGCCCCAGCGCGCCGCCGCCTGGTGGGCGATGCGCAGCGTGGACAGCACGGCATCGAAATCGAGCAGTTCCAGCGCCCGCCGCAGCGACACATGGATGGTGACCAGCACCACCTTCAGCTCGGGGTTGGCCAGCATCATGCGCACCGGCGGCAACTGCCCGTCGGCGCCGGTGGCCAGCCACTGCAGCATCTCGGTATGGCCCGGGAACGGAACACCCGCGGCGCTCAGCGCCTCTTTGTGGATGGGCGCGGTGACCACCGCCCGGCCCTCGCCGGCCTGCACCAGGCGCACCGCCTGGGTGATCCAGCGGGCGGCGGCGGCACCGGCGCGGCCGTCGACGCGGCCCCAGGGCAGCTCGGCCAGCGCCGCGTCTTCGCCCCCCAGCAGCACCGGCAGGCAGCCGGGCGGGCAGGCCGTCAGGTCGGCCGGCGATTCGAGCAGCGCCAGGGGCGCCTCCCGGCCCAGCGCGCGCAGGCCGCGACGCACCACGCCCGGGTCGCCCACCACCACCGCATCGGGCAGCTCACCCCGCAACCAGGCACCCGCCACGATCTCGGGGCCGATGCCACAAGGGTCACCGAGTGTGATCAGCAGCGGCGGCGTGGAAGGCACATGGCGTGATGACATGGCGGCATTGTCCGCGCACCGCTGCGGATACGCCTGCTGACGCCTGCATCGAACCGTCACCGGTGGCGCAACAACATTTCACGCAAAGCCCGGCACCTTCTTCACGCGGCCCTTCCAACATGGTTCCACGCTGGCAACCGCCGGCACTTGAAGAGGACAAGCATTCATGACGAACTCGAAGAACCGCACCCGCGTTGCCATCGCCGCCGCCCTGCTGGCCGCCAGCGCCGTGCCCGCGATGGCCGAGGGTCTGTACGTCGGCGGCTCCATCGCCAAGCCCGACTGGCGCGGTGACAACATCAACGGCGTGTCCGGCGACTCGTCGGGCACCGGCCTGAAGCTGTACGGCGGCTACCAGTTCAACCCCAACTTCGCACTGGAAGGCAGCGCCTTCCGCCTGGGCAAGTTGAGCGGCAACGGCGGTGACGCCAAGGCCGACGGTGTGGCGCTGGACGCGGTGGGCATGCTGCCCTTTGCCACCGACTGGACGGCACTGGCCAAGCTGGGCGTGGCCAGCGTGAAGACCCGCGCCGGCGGCGACAGCGACCGCAGCACCATCCCGAAGTTCGGCCTGGGCGTGCAGTACAACCTGTCCAAGACCATGGCCATCCGCGGCGAATGGGAACGCTATCGCCTGGACGCCTTCGACCAGAAGAGCAACACCGACCAGTACTCGATCGGCCTGAACGTCTCGTTCTAAGCTGGATTCGATATATCGATGAACCTGTGCTGCAGGCCGTAGGTCTGCGCCAGGTGCTCGGCCACCGCGGGCGCGCCATAGCGCTCGGTGGCATGGTGGCCGCAGGCCAGGAAAGCCGCGCCCGTCTCGCGGGCGATGTGGGCCTGCGGCTCCGAGATCTCGCCGGTGATGAAGGCATCGGCCCCCGCGGCGATCGCCGCCTCGAAGTAGCCCTGCGCCCCGCCGGTGCACCAGGCCACGCGCCGCAGCGGCCGGCCATCGCCGGGCAGCAGCACCGGCGCGCGGCCCAGCGCCGCCTCCACCCGCAGCGCCAGCGCCTGTGCGCTGTCCAGGCCGCTGGCCTGGCCGATGAAGCCCAGCTCCTGCTCGCCGAAGCGCGCATCGGCCACCAGCCCCAGCTGCCGGCCCAGCTGCGCGTTGTTGCCGAGGTCGGCATGCGCGTCCAGCGGCAGGTGGTAGGCGAACAGGTTGATGCCATGGGCCATCAGCAGTTGCACCCGCGCCTTCAGCCAGCCGGTCAGCCGGCCGTCCTGGCCGCGCCAGAACAGGCCGTGGTGCACCAGGATCGTGTCGGCCCCGTCGGCAATGGCCGCCTCGATCAGCGCCCGGCTGGCGGTGACGCCGGAGACGATGCGGTGCACCTCGGCGCCGCCCTCGACCTGCAGACCGTTCGGCCCATAATCCTTGAAGCGGTCCACGGCCAACAAACGGCCCAGATAGGCTTCGACCTCATTGCGCTGGACCATCTCTCGCCTTCTTTCCTGTTGCATGCGTAGAACCTGGCTCATTTTCTCGCAGGCGGTCACGGTGGCCCTGGCCGTGCTGTTCGTGGTGGCGACGCTCAAGCCCGACTGGCTGTCTCGCCGCGCCGGGCAGACGCTGCTGCCCGAGATCGTCTCCATCGTCAGCGCGCCCGTGGCGTCTGCCCTGCCGGCCAGCGCGCCGATGGCGGGCTACAGCACCGCGGCGCGCAAGGCCTCGCCGTCGGTGGTCAGCGTCACCGCGATGCGCGCGCCGCAGCGCAACCCGCATGCCGAAGACCCCTGGTTCCGCTTCTTCTTCCGCGAGGGCAACGGCGCCCAGCGCCAGGAACCGCAGCGCGGCCTCGGTTCGGGCGTCATCGTGTCGCCCGAAGGCTACCTGCTGACCAACAACCACGTGATCGACGGCGCCAGCGAGATCGAGGTGCAGCTGGCCGACGGCCGCCAGGCCTCGGCCCAGGTGATCGGCGCCGACCCCGAGACCGACGTGGCGGTGCTGAAGGTCTCGCTGGACAAGCTGCCCGCCATCACCTTCGGCCGCTCGGAAGAGCTGCAGGTGGGCGACATCGTGCTGGCCATCGGAAACCCGTTCGCGGTGGGGCAGACGGTCACCTCCGGCATCGTCAGCGCGCTGGGCCGCAGCCGGCTGGGCATCAACACCTTCGAGAACTTCATCCAGACCGACGCGGCCATCAACCCCGGCAACTCGGGCGGCGCGCTGGTGGACGTGAACGGCAACCTGGTGGGCATCAACACCGCCATCTTCTCGCGCAGCGGCGGCAGCCTGGGCATCGGCTTCGCCATTCCGGCGGACTCGGCCCGGCAGGTGATGGAAAGCCTGATCCGCGACGGCAGCGTGACCCGCGGCTGGATCGGCGTGGAGCCGCGCGACCTGACGCCGGAGATTGCCGAGACCTTCCAGCTGCCGGTGACCGAGGGCGTGCTGATCACCGGCGTACTGCAGGACGGCCCGGCCAGCCAGGGCGGCATCCGCCCCGGCGACGTGGTGACGCGGGTGGACGGCCAGGCCGTCACCAACACCCAGCAGCTGCTGGGCGCGGTGGCCGCGCTGAAGCCCGACACCCGCGTGGCCATCGGCGTGCAGCGCGGCAAGCAGGCGGTGGACGTGACGGTGAAGATCGCGCAGCGGCCTCGGGCGCAGCCGGCGCGCTGAGCCCGATCAGCTGGCGCTGGTGTTGCTCTCGGCCTCGCTGTCCGGGGCCTGCGTGTGCTTGATGAAGAGCTGCGCCGCCCAGATGCCCACCTCGTACAGCAGGCACATCGGCACCGCCAGCGCCAGTTGCGACACCACGTCGGGCGGCGTGATCACCGCGGCAATGATGAAGGCCAGCACGATGAAGTAGCCGCGGAAGGACTTCAGCTTCTCGATGCTGACCAGGCCCATGCGCGCCAGCACGATGACCACGATCGGCACCTCGAACGCGGCGCCGAAGGCGATGAACATCGTCAGCACGAAGCTCAGGTAGGCCTCGATGTCAGGCGCGGCGGTGATGCTCTTGGGCGCAAAGCTCTGGATGAACTTGAACACCTGGCCGAACACGAAGAAGTAGCAGAACGCCACCCCCACGAAGAACAGCAGCGTGCTCGAGACCACCAGCGGCAGCACCAGCTTCTTCTCGTGCGAGTACAGGCCCGGCGCCACGAAGGCCCAGACCTGCCACAGCACCACTGGCAAGGCGATCAGGAAGGCCGCCATCAGCGTGATCTTGAGCGGCACCACGAAAGGTGAGATCACGTTGGTGGCGATCAGCGTGGCGCCGGCCGGCAGCGTGTGCACCAGCGGCGCGGCCAGCAGGTCGTAGAGACCGCCGGGACCGGGCCACAGGCACAGGCCGCCGAACACCACGCCCACGGCGATCAGCGCCCGGATCAGGCGGTCGCGCAGCTCGACCAGGTGCGAAACGAAGGGCTGCTCGGTGCCTTCGAGTTCGTCTTTCTCTTGGGCACTCATGACCAGCGCTTCGGCCGGTGACGGGCCACCCGCGCGGCGCCCGACTGCGCCTTGGTGCGGATGCCGGCTTGCTGCTTGTACCAATGCGGAATGGCGCCCCGCTTCAGGCGCCACTTCTTGCCCGGATGCCGGTACTCGGGCACCGGGGTGCTGAGCGAATCGGTGCCCACCGCGGGCGCCAGGCCGGCGGTGGCCGCATCGTCCCAGTCGCGCTGCAGGTCGGTGGTGTGCTGGTTGAACTCGCTGTGCACCGTCTGCTCGACGTTGCGCGCCGCGTCCTCGAACTGCGTCTTCATCTTCTTCAGCTCATCGAGCTCGATGGACCGGTTGACCTCGGCCTTGACCTCTGCCACGTAGCGCTGCGCCTTGCCGACGAAGTGGCCCACGGTGCGGGCCACCTTCGGCAGGCGCTCAGGGCCGATGACGATGAGCGCCACCGCCCCGATCAGCGCGATCTTGTCGAAACCGAAATCGATCATCCGACGCTCATGCAGGCAACTTCATCAGGACGCGACGAGGCTCAGGACTTGCGCTTGGCTTCGACGTCGACCGTCTGCGCGTCGGCGGCGGCGCGCTGGGCAGCGGTGACCTGCTGCGGCGGCACGTCGGCTTCACCGACGCCTTCGGAGCCACCGCGCACGCCGTCCTTGAATCCCTTGACCGCACCACCGAGGTCGGAGCCGATGTTCTTCAGCTTCTTGGTGCCGAAGATCAGCACCACCACGAGCAACACGATCAGCCAATGCCAGATGCTGAACGAACCCATATCAATCTCCTTCGAGGGAATCCGACGATTCTAGGGGGGCGAAATGACAGCTTCGCCGTGGGGGGCTCAGCCCTTGTTCCATGGGCGGGGACCGCCCATGACATGCAGGTGCAGATGGGGCACTTCCTGGCCGCCATCGGCACCGGTGTTGACGACGTGGCGGTAGCCGTTGGTCACACCCAGTTCGCGCATCAGCCGCGTGCTCAGCACCATCATCTTGCCCAGCAGGGCCTGGTGCGCTTCGGTCACCTCCTGCATCGAGCCGATGTGCTCGCGCGGCACGATGAGGATGTGCACCGGCGCCCAGGGCGCGATGTCGTGGAAGGCGATGAGCTCATCGTCTTCGTAGACCTTGCGCGCAGGAATCTGGCCGGCGGCGATCTTGCAGAAGATGCAGTTGGGGTCGGTGTGCATGGGCAGGGGCGTGTGGGGTCAGGGCATCGGCCGGCCGTCGTTCAGGCTGAGCCAGCCGCGCACCACGCGGTAGAGGAACCAGATGGAGATGACGCCCCAGGCGATCCACCCGGGCACGAAGAACAGCAGCCACAGCGGCGCGGTGACCAGGTACAGGCCGGCCGCCCACACGACGCTGCGGATGCGCCAGCTGAAGTGGGACTCCTGCCAGGTGCCGTCGGCATCGCTGCGCTTGACCAGGTCGAGGATGAAGGCCGCCACCAGCAGCAGCACCGTCGGCTGGAAGGCCGGCAGCACCGCACCCACCGCGACGATGGCATGCAGCGCGTAGCTGATGTGCCCGATGGTGCGCAGCGACTGTTCGCGCTGCGAGCCGGGGGTGACGTCGACGATGGGGTTCACGGCGGTCCTTCGCGGGTGATGGGCAGGCCAGCGGGCTAGTCGCCCTGGTGCTCGCGCTGCTTCACCTTGCGCAGCGCGAACTCTTCCAGACCTGAGAGCCCTTCGCGGCGCTCAAGTTCAGCGAGCACGTCGGCCGGCTTCAGGTCGAAGGCCGCCAGCGCCACCAGGCTGTGGAACCACAGGTCGGCCACCTCGTAGACGATCTTGCTGCGGTCGCCATCCTTGGCGGCCATCACCGTCTCGGTGGCTTCCTCGCCGATCTTCTTCAAGATGGCGTCGGTGCCCTTGTGGAACAGCCGGGCGACGTAGCTGCTGTCGGGGTCGGCGCCCTTGCGCGATTCGATGACCTCGCCCAGCCGGGCCAGCGTGTCGTTGCCACTCATTTGTAGATGCTTTCGGGGTCTTTCAAGACCGGGTCGACGGTGTGCCAGGCGCCGTTCTCGTAGCGCTGGAAGAAGCAGGAATGGCGCCCGGTGTGGCAGGCGATGCCGGGCTCGTGGCCCAGCTGGGTCACTTCCAGCAGCAGCACGTCGGCGTCGCAGTCCAGGCGCATCGCGTGCACCTTCTGGATGTGGCCGGACTCTTCGCCCTTGTGCCACAGCCGCTGGCGCGAGCGACTCCAGTACACCGCCTCGCCCAGCTCGGCGGTGCGGGCCAGGGCCTCGCGGTTCATGAAGGCGAACATCAGCACGTCCTTGCTGCCGCGTTCCTGGGCGATGACGGGCACCAGCCCGTCGCGGTCCCACTTGATGCTGTCGAGCCAATCCATGGGAGCAGTTTAAGTCTCGGGGTGGGTGGGGCCGGCAAAGCCGCGCTCTTCGGCAAACCAGGCCAGCACCGGCACGGTGCCCGGCAGCACCGGCCGCACCTGCACCGGCAGCTGGTTCCAGGCCATCTGCTGGTGCTCGCGCATCTCGAACTCGCCGCTCCAGCTGAACACCTTGCAGAAGTGCAGCCGCACCCGCGCATGTTCGTAGTCGACGATCTCCACCCGCCAGGGCTGCACCGGGCCGATGGTGATGCCCAGCTCCTCGATCAGCTCGCGGCGCAGCGCGGCTTCCACCGTTTCGCCGGCTTCGAGCTTGCCGCCCGGAAACTCCCAGTAGCCGGCGTACACCTTGCCCTCCGGGCGAGAGGTCAGCAGGAAGCGGCCGTCGGGGTCGATCAGCACGCCCACGGCCACGTCCACCGGGGTGCGCTCGGCGCGAAGGGGCTCAGTCATGAACTGCTGCGGCCCGAAAAATCGCGCGCGAACTGGTAGGCCACGCGACCGGAGCGGCTGCCGCGCTCCAGCGCCCACACCAGCGCCTCGGGCCGCGCGGCGGCGATGCGCGCCTCGGCCACGCCAAAGTGCTGTAGCCACTGCGCCACGATGGCCAGGTACTCGGCCTGGCTGAAGGGGTAGAAGCTGATCCACAGCCCAAAACGCTCGGACAGCGAGATCTTTTCCTCCACCACCTCGCCGGGGTGCACCTCGCCGTCCTCGGTGTGGGTGTACGTGAGGTTCTCCTTCATGTACTCGGGCAGCAGGTGGCGGCGGTTGCTGGTGGCGTAGATCAGCACGTTGTCGCTGGCCTGGGCCACCGAGCCGTCGAGCATGGACTTCAGCGCCTTGTAGCCTGGCTCGCCCTCGTCGAAGCTCAGGTCGTCGCAGAACACGATGAAGCGCTCGGGCCGGTCGCCCACCAGGTCCACCAGGTCGGGCAGGTCCACCATGTCGGCCTTGTCCACCTCGATCAGGCGCAAGCCGCGGTCGGCGAACTCATTCAGGCAGGCCTTGACCAGCGAGCTCTTGCCGGTGCCGCGGGCGCCCGTCAACAGCACGTTGTTGGCCGCGCGGCCGTCGACGAACTGGCGCGTGTTGCGCACCAGGCGCTCCTTCTGGCCGTCGATCTCCTGCAGGCCGGACAGGCGGATGCTGGCCACGTGGCGCACCGGCTCCAGCACGCCGGCGCCGCGGCGCTTGCGGTAGCGCCAGGCGATGGCGGCGTTCCAGTCGGGGGCGGCGGCCGGCAGCGGCAGCACGGCTTCCAGCCGCGCCAGCAGCGCATCGGCGCGCTGCATCAATCGTTCGAGATCGGTGGACATCGCAAGGGCAACGGCGGGGCGGCCGGCGCAACACAAACCGGGCAGTTTAGCGAGCAGGCACCTCGAACAGCTGGCCGTCGGCCACCGCCACCAGCCGTTCGCCCGGCTGGCGCTCCACCGGATGCAGCCCGGTGAAGCTGCCGAAGGCCGGCAGCACCGCCACGCCCTCGCGCAGGTGGAAGCACGGCACGCGCACGCGGTCGATGCCGCGGCCCAGCCAGGCGCCCGGGTGCAGGTGGCCGGCCACCACGTGAGCGCCGATGCGCGGCTTCGGGTGGTGGCACAGCGCCAGGCCGCCCAGGCGCAGCGGCTCGTCCACGCAGCGGATGTCCAGCCAGCCGGGCGGGTCGCCGGCGCGGTCGTCGTGGTTGCCGCGCACCAGCGTGACGTCCAGCCGCGGATGGCGCTCGCGCCAGCGGCCCATCGCGGCCAGCGTGTCGGGCCCATGCGCATGGGCCGAATGCAGCAGGTCGCCGAGGAACACGAGGTGCTGGACCTCGTGCTGTTGCAGCAGCTGGTCGATCAGTGCCAGGTTCTCGGTGGTGGTGCCCCGCGGCACCGGCACGCCCAGGCGACGAAAGCTCACCGCCTTGCCGATGTGGGCATCGGCGATGAGCAGGGTGTGGTGGTCGGGCAGGTAGGCCGCTTTTTGCGGCAGCAGGCGGAACTGTTCGCCGCCCCAGGTGAGGTCGAGCATGGCGCTACGGTAGCAGCCACGCGAAAGACGGCCGAGCCGCCACTTGATCAGGCTGAGAGCAGCTGCAGCGAAGCGTCGAGGTGCTCGGTGGGCAGGCGCTTGAAGCCCGAGCGGGCGTAACGCTGCAGCCGGCCGACCGCGAACGAGGTCAGCACCGAAGCACGCACCTGGCCGTCCACCGTGGGCGTGCCTGAACCGGCCCGCTCGGCCGCGCCGCGCAGGCTTTGCCGCAGCACCGATTCCAGCCGCTCGAAGAACTGGTTCATGCGGGTGGACAGGCGCTCGTTCTCGTAGACGAGGGCATCGCCCACCATCACGCGCACCATGCCGGGGTTTTTCTCGGCGAACTGCAGCAACACGCCGATGGTGCGCTGCGCCTGCACCTGGCCCAGCGGCTCGCGCTCGACGATCTGGTTGACCAGGGTGAACACGCTGCTTTCGATGAACTCGATCAGCGCCTCGAACATCTGGGCCTTGCTGGCGAAGTGGCGGTACAGCGCGGCCTCGCTCACTTCAAGGCGTGCCGCCAATGCAGCCGTGGTCACCCGTTCGGCGCCGGGCTGCTCCAGCATCAGCGCGAGGGTTTCCAGGATCTGCACCCGCCGCTCACCGGGCTTGGGCCGCTTTCGCGATGGCACGTCGACGGCAGTGTCCAGCGGATCGTGCTCAGGTATTGACGAAAGATCGGTCATCGCCCCATGCGAAAGAGTCGGCGGTTTCACCGATTCTTGCACGTGGAAACAATTTCACGCTCCCCCCACGATCACGCGTCCCGATGGTTTGACAGCGCCTTCGGCCGGTGCTTGCCGGGGCGCAGCAGGTCGGCCAGGCGGCCCGTCTTGCGGTCCACGTAGGCCGGCTGCATGGTCCAGCGCTGGCGCCGGGCCCTGGCCGGCGAGCCGCGGCGGCCGAAGCGCTGCATCCACACCGTGTGCATGCCGATGGCGCGGGCCGATTTCTGGTGGTCCAGCGTGTCTTCCACCAGCACGCAGCGCGAGGGCGGCACCCGCAGCCGGGCCGCGAGCGCGCGCAGCATGCGGGCGTCGGGCTTGGGCCGCAGGTGGCCGAACATGGCCATGTCCTCGATGGCGATCACGCCATCGAACAGGCCGGAGATGCCCAGCGCCTGCAGCACCCGCAGCGCATAGGCACGCGGCGCATTGGTCAGTATGAGCTTGCGGCCGGGCAGCCGGCGCAGCACCGCCAGGTCGTGGCGATGGCCGGTGACGCGCTCTTCCAGGCCGGGCAGCAGGTGGGTTTCGTGCAGGAAGTGCGCCGCCTTGACGCCGTGGTGCTTCATCAAGCCCAGCAAGGTGGCGCCGTAGCGCAACCAGTACTGGCGGCGCAGGCGGTCGGCTTCTTCCGGGGGAACGCGCAACTCCCGTTGCACGAAAACCCCCATCGACTCATGCAGCGCCCCGAAAACGTAGGCGCCAGCGTCGTGGAGGGTATCGTCGAGGTCGAAGAGCCAGGTGCAGCGAGCGGTCATGCAACGATGGTCGCATGGCCGCCGCGCACCGGCGGCGACCTGTCAGTCAGATCAGCTGTTGGTGTCGCCGTAGACGATCTGGTCGTTGCGCATGGCGCGCAGCGTTTCGGCGCGCACTTCGTCGCGGGTCTTGGCTTGCGCGGTAGCCATTTCAGGCTGCTGGAAACGCTGGCCCAGCTGCTGGCCCCAGGTGTCGCCGATGGCGAAGCGGTCGCCGGCGGCCATGGCAGCGCGCGTCTGGGCGTTCACTTCAGCGCGGCTGACGGCATTGCTGTAGCTGACCGGCTCACGGTTGCCGTTGGTGTCGCCGTTGTTCCAGGCGTTGGCCGTGTTGCGGCCCACCACGTCCACGCGGGACACGTCGGACTGGGCGAATGCGCCGCCCGAAGCCAGCAGAGCAACCAGGGAGGCGGCGGCGATGAAACGGGTCTTCATGTCTAGGTCCTTTCAATGACGTTGGTCAGTGAGATGGACTGTAGGGATCAACCCTGAGCGGAAAAACCCGCGGGATCGCAACGCGCCATTGCGCCCACACGAACAATGCAGGCACACCCCTGGCGCGACGCCGCTTTTTGCGTGATGTTGTGGGGTGAGACGGTAAAGATGGCCGACGATGTCGGCCGATACCTACAACGCTGCGGCGCCATGGCGCCGTTTCAACAGCTCAATGGGAGCGGATCATGGTGCCGTAGGCCTGCTCCGACAGGATTTCGAGCAGCATGGCGTGCGGCACCCGGCCGTCGATGATGTGCACCGCGTTGACGCCGCCCTTGGCCGCGTCCAGCGCACCGGCGATCTTGGGCAGCATGCCGCCGCTGATGGTGCCGTCGGCGAACAGCTCGTCGATCTGGCGGGCCGACAGGTCGGTCAGCAGCTTGCCGGACTTGTCCAGCACGCCCGGCGTGTTGGTCAGCAGGATCAGCTTTTCGGCGCGCAGCACCTCGGCCAGCTTGCCGGCCACCACGTCGGCGTTGATGTTGTAGTTCTCGTTGCTGGCGCCAAAGCCCAGCGGCGAGATGACGGGGATGAACTGGTCGTCCTGCAGCGCCTTGACCACGCTGGGGTCGATCGACTCGATCTCGCCCACCTGGCCGACGTCGTGCTCGATGCTGGGGTCGTTCTTGTCAACCATCTTGAGCTTGCGCGCGCGGATCAGCCCGCCGTCGCGGCCGGTCAGGCCCACGGCCTTGCCGCCGGCGGCGTTGATCAGGCCCACGATGTCCTGCTGCACCTGGCCGGCCAGCACCCACTCCACCACTTCCATGGTTTCTTCGTCGGTGACGCGCATGCCCTGGATGAAGGTGCCCTTCTTGCCCAGGCGGCTCAGCGCCTCGTCGATCTGCGGGCCGCCGCCGTGCACCACCACCGGATTCATGCCCACCAGCTTGAGCAGCACCACGTCTTCGGCGAAGTCCTGCTGCAGCACCGGGTCGATCATCGCGTTGCCGCCGTACTTGATGACGATGGTCTTGCCGTGGAACTTGCGGATGTACGGCAAGGCCTGCGCCAGGATCTCGGCCTGCTCACGCGGCGCGATGTGCTGGAGGTCGGGAACGGTGGGTGCAGTCATGGCGGTTGGTGCGATGCAGCAAAAGTGATCCGCGATTGTAGGGACGGGCCGTGACAAGGTTCAGCGGCTGTGCACACCACGGGCCGGCGGCGCATCGGCCGGCCGGGCTTCGCCCAGCGCCAGCACGATGCCGCACAACTCGCCGCTGCCCGCATGCTGGCAGCTGCTCTGCAGCAGCGTGAGCTGCCGCTCCAGCAGCTGCAGCGCGGCGATGCGCTCGCGCACATGGCCCAGGTGCTCGGCCACCACCGCGTCCACGGCCGAACAATCCGCGCCCGGCTGGTCCATGTGGGCCAGCAGCACGCGGATTTCGTCCAGGCTCATGTCCAACGCGCGGCAGTTGGCGATGAAGCGCAGCCGCTGCAGCGCCCCACGGTCGTAGTGGCGGTAGTTGTTGTCGCCGCGCGCTGGCGCGGGCAACAGGCCCGACTTCTCGTAGAAGCGCACGGTGTCCACGTCCATGCCGGCCGCCTTGGCCAGTTCCCCGATGCGCATGTGGGCTCCCAGGCTGCTGATGGCGCCACTGTAGCCGCTTGACTCTGGAGCGGCTTCAGGGTTTGCAATGCAGCCATGGCTCACGGACACATTCCCCTCCACCCTGCACAGCCCACCGCCGCTGGCGGCTGCTGCGGCCACGCTCATGGCCATCATCACGGGCATCCACATGGTCATGACCATGACCACGGGCACGCCCACGATCATGGCCCCGCCGAGCCACCGCCGGCCAGTGGACGCGGCACGCGCCTGCACGTGCCGCAGATGGACTGCGCCGCCGAAGAAGCCGACATCCGCCGCGCGCTGGAGCCGCTGGCCGGCATCCAGGCGCTGCACTTCCACCTGGGCAGCCGCACGCTGACCGTGGAAGCCGAGCCGCCAGTGGTGCAGGCCGCGGCCGAGGCCATCCGCCGCGCCGGCTACAGCGCCACGCTGCTGCAGGCCGAGGCCACCGTGGCCGCGCCGCCCAGCCAGACGCCGCGGCTGGTGGCCGGGTTGGTGCTGGCGCTGGTCGCCGAGCTGCTGAATTTCCTGGCACCCGACACGCTGCCCTGGCAGGTGGCCGGCATGGCCGTGGCGGCGGCCGCCATCGGCCTGGCCGGGCTGTCCACCTACGCCAAGGGGCTGCAGGCGCTGCGCCATGGCCGCCTGAACATCAATGCGCTGATGGCCGTGGCCGTGACCGGCGCCTTCGTCATCGGCCAATGGCCCGAGGCGGCGATGGTGATGGCGCTGTATGCGCTGGCCGAAGCCATCGAGGCCAAGGCCGTCGACCGCTCACGGCAGGCGGTGCAGGGGCTGCTGGCGCTGTCGCCGGCCGTGGCGCAGGTGCGCCAGCCCGATGGCCGTTGGCTGGAACAACCCGCCGCGCAGGTGCCGGTGGGCGCGGTGCTGCGGGTGCGGCCGGGTGAGCGCATCGCGCTCGATGGCAGCGTGGTGGCCGGGCGCAGCGCAGTCGACCAGTCAGCCGTCACCGGCGAAAGCCTGCCGGTGGACAAGGCCGAGGGCGACCCGCTGTTCGCCGGCACCGTCAACCAGGCAGGCACGCTGGAGCTGCGCGTCACCAAGCCGCACGACCAGAGCACGCTGGCACGCATCGTCCAGGCGGTGGAACAGGCCCAGGGCGCGCGGGCGCCCACGCAGCGCTTCGTCGACCGCTTTGCGGCGGTGTACACGCCGCTGGTGTTCGCCATCGCACTGGCGGTGGCCTTGCTGGGCCCCTGGCTGGCCGGCTGGGACTGGCTGCAGGCCGTCTACAAGGCGCTGGTGCTGCTGGTCATCGCCTGCCCCTGCGCGCTGGTCATCAGCACGCCGGTGACCGTGGTCAGCGGTCTGGCCGCGGCGGCGCGGCGCGGCATCCTGATCAAGGGCGGCAGCTTCCTGGAAGAAGCGCGCAAGCTCAAGGCCGTGGCCTTCGACAAGACCGGCACCATCACCCACGGCAAGCCGGTGCTGGTGCACTGGCAGGTGCTGGAGGGGGTGGCGATGCCCGCGGCCGAGGTCGAGCGCATCGCGGCCAGCCTGGCCCAGGCCTCGAGCCACCCGGTCTCGGGCGCCATCGCCGCGGGGCTGAAGGCCACGCCCGCGGAGGTCATCGGCAGCCAGGCCCTCACCGGCCGCGGCACCGCCGGCCAGGTGGATGGCCGGGCCTATGTGCTGGGCAACCACCGGCTGATGGAAGAGCGAGGCCTGTGCAGCCCGGCGCTGGAAGCCGCGCTGCGCGAGCACGAAACCGCCGGCCGCAGCGTCACGCTGCTGGCCGACGAGCAGCGGGCGCTGGCCCTGTTCGCGGTGGCCGACACGGTCAAGCCGCATGCCGCCGAGGCCGTGGCCGATCTGCGCGCGCTGGGCCTGCAGGCCGTGATGCTGAGCGGCGACAACGACGCCACGGTGCAGGCGGTGGCACGCGAAGCCGGCATCGGCCAGGCCCATGGCAACCTGCTGCCCGAGGACAAGCTGGTGCAGCTGAAGGCGCTGCAGCAGCGCCATGGCCCCACGGCCATGGCCGGTGATGGCATCAACGATGCGCCGGCGCTCGCCACGGCCGACATCGGCATCGCGATGGGCGGCGCCGGCACCGACATCGCGGCCGAGGCCGCCGACGTGGTGGTGATGAACGACGACCTGCGGCGCATCGCCGAGACGGTGCGCCTGTCGCGCCGCACCCATGCGGTGCTGTGGCAGAACATCACGCTGGCCCTGGGCATCAAGGCCGCCTTCCTGGTGGCGGCAGTGATGGGCGAGGCCACCATGTGGATGGCGGTGTTTGCGGACATGGGGGCCAGCCTGCTGGTGGTCGGCAACGGCCTCCGACTGCTCCGACCTCAGTCCCGCCGGGCCGCCCCAAGGGACTGAGCTCCCCCTCGGGGGGGCGCGAGCGCAGCGAGCTTGGGGGCACCAATCAACCGAGGTAGCGCGCCTCCAGGTGCGCCTTGAAGTGCGCCGGGTTCAGCGTCTCGCCGCTGGCCCGCAGCGCCAGTTCGTCGGTGGTCCAGCGTGAGCCCTGCTGCCAGATGTGCTGATCGAGCCAGCCGAACACTGGCGTGAAATCGCCTTGGGCCACGCGGGTGTCGGTGTCGGGCACCGCGCGCCGCATCGCGGCGAACCACTGCGCCGCGTACATCGCACCCAGCGAATAGCAGGGAAAGTAGCCGAACAGCGCCTCGGGCCAGTGCACGTCCTGCAGCGGGCCGTTGGCGTAGTCGCCGGTGGTGTCGATGCCCAGCAGTTCCTGCATCTTGGCGTTCCACAGCGCGGGGATGTCCTCGGCCTCGATCTCGCCTTCGATCAACGGCCGCTCGATCTCGTAGCGCAGGATCACATGGGCCGGGTAGGTCACCTCGTCCGCGTCCACACGGATGCGGCCGGGCGCCACGCGGGTGAGCAGGCGCCACAGGTTCTCGGCCTCGAAGGCCGGCTGCGGGCCCAGGTGCTCGGCCACCAGCGGCGCCAGCTGCTCGACGAAGGCGCGACTGCGGCCCAGCTGCATCTCGAAGCTCAGCGACTGGCTTTCATGGATGGCCATCGAGCGCGCCAGCGCCACCGGCTGGCCCAGCAGCGCCCGCGGCAGGTTCTGCTCGTAGCGGCCATGGCCCGTCTCGTGGATGGTGCCCATCAGGCTGATCAGGAACTCCTCGGTGTTGTAGCGGGTGGTCAGCCGCACGTCCTCGGGCACGCCGCCCGAGAAGGGATGGGCGCTCACGTCCAGCCGGCCGGCGCTGAAGTCGAAGCCCATCAGCCGCATCGCCGCCTCGCACAGCGCACGCTGCTGCGCCACCGGGAACGGGCCCACCGGCTCGATCAGTGGCCGGCTGCGCTGGCGCTCGGTGGCGCGGGCGATCAGGTCGGGCAGCCACTGCCGCACCTCGCCGAACACCCGGTCCACCGTGGCGCAGGTCATGCCGGGCTCGTAGCGGTCCATCAGCGCGTCGTACTTCGACAGGCCCGACTGCTCGCTCAGCAGCCGCGCCTCCTCGCGGCCCACGCGCAGCACCTCGCGGAAGTGCTCGACGAAGCCGGCCCAGTCGTTGGCCGGGCGCTGCTGGCGCCAGGCATGCTCGCAGCGCGAGGTGGCCAGTTGCCGCGCCTGCACCAGCGATTCGGGCAGCGCATTGGCATTGAACCAGTCGCGGCGGATCTCTCGCAGGTTGGCGCGCTGCAACTCGTCCAGCGGCTCCTGCTCGGCGCGGTCCAGCCGCTCGCGCAGGCTGGGGTCGGTGCGCAGCCGGTGCATCAGGCCGGCCAGCTCGGCCAGCGCGGCGCTGCGGGCATCGTTGCCCTTGGGCGGCATCTTGGCGGCACGGTCCCAGCCGCCGATGGCCGCCAGGTGGTCGAAGCGGTGAAGGCGCAGGCAGTGCCGGGCCAGTTCGTCGTAGCAGGGGGTGGTGCTCATCGTGGCTCCGGTGCGATCGAGAGGGGGCATCAAGGGGTGAAGCGGCCCGGAAAGACCCACAGCAGGCCGGCCGTCATCGTCACATAGCGCAGGAACTTGCCCACCGCCATGTAGCCCACGCAGGGCCAGAAGGGCAGGCGCAGCCAGCCGGCCACCGCGCACAGCGGGTCGCCCACCACCGGCAGCCAGGCCAGCAGGCAGGCCTTGGGGCCGAAGCGCTGCAGCCAGCGCAGCGCGCGGTGGTCGGCGCTGTGGTGGGTGGCCTTCTCGTAGGCCAGCTCGGCGCCATAGCCCATCCACCAGCTGATGGCGCCGCCGGCCGTGTTGCCCAGCGTGGCCACCAGCACCGTGGGCCAGAACATGGTGGGGTCGAGCTTAACCAGCGCGAACACCGCCGGCTCCGAGCCCAGCGGCAGCAGCGTGGCCGACACCAGCGACACCAGGAACACCGCGCCCAGGCCCACTTCGGGCAGGGCCAGCGCATTCATCACCGCGGCCATGGCGGCCTGCAACCAGCTTTCCATCGGGCCGCATTATCACGAGCCCACACCCCCGCCAACCGCCCGGATGAGCGCGGCCGCGCCGCTATACTCCTGCCTCCTTTTTCAGCACCACCCCCTCCCCCGCCCATGAAGATCGGCCCGATCGAGCTGCCGAACCGGCTCTTCGTCGCCCCGATGGCCGGGGTCACCGACCGCCCCTTCCGCGTGCTGTGCAAGCGGCTGGGCGCGGGCTATGCGGTCAGCGAGATGGTCACTTCCAAGCGCGAGCTGTGGAAAAGCCTGAAAACCTCGCGCCGCGCCGACCACACCGGCGAAAGCGCCCCCATCGCGGTGCAGGTGGCGGGGGTCGATCCGGCCGAGATGGCCGATGCCGCCCGTTACAACATCGACCGCGGCGCCCAGGTCATCGACATCAACATGGGCTGCCCGGCCAAGAAGGTGTGCAACGTGTGGGCTGGCTCGGCGCTGATGCGCAACGAGCCGCTGGCGCTGCGCATCGTCGAGGCGGTGGTGCAGGCCTGCGCGCCGCAGGGCGTGCCCGTCACGCTGAAGATGCGCACCGGCTGGTGCGACACCGAGCGCAATGCGGTGGCCATGGCCCGTGCAGCCGAGGCTGCCGGCGTGGCCATGGTCACGGTGCACGGCCGCACCCGCGAGCAGGGCTACAGCGGCCAGGCCGAGTACGACACCATCGCCGCCGTCAAGGCCGCGCTGCGCATCCCGGTGGTGGCCAATGGCGACATCGACTCACCGCAGAAGGCCAAGGCCGTGCTGGCCGCCACCGGCGCCGATGCACTGATGGTGGGCCGCGCCGCCCAGGGCCGGCCGTGGATCTTCCGCGAGATCGCCCACTACCTGGCCACCGGCACCCTGCTGCCGCCGCCGCCCGTGGCCGACGTGCGCGGCTGGCTGGTGGCGCACCTGCTCGACCACTACGGCCTGTATGGCGAACAGTCGGGCGTGCGCAGCGCCCGCAAGCACATCGGCTGGGCGGTGCATGCCCTGCCGGGGGGCGCCGAGTTCCGCGCCCGCATGAACCTGATCGACAACTGCGAGCAGCAGCTGCAGGCGGTGACCGAATGGTTCGACCGCCTGGCCGAGCAGCATGAACGGCTGCCCGCCAACGACAGCCTGCTGGCCTTGTCGGCCTGATCCCTTTCCCTTTCCGTACATGACGAAAAAACACCTCGAAGCCTGCGTGCGCGAGAGCCTGGAGCAGTATTTCCGCGACCTGCGCGGCGTGGAGCCGCACTCGGTGCACGAGATGATCCTGAACGCCGTCGAGAAGCCCATGCTCGACGTGGTGATGGCGCATGCACAAGGCAACCAGAGCAAGGCCGCCGAGTGGCTCGGCATCAACCGCAACACCCTCCGGCGAAAGCTGCTCGAACACAAGCTCATCAAGTAAGGCCCGCGCCATGACCACCGCACTGCTCTCCGTCTCCGACAAGACCGGCATCGTCGAGTTCGCCCGCGAACTGCACGCTGCCGGCGTCAAGCTGCTGTCCACCGGCGGTACCGCCAAGCTGCTGGCCGAATCGGGCCTGCCCGTGACCGAGGTGTCCGAAGTCACCGGCTTCCCCGAGATGCTGGACGGCCGCGTGAAGACGCTGCATCCGCGCATCCACGGCGGCCTGCTGGCCCGGCGCGATGTGCCCGCCCACATGGCGGCGCTGGCCGAGCACGGCATCAACACCATCGACCTGCTGGTGATCAACCTCTACCCGTTCGCGCAGGCCACCGCCAAGGCCGGCTGCACGCTGGACGACGCCATCGAGAACATCGACATCGGCGGCCCCGCGATGCTGCGCGCCGCGGCCAAGAACTGGCAGGACGTGGCGGTGGTGATCGACCCCGCCGACTACCCGCGCGTGCTGGCCGAGCTGAAGGACGGCAGCGTGGACCGCACCACCAAGTTCATGCTGGCCAAGAAGGTGTTTGCGCACACCGCCGCCTACGACGGCATGATCGCCAACTACCTGAGCGGCCTGCAGGCCGGCTCGGAGCTGGCCACGCCGCAGGTGCCGCAGCGCCACGAATACCCGGCCGTGCTGAGCCTGCAGTTCAGCAAGGTGCAGGACATGCGCTACGGCGAGAACCCGCACCAGAGCGCCGCCTTCTACCGCGATGCGCAGCCGGCCCCCGGCACGCTGGCCGGCTGGCACCAGCTGCAGGGCAAGGAACTCTCGTACAACAACATCGCCGATGCCGACGCGGCCTGGGAATGCGTGAAGACCTTCAGCGCACCCGCCTGCGTCATCGTCAAGCATGCCAACCCCTGCGGCGTGGCGGTGGCGGCCTCCGCGGCCGAGGCGTATGCCAAGGCCTTCAAGACCGACCCGACCTCGGCTTTCGGCGGCATCATCGCCTTCAACCGCCCGCTGGACGCGCAGGCCGCGCAGCTGGTGGTCAAGCAGTTCGTCGAGGTGCTGATCGCCCCGGCCATCACCGCCGAGGCGCGTGAGGTGTTTGCCGGCAAGCAGAACGTGCGCCTGCTGGAAGTGCCGCTGGCCGACGCGATGAACACGCTGGACTTCAAGCGCGTGGGCGGCGGCCTGCTGGTGCAGTCGGCCGATGCCAAGAACGTGCAGCCGGCCGATCTGCGCGTCGTGACGAAGCAGCAGCCCACCGCGCAACAGATGGAAGACCTGCTGTTCGCCTGGAAGGTGGCCAAGTTCGTCAAGAGCAATGCCATCGTGTTCTGCGCCGACGGGATGACCATGGGCGTGGGCGCGGGCCAGATGAGCCGCATCGACTCCGCCCGCATCGCCTCCATCAAGGCGGGCAATGCCGGCCTCACGCTGCAGGGCACCGCGGTGGCCAGCGACGCGTTCTTCCCGTTCCGCGACGGCCTGGACGTGGTGTGCGACGCCGGTGCGACCTGCGTCATCCAGCCGGGCGGCAGCATGCGCGACGACGAGGTGATCGCCGCGGCCGATGAGCGCGGCATCGCGATGGTGTTGACCGGCACCCGCCACTTCCGACACTGATGACCCCCAAGACGCCTTCGGCGTCGCCCCCCCGAGGGGGAGCGGGGCCGCTTGGGAGCGGCCCGGCGCCGGCCCCTGAATGGTTCACCCCCAAGACGCCTTCGGCGTCGTCCCCCCGAGGGGGAGCGGGGCCGCTTGGGAGCGGCCCGGCGCCGGCCCCTGAATGGTTCACCCCCAAGACGCCTTCGGCGTCGCCCCCCCGAGGGGGAGCGGGGCCGCTTGGGAGCGGCCCGGCGCCGGCCCCATGAGCTTCCTAGTCGACGCGGCCGGCCTCACGCTGGCCTTCGTGGCCCGGTTGGTCACGGGGGCGCAGGGGCACTGGAAGGGCTGCCCGCCCAAGGCGGAGCAGCGCATCTACTTCGCCAACCACCAGAGCCACCTGGACTGGGTGCTGATCTGGGCCGCGCTGCCGCTGGACCTGCGGGCCAGCACGCGGCCGATCGCGGCGCGCGACTACTGGACGGCCAGCAAGCTCAAGCACTGGATCACCCGCGAGGTGTTCCACGCCGTCTATGTCGACCGCCAGCGCACCCACGACCAGGACCCGCTGGAGCCGCTGGTCGCCGCGCTGGAACAGGGCGACTCGCTGGTGATCTTTCCGGAAGGCACCCGCGGCGCGAAGGAAGAGCCGGCCGCCTTCAAGAGCGGCCTTTACCACCTGGCCACGCGCTTTCCTGAGGTCAAGCTCATCCCCACCTGGATCGACAACGTGCAGCGGGTGATGCCCAAAGGCGAGGTGGTGCCGGTGCCGGTGCTGTGCACCGTGACCTTCGGCGCCCCGGTGGCACCGATGCTGGGCGAGGACAAGAACGCCTTCCTGGCCCGCGCCCGCGACGCCGTGATCGCGCTGCGCCCACGGGCGGTGTCATGACCCTGCTGCGCAACCTGGGCGTCGACCAGCAGGTCGCCCTGCTCTTCGTCATCGTCTTCGGCCTGCTGATGATGGCCACCGCGGCGGTGGTCGGCTGGTCGCTGCGCCACCCCGAAGCCTCCAACGGCGCCACCGGCCGGCACCTGAAGCGCGACCTGCGCGCGCTGTGGACCGGCGCGGTGCTGTTCTGGCTGGCCTGGGTATGGGGCGCGCTGGGCGCGACGCTGCTGTTCGGCATCGTCTCGTTCCTGGCGCTGCGCGAGTTCATCACGCTGCAGCACACCCGGCGCAGCGACCACCGCAGCCTGATCCTGGCCTTCTTCGTGGTGCTGCCACTGCAGTACCTGATCGTAGGCACCCGGCACTTCGACCTCTTCACCGTGTTCATCCCGGTGTACGTGTTCTTTGCGCTGCCGGTGGTGAGCGCGCTGGCCGGCGACCCCGAGCGCTTCCTGGAACGCAACGCCAAGATCCAGTGGGGCATCGTGGTGTGCGTGTACGGCCTCAGCCATGCGCCGGCGCTGCTGCTGCTGGACTTTCCCAACTACGAGGGGCGCGGCGCCTTCCTGCTGTTCTTCCTGGTGTTCGTGGTGGTCATCGCGCAGCTGGCGCAGGAAGGCGCCAGCCGCTGGCTGCGCCGCCGGCCGGTGGCGCGGCTGATCAGCCGCAGTTTCTCGATGCGGGCCTTGGCGCTGGGCGCGCTGGCGGCGGCGCTGGCGGGTGCACTGCTGTACTGGGCCACGCCCTTCAAGGCAGGCCAGGCGCTGGCCATGGCCTTCATCGCGGCCGGCAGCGGCACCTTCGGCGAATTCGTGATGAAGGCCCTCAAGCGCGACGCCGGGGTGCACCATTGGGGCAACCGCAGCGCCGTCACCGGCGCCGTGGGCCTGCTGGACCGGGTCGCACCCTTGTGCTTCGCCGCCCCGGTTTTCTTCCACTTCGTGCGCTGGTACTTCCACCTTTGACTCGAATCTTAGGCATCGACCCCGGCCTGCAGACCACCGGCTTCGGCGTGATCGACGTCGACGGGCCGCGGCTGGCGTATGTGGCCAGCGGCACGATCAAGACGGCGTCGGCCGACCGCGGCAACCTGCCGGCGCGGCTGAAGATCATCTTCGAAGGGGTGACCGAGGTGATCGCCCGCTACACGCCCGACCAGGCTTCGGTGGAGATCGTGTTCGTCAACGTCAACCCGCAGAGCACGCTGCTGCTGGGCCAGGCGCGCGGCGCGGCGCTGGCGGCGCTGGTGGCGCGCGGCCTGCCGGTGGCCGAGCACACCGCGCTGCAGATGAAGAAGGCCGTGGTGGGCACCGGCTCGGCCCGCAAGGAGCAGGTGCAGGCCATGGTGTCGCGGCTGCTGTCGCTGCCCGGCGTGCCCGGCAAGGACGCCGCCGACGCGCTGGGCCTGGCCATTGCGCAGGCCCATGCCGGCCACTCGCTGGCCGCGCTGGCCCAGGCCACCACGCTGGCGCGCAAGACCCACGCCAGCTACCGCCGCGGCCGCGTCTACTGACCCCCATCCCCTCGCCTACCCACCCGCGGCGGGCTCAGTCCCGCCGGGCCGCCCCAAGGGACTGAGATCCCCCTTGGGGGGACGCGAGCGCAGCGAGCTAGGGGGTCTATAAGTCACTCCACCGTCACCTTCGCATCGCGGATCACCTTGCCCCACTTGGCGGTTTCGGCGGCGATGAACTGCTCGAATTCCTCCGGCGTGCCGCCCACGGGCACGGTGCCCATCTGCTCCAGCCGGGCCTTGACGTCGTCCAGCCGCACGATGCGGGCCACCTCGTCGCTGACGCGGCGCACCACCTCGCGCGGGGTGCCCGCCGGGGCCAGCAGGCCCGCCCAGGTGCTGCCGGTGAAGCCGGCCACGCCCTGCTCGATGAAGGTGGGCACCTCGGGCAGCGCCGGCAGCCGCTTGTCGCTGGCCACGCCGATCAGCCGCACCTTGCCGCTCTTGCCCGGGTTGATCAGGCCCGAGGCTGCGTCCAGGAACAGCTGGATCTGCCCGCCCATCAGGTCGGTGAGCGCCGCCGCCGCGCCGCGGTAGGGGATGTGCACCATGTAGCTGCCGGTCAGCGCCTTCAGGTACTCGGTGCTCAGGTGCGCGGCCGAGCCGTTGCCGCTGGAGCCGAAGCTCACCTTGCCCGGGTTGCGCTTGGCATAGGCCACCAGCTCGGCCGCGGTCTTGAAGGGGGCGTCGTTGTTGACGGCCGCCACCAGCGGCGACAGGCCGATCAGCGACACCGCGGCCAGGTCCTTGCGCGGGTCGTAGGGCAGCTTGGGGTACAGCGTGGTGTTGGCCGCGTAGGCGGCGATCACCACGCCCATGGTGTAGCCGTCGGCCGGCGACTTGGCCACCGCGTCGGTGCCGATGATGCCGTTGGCACCGGCCTTGTTGTCCACCACCACGGTCTGGCCCAGCCGCTCCTGCAGCTTCTGCGCGATCAGGCGGGCGGTGACGTCGGTGAAGCCGCCCGGCGGATACGGCACCACGATGCGGATGGGTTTGGCGGGCCAGCCAGCCGCCTGGCCCCGGGCGAGCGGTGCGCCCAGCAGCGCGGCGCCGCCCAGCAGGCAGCGGTGGAACTGTCGTCGTGAGGTCTTGTGCATGCACCCGATGGTGCGCGCTGGCCGGCCGACCCGCCAGCTGAGGAACCCGGCCGCCGGCTGTCGCATCCGTGACGCAGCCTGCCACCGCAGACGGCAGAAGTTCACAAGCTAGGGATTCTGGGCAATCAGATCGCGCCAGTGCTGTCAAAGTGCGCCCCGACCTGTAACTGCGGTGGGGTCCGCACAGGCATTTCAAGACAACGAGGAGTGATCACATGAAACCCACCATCGCCGAATTCTTCGGCACCTTCTGGCTGGTATTGGGCGGCTGCGGCAGCGCCGTGTTGGCCGCGGCATTTCCTGAAGTGGGCATCGGCCTGCACGGCGTGTCGCTGGCCTTCGGCCTGACGGTGCTGACCATGGCTTACGCCATCGGCCACATCTCGGGCTGCCACCTCAACCCGGCCGTGTCCATCGGGCTGTGGGTGGGTGGGCGCTTCGACACCGGCCGCCTGGTGCCCTACATCGTGGCCCAGGTGGCCGGTGCGGTGGCCGCCGGTGGCGTGCTGTACCTGATCGCCAGCGGCAAGCCGGGCTTCGAGCTGGGCGGCTTTGCCTCCAACGGCTACGGCGCACACTCGCCCGGCCAGTACACGCTGATGGCGGCGCTGGTGTGCGAGGTGGTGCTGACCGCCTTCTTCCTGTTCGTGATCATGGGCGCCACCGACAGCCGCGCGCCGGCCGGCTTCGCGCCGATCGCCATCGGCCTGTGCCTGACGCTGATCCACCTGATCAGCATCCCGGTGACCAACACCTCGGTGAACCCGGCCCGCTCCACCGGCGTGGCGGTGTTCGTCGGCGGCTGGGCCATCGAGCAGCTGTGGCTGTTCTGGGTGGCGCCCATCGTCGGCGCCATCATCGGCGCGCTGGCCTACCGCTCGGTGGCCAGCCAGGACTGAGTTTCAGGGGGTGACCGGCGGTGCCGGCACCCCGGGCGGGAAGATCAGGCGCTCGGCGATCAGCACCGCGAAGAAGCCGAGCGACGCGATCAAGGTCCATTTCATGATCAACCAGCCGCGCTGCCGCCAGCGCGGGTCGCGGCTGGTGGCATACAGCACGAAGCAGACGACGCTGGCCAGGGCCAGCAGTCCGATCAACACCCGGAAGAACGCCATCGTGCGTCAGGCCATTCGCGCTACCAGGCCGGGGCCAGCTCGGCAAAGCCGGCCGGGGCCTGCTTCTCGTCGCTGAAGGTGACGATCTCCCAGGCGCTGGTGTCGGCCATCAGCTTGCGCAGCAGCTTGTTGTTGAGCGCATGGCCACCCTTGAACGACGTGTAGCTGGCCAGCATCGGCTTGCCCGCCATGTACAGGTCGCCGATGGCGTCCAGGATCTTGTGCTTGGCGATCTCGTCGTCGTAGCGCAGGCCGTCGGCATTGAGCAGCTCACGGTCGCCGAAGACGATGGCATTGTCCATGTTGCCGCCCAGCGTGAGGCCGCGCGAGCGCATCACGTCCACGTCCTTCGCGAAGCCGATGGTGCGGGCCCGCGCGATCTCGCGCTTGTACTGGCCGCTGCCCATCTCGAAGGTCACGCGCTGGCCGGTGGCGTCCACCGCCGGGTGGTTGAACTCGATCTCGAAGGTGAGGCGGTAGCCGTGGTGCGGCTCCAGCCGCGCCCACTTCAGCGCGGCGCCCTCGCCTTCGCGCAGCTCCACTGGCTTGAGCACGCGGATGAAGCGCTTGGGCGCGTCCTGCATCACGATGCCCGCGCTTTGCAGCAGGAACACGAAGCTGGCCGCCGAGCCGTCGAGGATGGGCACCTCGTCGGCGGTGATGTCGATGATGAGGTTGTCCAGCCCCAGGCCGCAGCAGGCGGACATCAGGTGCTCCACGGTCTGCACCTTGGGCGCGCCGGGGTCGCCGCCGGCCGAGATGGTGGAGGCCATGCGGGTGTCGCTCACCGCCTCGGCCGACACCGGAATGTCCACCGGCTGCGGCAGGTCGATGCGGCGGAACACGATGCCGTGATCGGCCGGCGCCGGCCGCAACGTCAGCTCGACCTTGCGGCCGCTGTGCACGCCCACGCCCACGGCGCGGGTGATGGACTGGAGGGTACGTTGGCGCAGCATGGCGCGATTGTCGGGGATGTGGGGCGGTACCGGACTCGCCGGGGTCTTGCGCGACATCGGCGCGCAGCTCCTACAGCGTGAGGATGCCGGCCGCGCGCGGCACGGCTGCAATGCGGCGGGTCAACACCTCTGGAGGAGCCCCCGATGACCTCGCCCAACCGACGCACTGCCCTCTCCCCCTTCACCGCCCTGGCCTTGCTGGCGCTGCAGGCCCCGGCATCGGCCGTCGTCTCGACGCCGCCGCTCGACTACTGGGCCTACAACAACACCTACGGCAGCGTCTACATCGATACGTCCAGTCCCGCGCTGGGCGACTTCACGGCCAACTTCGACCTCGGTCGACAGTACAGGTCCTGGGACTACACCACCGGCACGCTGGCGCCGGTGACGACGCAGGTCGACATCCAGACCAATGCCTCGCCCGCAGGGGCCGACCCGCTGTATGACCTGGTGACCAGCGGCGGGCAGTACGGCTTTGCCTTCAACGGCATCGCATCGGCCACGCCCGGCGGCCTGCACACCCAGATGACGGTGCGCAGCACCGACATCAACGGCGTCGCAGTGCCGGGCTCGCCCAATGCCCGCCTGTTCGGCTACGCCAGCGCCCATGTCAGCGAGCAGTACCTGATCACCTCTTCGACGCGCCCGGCCGGCAGCTACGGCGCGCTGCTGGTCGGCATCACGCTCGAGGGCAGCTTCGCGAACACCGAACTGGGCAGTGCCTACACCTCGCTGTATGCCTCTGCCCAGTTCACCGACTCGAGCGACGTCAATTTCGAGAGTTCCTTCCAGGTCACGGCCAGCGACACCGCTTGGTCGCAGCCCTGGACCGGCAGCCAGACCGTCTACAAGAAGCTGCTGTTCCAGTACGGCACGCCGTTCTCGCTCTCGCTCGATCAGTGGACCAGCGTCTACGACAACGGCACGGCCGACTTCTCGCACACCGGGCAGATCTCGTCGATCGAGATCCCGTTCGCCAGCACGCTGCAAACCGGCGCCATGCAGCAAGGCCTGGGCACGCTGGACTCGTTGTACGGCCACGTCTTCAACTCGGCCACGGCCGATGCGCAGAACACCAATTGGGACTTCGGCAACAACGGCGGCGGGTTCACGCCGCCGGTGCCCGAGCCCGCCACCTATGCGCTGATGTTGGGCGGCCTGGCCGCGGTGGCGCTGCTGGCGCGGCGCCGGCTGCCGCGGCGCTAGTTCAGGCCAGCGCCTGCTCGAAGTCGGCGATCAGGTCGCGCTCGTCTTCCAGGCCCACCGACAGGCGGATCATGCCGTCGGCGATGCCCATGTCGGCGCGCACGGCGGCGCCGGCTTCCCAGAAGATGGTGGGCGCCACCGGGATGATCAGGCTGCGGGTGTCGGCCAGGCCGGTGGCGCTGACGGGCAGGCGCAGCTTGTCGATCACCGGCACCAGACGCTGCGGGTCGGCCAGCTCGAAGCTCAGCAGCCACGAGCCCGACTTGAAGTAGCGCCTGGCCGCCGCATGCTGCGGATGGTTTTCCAGCATCGGGTAGTGCACCTGGGCGACGGCCGGATGCGCCTGCAGCCAGCGGGCCAGCGCCAGCGCGGTGGCGCTGGTGCGGTCGCAGCGCAGCTCCAGCGTCTCGGCCCCCACCAGGATGCGGTGCGCATGGTCGGACGACAGCGCGCCGCCCATGTCGCGCAGGCCCTTCTTGCGGATCTGCGTCAGGCCCCACTGTCTGGCGTCGCCGCTGCGGTAGCTGGCGAAGATGTTGGGGTAGCCCTGCCAGTCGAACAGGCCCGTGTCGGTGACCGTGCCGCCCAGCGCATCGCCATGGCCGGCGATGGACTTGGTGAGCGCATTGATCACCAGGCTGGCGCCCACGCTCTTGGGCTGGAACAGGTAGGGCGAGGTGACGGTGTTGTCCACCACGTACACGATGCCGCGCTCACGGCACAGCTGGCCGATGGCTGCCAGATCGGGGATGCGGGTGCCGGGGTTGGAGATCGTCTCGACGAACACCAGGCGCGTGTTGGGCTGCAGCGCCGCTTCCACGTGGGCCACGCTGCCGGTGTCGACCTTGGTGCTCTGGATGCCCAGGTCGGCCAGCGTGCCGAGCAGGCTGTTGGTGTTGCCGAAGACGAACTTGCTGGACACCACATGGTCCCCGGCGCGCAGCAGCGTCAGGAAGGTGGCGGTGATGGCCGCCATGCCGGTGGCAAAGCTCACGCTGCCCACGCCGCCTTCCATGCGGGTGATCAGCGCTTCCAGCGCAGCAGTGGTGGGCGTGCCCTGGCGGGCGTAGTTGAAGCCGCCCTTGATGCGGCCCTGGAACACACCGATCAGGTCTTCCACTTTCTGGAAGCCGTACTGCACCGAGGTGTGGATCGGCATATGCACCGCCCCATGCTCGGCGCCAGCGTCCTGGGCCGCATGCACGGTGCGGGTGGTGAAACCGTAGTCGCTCATGTCATGTTCTCGTGTGCCACCGGGGTGGCGGCATCAAGCCACATTTTGAACGACGACAGACCACCCCGCGGCCACCGCCCGGCCGCTCCGAAGGCGGCCGCGGCAACCCGCTCGGCGGGTGGGCCCGCGTACCCGCGGGACCGGGTGCCTCATGCCGGCGGCCGCGGCAACCCGCCCGGCGGGTGGTCCCGCGTACCCGCGGGACCGGGTGCCCCGTTCAATCCGCCTGCTTGCGCAGGAACGCCGGGATCTCGATCTCGTCCATGCCGTTGCTGGCCAGCGCGTCCACCTTGGCGGCGGCCTGCGTGCGGCCATTGCGCCACACGCTGGGGGTGCTCAGCTGGCTGTAGTCGTGCTGCATCGGCGCGCCGCCCAGGCCGCCCACGCTCATGGGCTGGGCCACGTTGTTGAGGATGGGCAGGTTGTCGGTGCCGGTGCGCAGCACGGGCGCGCTGTGCACCACGCTGATCGGGGCCTGCTGGCGGCGGGCCGGCGACAGGCCGGTGGCGATCACCGTCACGCGCAGCTGGTCGCCCAGGCTGTCGTCGTAGGCGGTGCCGTAGATCACGTGCGCATCTTCCGCGGCATAGCGGCGGATGGTGTTCATCGCGTTGCGGCTTTCGGCCAGCTTGAAGGTGTTCTTGCTCGCGGCAATCAGCACCAGCACGCCCTTGGCGCCCGACAGGTCGATGCCTTCCAGCAGCGGGCAGGCCACGGCCTGCTCGGCGGCCTTGGTGGCGCGGTCGGGGCCGCCGGCCTGGGCGGTGCCCATCATGGCCTTGCCCGGCTCGCTCATCACGGTCTTGACGTCTTCGAAGTCGACGTTCACCAGGCCCGGCACATGGATGATGTCGCTGATGCCGCCCACGGCGTTGCGCAGCACATCGTTGGCATGGGCGAAGGCTTCTTCCTGGGTGATGTCGTCGCCCAGCACTTCCAGCAGCTTCTCGTTCAGCACCACGATCAGCGAGTCGACGTTGGCTTCCAGCTCGGCGATGCCTTCGTCGGCGGCCTTCAGGCGGCGGTTGCCTTCGAACTCGAAGGGCTTGGTCACCACGCCCACGGTCAGGATGCCCATCTCCTTGGCCACGCGCGCGATCACCGGCGCGGCGCCGGTGCCGGTGCCGCCGCCCATGCCGGCGGTGATGAACAGCATGTGCGCGCCATCGATGGCGGCACGGATGCGGTCCACCGCTTCTTCGGCCGCGGCCTTGCCGGCAGCCGGCTTGGCACCAGCGCCCAGGCCGGTGGTGCCCAGCTGGATGACGCTGTTCGCGCTGCTGCGGCTGAGCGCCTGCGCGTCCGTGTTGGCGCAGACGAAGTCCACGCCCTGAACGCCCTTGGCGATCATGTGATCGACAGCGTTGCCGCCGCCGCCACCGACGCCGATCACGCGAATTTGAGTGCCTTGGTCGAATTCTTCGATCATTTCGATGGCCATTGTTGACTCCTTGCCTAGCAGTTGCCGTTGATTCATATCAGCGCTCGTGGCGCCCTACCTGTGCGAAGCCTCAAACGGGCTTCTTCTACTAAAACACCCCAAAAAACCAGTCCTTGACGCGGCCGAACAGCGTCTCCACCGAGCCGGCCTGTGCAGCCGCCTTGTGGCCCCGCGCACGCCCCAGCCGCGCTTCCTCCAACAACCCCATCACCGTCGCCGAGCGCGGGTTGGCCACCATGTCGTGCAGCGCTCCGCTGTACGTGGGCAGGCCCTTGCGCACCGGCTTCAGGAAAATGTCTTCGCCCAGTTCCACCATGCCCGGCATCACCGCCGAGCCGCCGGTGATGACGATGCCGCTGGACAGCAGCTCTTCGTAGCCGCTGTCGCGGATGACCTGGTGCACCAGCGAGAAGATCTCTTCGACGCGCGGCTCGATGACGCCCGACAGCGCTTGTCTGGACAACATGCGCGGCGCCCGGTCGCCCAGGCCCGGCACTTCCAGGTTCTCGCTCGGGTCGGCCAGCAGCTGCTTGGCCACGCCGTACTCGACCTTGATCTCTTCCGCGTCCTTGGTGGGCGTGCGCAGCGCCATCGCGATGTCGCTGGTGATCAGATCGCCCGCGATCGGGATCACCGCCGTGTGGCGGATGGCACCGTCGGTGAAGATGGCCACGTCGGTGGTGCCGGCGCCGATGTCCACCAGCGCCACGCCCAGGTCCTTCTCGTCCTCGGTCAGCACCGCATGGCTGGAAGCGCTGGGGTTGAGCACCAGCAGGTTCACTTCCAGGCCGCAGCGGCGCACGCACTTGATGATGTTCTCGGCCGCGCTCTGCGCGCCGGTGGCGATGTGCACCTTGACCTCGAGGCGGCCGCCGCTCATGCCGATCGGCTCCTTGACCTCATGGCCGTCGATCACGAATTCCTGCGGCTCCACCAGGAGCAGCCGCTGGTCGTTGGGGATGTTGATGGCCTTGGCCGTCTCCACCACCCGGGTCACGTCCACCGGCGTCACTTCCTTGTCGCGCACGATCACCATGCCGGTGGAGTTCTGCCCCCGGATGTGGCTGCCGGTGATGCCGGTGTACACGCTGGTGATCTTGCAGTCGGCCATCATCTCGGCCTCCTTCAAGGCCTGCTGGATGCTTTGCACCGTGGCGTCGATGTTGACCACCACGCCGCGCTTGAGGCCGTGCGACGAGGCCACCCCCAGGCCTGCCACGCGCAGTTCACCGCTGGGCAGCACCTCGGCCACCACGGCCATCACCTTGGCGGTGCCGATGTCGAGCCCGACGACGAGATCCTTGTATTCCTTGGCCATCTGTGTGTCCTGATGTCTTTAGCGTTGCCGTGCGGCCGCGGGACGCGGCGCAGGCTTGTTTCGCACCGGCGGGGGCGGGGTCAGCAGCGTGCTCACGCCCTGGATGCGCAGCGCATAGGCATCGTTGTGCCGAAGATCGGCGTACTGCAGCGCCCGGCCCGGGTACTGGGCCATCACCTGCGGCAGCGTGCGCACGAAGCGTTCGGTGCGCTGCACCAGCACGTCGTCGGTGCCGCGGCCGATCTCGATGGTGGCGCCGTTGTCCAGCTCGGCGGTGAAGGAGCCGCGGCGCGACTGGCGCAGCGTCTCGACCTCGGCCTCCAGCGGCGCCAGCGCCGGCTGCAGCCGGCGGTAAAGCGCCAGCATCTGCGCAGCGCTGCCTTCGGGGCCGGCCAACGTGGGCAGGCCCTCCTCCTCCACGTCACCCAGGTTGGCCTCGAAGACCTCGCCCTGCAGGTTGACCAGGCGCTCGTCGCCGTTGTCGTCTTCCCAGTAGGCGGCGGCCTGGTGCTCGGTGAGCGTGACGGCCAGCCGGTTGGGCCACACCCGGCGCACGATGGCCTGGCGCACCCAGGGCACCGTCTCGAAGGCCGCGCGTGCGGCGGCCAGGTTGATGGTGAAGAAGTTGCCCTGCAGCTGCGGCGCGGCATTGGCGCGGATGGCGGCCACGCTGCTGCGGCTCATCTCGCCATCGACCACGATGCCGCGCAGCGCGAACACCGGCAGCCGGGCCACCCAGGCCACCGCCGCCGCGGCCAGCACCAGCGCCGCGAGCACGAACACGGTGTTGGCCACCGCGTTGGTCAGCCGCACGTCGTTGGGCAGGGCCATGTTCATGCGTTCACGCATCCGAAGTCGGGCGGGTGGAATCCAGCCGGGCACCGGCCAGCAGGTGCAGGCACAGCTGCTCGTAGCTGATGCCGGCCGCACGTGCCGACATCGGCACCAGCGAGTGGCCGGTCATGCCGGGGGAGGTGTTCATCTCCAGCAGGAAGGGCTTGCGGTCGCTGGCGCGCACCATCAGGTCGGCACGGCCCCAGCCGCGGCAGCCCAGCGTGCGGTAGGCCTGCACCACGATGCGCTGGATCTCGCGCTCCTCGGCCTCGGGCAGGCCGCTGGGCACCAGGTAGTGCACGTCGTCGGTGAAGTACTTGTTCTGGTAGTCGTAAGCGCCTTCGGGCGCCACGATGCGGATGACCGGCAGCGCCTGCGCGCCGACGCCTTCGCCCAGCACCGGGCAGGTGACTTCTTCGCCCTCGATGAACTCTTCGCACAGCACTTCGGGGTCGTAGCCGGCGGCCAGCTGCACCGCTTCCTGCATCTGCGAATAGCCCTGCACCTTGGTCACGCCGATGGACGAGCCTTCGTGCGGCGGCTTGACGATCAGCGGCAGGCCGAGGTCGTCGGGCACGGTGCGGATGCGCTCGCGCGTCTGCTCGCCCGGCGTCAGGCAGGCGTAGCGCGGCGTGGGCAGGCCTTCGGCCAGCCAGATGCGCTTGGTCATCACCTTGTCCATCGCCACCGCCGAGGCCATGACGCCCGAGCCGGTGTACGGAATGCCCAGTAGCTCCAGCGCGCCCTGCACCGTGCCGTCTTCGCCATGGCGGCCGTGCAGCGCGATGAACACACGCTCAAAGCCTTCGTGCTTGAGCGCCGCCAGCTCGCGCTGCGCGGGGTCGAAGGCATAGGCGTCCACGCCCTGGCTCTTCAGCGCATTCAGCACGCCGGTGCCCGACATCAGCGACACCTCGCGCTCGGCCGAGCTGCCGCCCATCAGCACCGCGGTCTTGCCCAGGGCCTTGGCGTCGATCTTCATGTCGCTGCTCATGCCGGCACCCCCAGCAGGTCGACCACCTTGGCCGGCACCGCGCCGATGCTGCCGGCGCCCATCGCGATCACCACGTCGCCGCCACGCGCCTGCTTGGCGATGGTGGCGGGCAGTTCGTTGATGTCGTCCACGAACACCGGGTCGACCTGGCCGGCCACGCGCAGCGCGCGCGCCAGCGCGCGGCCGTCGGCGGCCACGATGGGTGCTTCACCCGCGGCATACACCTCGGTCAGCAGCACGGCGTCGGCGGTGCCCAGCACCTTGACGAAGTCTTCGAAGCAGTCGCGGGTGCGGGTGTAGCGGTGCGGCTGGAAAGCCAGCACCAGCCGGCGGCCCGGGAAGGCGCCGCGCGCGGCCGCCACCACCGCGGCCATTTCCACCGGGTGGTGGCCGTAGTCGTCGATCAGCGTGAACTCACCGCCTTCCGCCGCCGGCAGCTCGCCGTAGCGCTGGAAGCGCCGGCCCACGCCACCGAAGGCCGCCAGTGCGCGCACGATGGGCTCGTCGGGCAGCTCCAGCTCGGTGGCCACGGCCACCGCGGCCAGCGCATTGCGCACGTTGTGCTCGCCGGGCAGGTTGAGGGTGATGTCCAGGTCGGGCATGCGCACGCCGTTGCGGCGCTGCGCGGTAAAGCGCATCTGGCCGCCGGGCAGCGCCTGCACGTTCACCGCGCGGATCTGCACGTCTTCCTGGAAGCCGTAGGTGACCACCGGGCGCGAGACCATCGGGATGACCGAGCGCACGCCCGGGTCGTCGGCGCAGACGATGGCCGCGCCGTAGAAGGGCATGCGGTGCAGGAAGTCGACGAAGGCCGTCTTCAGCTTGGCGAAGTCGTGGCCGTAGGTGTCCATGTGGTCGGCATCGATGTTGGTGATGACCGACAGGATGGGCGACAGGTTGAGGAAGGAGGCGTCCGACTCGTCGGCCTCCACCACGATGTACTCGCCCGAGCCCAGACGCGAGTTGGCGCCGGCGCTGTTGAGGCGGCCACCGATCACGAAGGTGGGGTCGATGCCGGCCTCGGCCAGCACGCTGGTAACCAGCGAGGTGGTGGTGGTCTTGCCGTGGGTGCCTGCGATGGCAATGCCTTTGCGCAGGCGCATCAGCTCGGCCAGCATCACCGCACGCGGCACCACCGGCACGCGGTGGGTGCGGGCGGCGATGACCTCGGGGTTGCTGCCCTGCACCGCGGTGCTGATGACCACGGCCTCGGCGCCGGCGATGTTGGCCGCGTCGTGGCCCACGGCCACACGGATGCCCAGTGCCGCCAGCCGGCGCACCACGGCGCTGTCGTTCTGGTCGGAGCCGGAGACGGTGTAGCCCAGGTTGTGCAGCACCTCGGCGATCCCGCTCATGCCGGACCCGCCAATACCAACAAAATGAATGTGCTTGACCGCGTGTTTCATGGCTTGATCAGCCTCTCTATCTCGTCTGCCACACGCGCGGCGGCCCGGGGGCGCGCCAGGGTGTGGGCTTTTTCTGCCATGGCCAGCAGGGCCGTGCGGTCGGTGGCCTGGAACAGCTCGGCCAGCTTCTGGGGCGTCAGCTCGGCCTGCGGCAGGTGCTGGGCCGCGCCGTGCTGCGCCATGAACATCGCGTTGTCGCGCTGGTGCGAGGTGGTGCTGACGATCAGCGGCACCAGCACGCTGGGCACGCCGGCGGCGCACAGCTCGCTCACCGTCACCGCACCGGCGCGGCACACCACCAGGTCGCACTCGGCCAACCGGCGCGACATGTCCTCAATGAAGGGCAGCACCTCGGCCTGCACCCGCGCCTCGGCATAAGCCGCGCGCACCGATTCCACATGCGCCGCGCCGGTCTGGTGGATGACCACCGGCCGCTGGTCGGCCTCGATCAGCGCCAGCGCCGCCGGCAACGCCTGGTTGAGCACGCGGGCGCCCAGGCTGCCGCCCAGCACCAGCACGCGCAGCGGGCCGCTGCGGCCGGCAAAGCGCTGCGCGGGCACCGGCAGCGCCTCGATCTCGGCGCGCACCGGGTTGCCGGTGACCACCGAACGGCGGGTGCGGGCCGCATCGGCGCCGTCGAAGCCGAAGGCCACGCGGTCGGCGAAGGGCAGCAGGCCCTTGTTGGACAGCAGCAGCGCCGCATCGGCATTGACCAGCACCAGCGGCTTGCGCATCAGGCCGGCCACCAGCCCACCCGGGAAGCAGACGTAGCCGCCCATGCCCAGCACCGCATCGGCACTGCGGCGGCGCAGGATGCTCAAGCTCTCGGCGAAAGAGCCGATGAGCTTGAAGACACCCTTGACCGCATGCACTGCGCCCTTGCCGCGCAGGCCGGCAAAGCCCAGCCGGTCGATGGTGATGCCGGCGGCGGGCACCAGCGTGTTCTCCATGCCGGCGGGCGTGCCCATCCAGCTCACGGTCCAGCCGCGGGCCTGCATCTCGCGTGCGACCGCGATGCCGGGGATGATGTGACCGCCGGTGCCGGCGGCCATGATGACCAGATGAGTCATTGGAGCACCCTCCCGCTGCGCGGGATCCCTCCGAGAGGGACGGAGTGCCGCCTCCGGAGCGGCCGAGCGGCGGCACTCATGGTCGGCCCCCTCGCATCAGTGCGCGGTTTTCCATGTCGGTGCGCAGCACGATGGCCAGCGCCACCAGGTTCATCACGATGGCCGAGCCGCCATAGCTCATCAGCGGCAGCGTCAGGCCCTTGGTGGGCAGCAGGCCCAGGTTCACGCCCATGTTGATGAAGGACTGGCCGCCCATCCAGATGCCGATGCCCTGCACCATCAGGCCGGCGAACACGCGGTCCAGCGCGATGGCCTGGCGGCCGATGTGGAAGATGCGGCGGGTGAGCCAGAAGAACGCGGCCACCACGCACAGCACGCCCACCAGGCCCAGCTCTTCGCCCACCACCGCCAGCAAAAAGTCGGTGTGAGCCTCGGGCAGGTAGTGCAGCTTTTCCAGGCTGCCGCCCAGCCCCTGGCCGAACAGCTCGCCGCGGCCGAAGGCGATCAGCGAATGGGTGAGCTGGTAGGCCTTGCCCTGCGCATAGTCGGGGTTCCAGGGGTCCAGGTAGGCGAAGATGCGCTGGCGCCGGAACTCGCTGAACACGATCATCAGCACGAAGGCGCCCACCAGCACCGCCACGCTGAGGAAGAACATGCGGCCGTTGACGCCGCCCAGGAACAGGATGCCCAGCGCCACCGCGGCGATGACCATGAAGGCGCCCATGTCGGGCTCGGCCAGCAGCAGGATGCCCACCACGGCCAGCGCCACCGCCATCGGCGTGACGGCGCGGAAGAAGTTCTCCCGCGCATCCATCTTGCGCACCATGTAGCTGGCCGCGTACATCGCGATGCCCAGCTTGGCCAGCTCGCTGGGCTGGAAGTTCATGATGCCCAGCGGAATCCAGCGCCGCGCACCGTTGACGCCCTTGCCCACGCCGGGAATCAGCACCGCCACCAGCAGCACCAGGGCCGCCACGAAGATCCAGGGCGCCCACTTCTCCCAGTCGCTGAGCGGAATCTGCAGCACCAGCACGGCCACCACGAAAGCCAGGAAGATGGAGATGATGTGCCGGGTGAGGAAGTGCGTGGACGCATAACGCGCAAAGCGCGGGTTGTCCGGCAGCGCCACCGAGGCCGAATACACCATCACCAGGCCCAGGGCCAGCAGGGCCACCACCACCCAGATCAGCGCCTGGTCGATGCCCTGCACCGCGGTGGGCCGCGACGAGCTGGGCACCCAGTCGCGCACCGGCACGCGGTGGCTGCCGTCGTCCTCGGGCTTGCGGCCGAAGGGCAGGCGCAGCTGCGCGAGCCGGCTGCGCAGGCCGCCCAGGGTGGAAGTCATGTGGTCGGCGGCAGCCATCAGACGTGCTCCCCGTGTTCGGCCGCCAGGGCCTGCACCGCCTGCACGAAGACCTCGGCGCGGTGGGCGTAGTTGCGGAACATGTCCAGGCTGGCGCAGGCGGGGCTGAGCAGCACCGCATCGCCGGCCTGGGCCTGCTCGAAGCTCCAGGCCACGGCCTGGGGCAGCGTGTCGTGGTGGCGCAGCGGCAGCTCGCCCAGCGGCAGGCCGCTGCGCTCGGCTTCTTCGGCCAGCGCATCGGCGATGCGCTGCGCATCACGGCCGATCAGCGCCACCGCGCGGCCATGGCGGGCCAGCGGCGCGGCCAGCGGCCGGAAGTCCTGGCCCTTGCCGTCGCCCCCCAGGATGGCCACCAGCTTGCCGGGCGCCTTGTCGGCCCCCAGGCCCAGCAGCGCGGCCACGGTGGCGCCCACGTTGGTGCCCTTGCTGTCGTCGAAAGCTTCCACGCCGTGGACGGTGGCGACGAACTCCACGCGGTGCGGCTCGCCGCGGTACTCGCGCAGGCCGTGCAGCATCGGCGCCAGCGGGCAGCCGATGGCCGAGGCCAGCGCCAGCGCGGCCAGCGCATTGGCGGCGTTGTGGCGGCCACGGATGCGCAGCGCATCGGCCGGCATCAGCCGCTGCAGGTGGATCTCGGGCGCTTCACCCTTGCGGCGCTTTTCGGTGGGGTCGGCTTCCAGCGCACGCACCAGCCAGGCGATGCCGTTCTCGGTCACCAGGCCGAAGTCGCCGGGCTCGCGCGGGGCATCGAGGCCGAAGCGCACGGCCTTGCGGGCCACGGTGCGTGGCTGCTTGCCCTTGGCCGCCTTGAAGGGCTTGCCGGTGGCGGCATTCACCTCGGGCAGCGGCGCGGGCACCAGGCCTTCGACGGCCGGGTCGTCGCGGTTGACCACCAGCAGCGCCTGCTCGCCCCAGATGCGGGCCTTGGCCTGGCCATAAGCGCGCATGTCGCCGTGCCAGTCCAGGTGGTCCTGGCTGAGGTTGAGGATGGCGGCCGCGCTGGGCTCGAAGCCGCGCACGCCATCGAGCTGGAAGCTGGACAGCTCCAGCACCCAGACCTCGGGCAGCACCTGGAACACCGGGGCGGCCGGCGGCGGCGGGGCCAGCACCAGCGGCGCGTCGTCGGGCAGCGGGGCGGCTTCGGCCTGCACGTCGCGTTCGGCCTCGGCGGCCGGGGCGTCGTCTTCGGCGGTGGCCACGTCGGCAGCAGCGGGCTCCGCGGTGGCGGCCGGCGTGTCGACTTCGACGGTTGCTTCGGCGGCCACTGCGGGTGCGGCTTCAGCCTCGTCCGCCGGCTCAGGCTCAGGCTCCTGCGCCAGCGCGGCGGCCAGGGTGTCCAGCATCGTCGGGCCGATGTTGCCGGCCACGGCCACGCGCTTGTCGCAGCGCTCCACCAGCAGCGCGGTGAGCGCGGTGGTGGTCGTCTTGCCGTTGGTGCCGGTGATGGCCAGCACCTGCGGCGCATAGCCGCGGCTTTGCTTCAGCTCGGCCAGCGCGCGGGCGAACAGGTCCAGCTCACCCTGCACCGGAATGCCCGCAGCGCGGGCTTCTTCCAGCAGCGGGCGGATGCGCTCGTCCAGCGGCGACAGGCCCGGGCTCTTGAGCACCAGTTCCACGCCCTGCAGCGCGGTGGCGGCTTCCAACGGGCCGGTGGTCAGCTGCACCTGCGGCAGCTCGGCGCGCAGCGTGGCGGCCTGCGGCGGCGCCTCGCGCGAGTCCCACACCCGCACATGCGCGCCGTGCGAAGCGCACCAGCGCACCATGGCCAGGCCGGATTCACCCAGGCCCAGCACCAGCAGGTGGCGGTTGTTCAGGTGGTCCATGGTCAACGCAGCTTCAGGCTGGCCAGGCCGATCAGGCACAGCAGCATGGTGATGATCCAGAAGCGCACGACGACCTGCGTCTCGCGCCAGCCGCTCTTCTCGAAGTGGTGGTGCAGCGGCGCCATCTTCAGGATGCGCCGGCCTTCGCCATACCGCTTCTTGGTGTACTTGAACCAGGTGACCTGGGCCATGACCGACAGCGCCTCGGCCACGAACACGCCGCCCATGATGGCCAGCACGATTTCCTGCCGGGTGATGACGGCGATGGTGCCCAGCGCGCCGCCCAGCGCCAGCGCGCCCACGTCGCCCATGAACACCTGCGCCGGGTGGGCGTTGAACCACAGGAAGGCCAGGCCCGCGCCCGCCATCGCGGCGCAGAAGATCATCAGCTCGCCCGAGCCGGGGATGTAGGGGAACAGCAGGTACTTGGAGTACACCGAGCTGCCCACCACGTACGAGAACACGCCCAGCGCCGAGCCCACCAGCACCACCGGCATGATGGCCAGGCCATCGAGCCCGTCGGTCAGGTTGACGGCATTGCTGCTGCCCACGATGACCAGGTAGGTGAGGATGATGAAGCCCCACAGGCCCAGCGGATAGCTCACCGTCTTGAAGAACGGAACCATCAGGTCGGCATTGGGCGGCAGGTCGCTGAAGCCGCTTTGCACCCACTGCAGGAACAGCTCCAGCACCCGCAGGTTGGAGGTCTCGGACACGCTGAAGGCCAGGTACACCGCGGCCACCAGGCCGATGAGCGACTGCCAGAAGTACTTCTCGCGCGAGGCCATGCCCTCGGGGTTCTTCTGCACCACCTTGCGCCAGTCGTCGGCCCAGCCGATGGCGCCGAAGCCGAAGGTCACCAGCATCACGATCCAGACGAAGCGGTTGCTCCAGTCGAACCACAGCAGCGTGGACACGCCGATGCCGATGAGGATGAGCACGCCGCCCATGGTGGGCGTGCCGCTCTTGGCCAGGTGCGTCTGCATGCCGTAGCCGCGGATCGGCTGGCCGATCTTCAGCGCGGTCAGGCGGCGGATCACCCATGGCCCGAAGGCCAGGCCGATCAGCAGCGAGGTCATCGCGGCCAGCACCGCCCGGAAGGTGAGGTACTGGAACACCCGCAGGAAGCCCAGTTCTTCGGGGTACAGGCCTTGCAGCCATTGGGCCAGGCTAAGCAGCATGGGCGCCTCCGGCGTTCTGCAGGGCGGCGACCACCCGTTCCATGCGCATGAAGCGCGAGCCCTTGACAGCCACCGCGCCCAGCGCAGGCAGCTCGGGCAGGGCGGCGATCATGGCGTCCACGGTGTCGAAGTGGCGGGCGTTGGCATGGGCCTTGGCCGCCTCCACACTGGCGGCACCGGCGGCCCACAGCAGCTCGATGCCCTGGGCCTGCGCATGGGCGCCCACTTCGGCATGGAACTCGGGACCGCGGTCGCCCACCTCGCCCATGTCGCCCATCAGCAGCGCACGCGGCGCGGCCAGCGTGGCCAGCACGTCGATGGCGGCGCGCATGGAGTCGGGGTTGGCGTTGTAGGTGTCGTCGATCAGCACCAGCGGCTGGCCGCGGTGCACCGCCTGCTTGAGCTGCGAGCGGCCCTTGACCGGCGCAAAGCCCTGCAGCCCCTGCACGATGGCGTCCAGCGGCGCACCGGCGGCCAGCGCACAGGCAGCGGCGGCCAGCGCATTGCGCACGTTGTGCTCGCCGGCCACGGGCAGCGTCAGGCTGGCGGGGCCGGCCGGGGTGTGCAGCGTCAGGGCCCAGTGCGTGCCCATCCACAGCGCTTCACAGGTGACGTCGGCGTGGCCCTGGCGCGCGAAGGTGAGGTGCGGCCGGCTGCCGGCCAGCGCCAGCCACAGCGGCGCATGGGCGTCGTCGGCCGGGAACACGGCCACGCCGGTGGGGCCCAGGGCCTCGATGGCGCTGCCGTTCTCGCGCGCCACGGCTTCCACCGTGGCCATGAATTCCTGGTGCTCACGCTGGGCGTTGTTGACCAGCGCCACCGTGGGCGCGGCGATGCGCGCCAGCAGCGCGATCTCGCCCGGGTGGTTCATGCCCAGTTCCACCACGCCGGCGCGGTGCCAGCGCTGGGGGTTCTGGCGCAGGCGCAGCAGGGTCAGCGGCACGCCGATGTGGTTGTTGTAGTTGCCTTCGGTGGCCAGCGCATCGTCGCCCAGCCAGGCACGCAGGATGGCCGCGATCATCTGCGTGACCGTGGTCTTGCCGTTGCTGCCGGTGACGGCGATCAGCGGCAGGTCGTGCTTGCGGCGCCAGGCCGCGGCCAGGAATTCCAGCGCGCGCTGCACGTCGGGCACCTGCAGCCCGGGCAGGCCGGCGGCCTGCAGGCCGTGCTCGGCCAGCGCGGCCACGGCGCCGGCCTGCCGCGCCTGCGGCAGGAAGTCGTGCGCGTCGAAGCGCTCGCCGCGCAGCGCGACGAAGAAGTCGCCCGCCAGCAGCGTGCGAGTGTCGCTGTGCACGCGGTGCACCGGCGTGGCGGCATCGCCCACCAGCTGCGCATCGGGCAGCAGGCTGGCCAGCTCGCCCAGGGTGGTCATGGGGGTGCCGCTCATGCGCCCTGCCCTCCACCGCCGGCGATGTCGCGCGCCTGGCGCGCGGCCAGCGCCGCCATCGCCTCGGCCGCGTCGGAGAACGGATGTTTCACACCCTGGATCTCCTGGTAGTCCTCATGGCCCTTGCCGGCCAGCAGGATCACGTCGTTGGGGCCGGCGCTGTTCACCGCCTCGGTGATGGCGGCGCGGCGGTCGGCGATCACGGTGGCGTCCACATGGCCACGCTCGATGCCGGCGGCGATCTGCGCCAGGATGGCCTCGGGGTCTTCACCGCGCGGGTTGTCGCTGGTGAGCAGCACGCGCTGCGCCAGCCGGGCCGCGATGGCGCCCATCTGCGGCCGCTTGGTGGCGTCGCGGTTGCCACCGCAGCCGAACACGCACAGCAGCTGGCCGCCGCGCGCCTGCGCAAAGGGGCGCAGCGCCAGCAGCGCCTTTTCCAGCGCGTCGGGCGTGTGGGCGTAGTCGACCACCAGCTCGGGCAGCGGGGTTTGCGAGGCCACTTGAACCCGTTGCATGCGGCCCGGCACGGGGGTGAAGTAAGGCACCACGCTGCATGCGTCGTGCAACGAGATACCCAGCGCACGCAGCCCGCCGATGACCACCAGCAGGTTGTGCACGTTGAAGTCGCCGATCAGCGTGCTGCGCACCACGGCGCCGCGGTCGCCTTCGATCACCTCGAAGGCCAGGCCGCCGTCGGCGTAGCCGATGTTCTGCGCCCGCAGCCGCGCCGTCTGCATCGCCGAGACGGTCCAGCGCTCGGCCGCCAGCGGCTCGCGCGCCAGTTGCTGGCCCTGCGGATCATCGATGTTGATGACCGCGGACTTCAGGCCCGGCCAGTCGAACAGCGCGCGCTTGGCGGCCCAGTAGGCCTCCATCGAGCCGTGGTAGTCGAGGTGGTCCTGGGTGAAGTTGGTGAACAGCGCCACCCGGATGCGCAGGCCGTTGAGCCGATGCTCGGTGATGCCGATGGACGAGGCCTCGATCGCGCAGGCATGCACGCCGCCGGTGTGGAAGTCGCGCAGCGCGCGGTGCAGCGTCACCGGGTCGGGCGTGGTCAGGCCGGTGAAGGTGATGTTGCCGGCCTGTGCATCGCTGCGCTGGCCGTCGCCGGTGGCGGGCAGCGGCAGCGGCGGCTCGCCGATGCCCAGCGTGCCGATGACGCCGCAGCGCCGGCCCAGCATGGCCAGGGCCTGCGCCGTCCACCAGGCGGTGGAGGTCTTGCCGTTGGTGCCGGTGGTGGCCACGACGTCCATCTGCGCACTGGGATGGTCGAAGAACGCGTCGGCGATGGGGCCGGTGGCGGCCTTGAGATGCGGCAGCGAGGCGATGCGGGCGTTGTCGAACGCGAAGGCTTCCACGCCCTCGTGCTCGACCAGGCAGGTGGCGGCGCCGGCCACCAGGGCCGAGCGTGCGAACTGCCGGCCGTCGGTGGCATAGCCGGGCCAGGCGATGAAGGCATCGCCGGGCTGCACCTGGCGGCTGTCGGCGCGCAAGGTGCCGGTCACCCACTCGCGCAGCCAGCGGGCCGCGGCGTCGGGGGATTTGAGGCGGGTCAGGGACACTTAGAAACTTTCCTGTGCGGCCGGGATGTCACGGGTGACGATCTGCGGCTGCACCTCGATGTCGGGCGGCACGTTCATCATGCGCAGCGTGTTCTGCACCACCTGGCTGAACACGGGCGCGGCCACGGTGCCGCCGAAATATTGGCCATTGCTGGGTTCGTCCACCATCACGGCCACCACGATGCGGGGCTTGCTGATGGGCGCGATGCCGACGAACCACGCGCGGTACTTGTTGCCGGAGTAAGAGCGGCCCTCCTGCTTGTGGGCGGTGCCGGTCTTGCCGCCCACGGAGTAGCCCACTGCCTGCGCCTGCGGCGCGGTGCCGCCCTTGAGCGACACGCTGTGCAGCATCTCGCGCATGGTGCGGGCCACCTCGGGCGTGAACACCTGCGTGCCCTGCACCGCATGCTCCTGCTTGAGCATGGTCACCGGCGCCAGGTCGCCATCACGCGCGAACACGGTGTAGGCCCGCGCCAGCTGGAACAGCGAGGCCGACAGGCCATAGCCGTAGCTCATGGTGGCCTGCTCGATAGGGCGCCAGGTCTTCCAGGGGCGCAGGCGGCCGGTCACGGCGCCGGGAAAGCGCAGCTGGGGCTTTTGCCCCAGGCCGACGGCGGTGAAGACGTCCCACATCTCCTTGCGGTCCATCTGCATCGCCATCTTCACGGTGCCGACGTTGCTGGACTTCTGGATCACCTCGCTGACCGTCAGCACGCCGTAGGCGTGCGAGTCGCTGATGGTGCTGCCGGTGATGGTGATGCGGCCCGGCGCCACGTTGATCGGCGTGTCGGGCGTGACACGCTTGGTCTGCAGCGCCCACGACACCACCAGCGGTTTCATCGTGGAGCCGGGCTCGAAGGTGTCGGTCAGCGCGCGGTTGCGCAGCTGCGCGCCGGTGAGCCGGCGGCGGTCGGCGGGGTCGAAGCTGGGGTAGTTGGCCAGCGCCAGCACCTCGCCGGTCTGCGCGTCCAGCACCACCACGCTGCCGGCCTTGGCCTTGTGCTCGGCCACCGCGTCGCGGATGCGCTGGTAGGCGAAGAACTGCACCTTGGAATCGACCGACAGCTGGATGTCCTGGCCGTTGGCCGCGTCCACCTGCTGGCCCATGTCCTCGACCACGCGGCCCAGGCGGTCCTTGACCACCTCGCGCGAGCCGTTGCGGCCCTTCAGCTCGCTCTCGAAGGCCAGTTCGATGCCTTCCTGGCCCACGTCTTCCAGGTTGGTGAAGCCGACCAGGTGCGCCGCAGCCTCCCCCTCGGGGTACTTGCGGCGGTACTCGTTGACCTCGTACACGCCTTCGATCTTGAGGGCGCGGATCTTCTTCCACAGCTCGTCGTCCACCTGGCGCTTGAGCCAGGCGAAGCGGCTGCCGTCGTCCAGCTTCTTGTCCAGCTCGGACGGCGGCATCTCCAGCAGGCGCGCCAGCTCACGCCGCTGGTCGGGCGTGGCCTTGACGTCGCGCGGGATGGCCCAGATGGACGGCACCGAGACGCTGGTGGCCAGCAGCAGGCCGTTGCGGTCGAGGATGCGGCCGCGGCTGGCGCGCAGCTCCAGCGTGTGGGCGTAGCGCTTCTCGCCTTCGCTCAGATAGAACTCGGTGCCGATGGCCTGGATGTACACCGCGCGGCCCACCAGCATGCAAAAGCCCAGGCCCACCAGGGCCACGATGAACTTGCTGCGGCCGGGCGGCGTCTTGGCCGCCAGCAGCGGGCTTTGTGCATACGACAGGCTGCGCACGCTGGCCGCGGCGCGGCGGCGGTCACCGCCGTCCTTGGGCGCCTTGGGCCGCTTGGTCATGTGGGCGCCGCCGGACGGTGCCTTCTTGCTGAACAGGCCCATCAGCGCACCTCCGCCTGACTGGTCGGCGCCGAGGCGGCGGGAGCGACCACGGGTGCGCTGCCGTCGGTGACGTACTGCGTCAGCGCCGCGGTGGCGGTGCGCATCTGCAGGCGGTCGCGCGCCACCTTCTCCACGCGCAGGTGGGTGGCCTGCGCCTGGCGCTCGGCCTCCAGGCGCTTGTAGTCGATCTCCAGCTTGGCGTGCAGCGTCTTGGCGCGGTCGATCTCGTTGAACAGCCGGCGCGTGTCGTACGTGGTCTTCACCAGGTACAGGCAGCTGGCCAGCAGCGCGGCCAGCAGCACGATGTTGAGCCTCGTCACGACGGCTGTCCTTCCAGGTCTGGCGACTTGCGTTCGGCCACGCGCAGGATGGCCGAGCGCGACCGCGCATTGGCGGCCACTTCCTCGGCCGACGGCTTCACCCGCCCCAGCGACAGCAGCCGCGTGGGGGCCGGTTCGGCAAAGGGCGCGCGGCGGTCGTAGACCTGCTTGCTCTCGCGCGCGATGAAGGTCTTGACGATGCGGTCTTCCAGCGAATGGAAGCTGATGACCGCCAGCCGGCCGCCCGGGGCCAGCAGGTCCACCGTATCGCTCAGGACCTGTTCGAGCTCTTCAAGCTCGGCGTTGACGAAAATCCGAAGAGCCTGAAATGTGCGCGTGGCAGGGTTCTGGCCCGGCTCACGGGTCTTGACCGCACGAGCCACGACCTCGGCCAGCTGGCCAGTGGTTCGCACCGGGTCCCCGCTTGCGCGCCGAGCCACAAGCGCCTTTGCAATCTGCACAGCAAACCGTTCTTCGCCATAGTCCTTCACCACCTGTGCGATCTGGCGCTCGTCGGCGCGAGCCAGGAAATCCGCGGCGCTTTCGCCGCGCGTCGTGTCCATGCGCATGTCCAGCGGGCCGTCGAAGCGGAAGCTGAAGCCGCGCTGAGGGTCGTCGATCTGCGGGGAAGACACGCCCAGGTCGAGCAGGATGCCGTCCACCTGCTGCACGCCCACGCTCGCCAGGCGCTCGCGCATGTCGCGGAAGCTGGCGTGGAAGATGGAGAAACGCGGGTCTGAAACCCGCGTCGTCGCTGACTCATCCTGGGCAGCGGCGATGGCGGCGGGGTCCTTGTCGAAGGCGATCAGCCGCCCGTGCGGCGACAGCCGCCGCAGCAGCTCGCGCGAGTGGCCGCCGCGGCCGAAGGTGCCGTCCACGTAGATGCCGTCGGCGCGGCTGAACCAGCCTTCGACGGCCTCGTTCAGCATCACGCTGACGTGGGAGAAGGCGGCGGTGGGCTGCGGGGCGCTCATCACAGGCCCAGGTCCATGAAGGCTTGCGCCACGTCGCCCTTGGACAGCTGCTCTTCCTCGTAGGCGGCCAGGCGCTGCACGTCCCACAGCTCGAAGCGGTGACCGGTGCCCAGCAGCATCACGTCCTTGTCCAGGCCGGCCCAGGCGCGCAGCTCGGGGGAGATGAGCACGCGCGAGCCGCTGTCGATCTCGACATCCACGGCGCTGCCGACGAAGAGCCGGCGAAACAGGTCGCCGTTGGTCTTCATGCCCATGATCTCTTCGCGAAAGTGCTCCCAGGCGGGCCTCGGAAAGATCAGCAGGCAGTGGTTGGGGTGCTTGGTGATCGTGAGCTTGTCCTGCGCCAGGGCGGTCAGCACGTCGCGATGGCGAGCCGGGACGGTCATCCGCCCCTTCCCGTCCAGCGTCAACGCGGACCCACCCTGAAACACGAAAGTCACCCATTTCCCCCACAAATCACCACTATCCCCCACTGTAGCCGACGCACCGGGTTGGGTCAACGCGACGCGTCAGAAAAATCAATGAAATCAACTACTTACAGCCGCATCGCGAAGTAAGGGGCTGCAAAAATAGCTTCAAAAATAAGGACTTGCGGGGGGCAGTGAAAGTGATGGGTGAGCTGCAGCAATGTGGGGCGCTGGTATCACCCCCCTCCGTCGCGCTGCACGCGACGGCGGCGGCAGGTGTCACCGTTTTCACGATAGTATCGCGCAAACTATTCACCGATAGATTCATGGCCGGCATCACGGGCACCGTCACTGATCATTCACAAGCGCTGCAACGCCTGCTGCGCAACGGCGTGATGACGGCGGCCCAGCTGATGGAGCGGCTGGGCATCAGCCAACCGACGCTTTCACGAACTATTCAGCGGCTGCACGCGGCAGTCACCACCTTCCGCATCAAGGGCGACCGCACACCCCGTTACGCGCTGCTGCGCGAGCTGCCGCTGGGCCTGCAGCCGCGGCAGCGCGTGTACCGGGTGCTGCGCAGCGGCAGCATCGAGCCCTTTGCCGACCTGGAATTCCTGCACGGCGGCGGCACGCTGGAGCGCCGGGACACCGCCAGCGTGCTGTATCCGGGCCTGCCGCCCTACCTGCGCCTGGCGGCGCCTGCCGGCTACCTGGGGCGCGAGGTGGCGGTGGCGGCCGCACGCGAACAGCGCTTTCCGGCCAGCCTGGCCGACTGGCACGACGACCACCGCGCGGCCTGGCTGCTGACGCGCGGCTTCAACCTGGCGGGCAACCTGGTATTCGGCGACCTCTCGCTGCAACTGGACATGGACTGGCGCAGCGTGCCGCCCACGCCGGTAAACCAGCGCGCCGAGCACTACGCGGCCCTGGCCACCGCAGCCACCATCGGCGCCCAGGGCGCGGGCCTGGGCGGCGACCAGCCCAAATTCCTGGCGCTGGTGGAAGGCCGGGGCCACGTCATCGTCAAGTTCGCGCGGCGCGGCAGCCGCATGGCCGAGCTGCTGCCGCTGGAACACCTGGCGCTGCGCGAACTGGCGCGCGCGGGCGTGCCGGCCTCGGCCACTGAGCTGCTGGCCACGCAAGACCACGTGTTCCTGGAAGTGCAGCGCTTCGATCGGGTGGGCCGGCATGGCCGCATCGGCCTGCTGTCGGCCGGCGCTGTGGACGATGAATTCTTCGGCCGGCGCGACACCTGGTCCGAGTTCGCGGCCCGCTGCGAACAGGCGCGCACCCTGAGGCCGGAACAGGCGCGCCACATCGACACGCTGGCCGCCTTCAGCGAGCTGATCGGCAACAACGACCGCCACTTCGAGAACATCGCGCTGCTGATCGGCGAGGACGGCGACTACGCCGGCCTGGCCCCGGCCTACGACATCCTGCCGATGCGCTATGCCTCGCTGGGCGGCGGCGTGGACCCGGCGCTGCTGCCCATCACGCCCAAGGTGGGCACCATCGGCGCCCGCCCTGACGTCTGGGGCCGCGCCTGGCAGGCCGCGGAGCGCTTCTGGCAGGCCGCGCAGACCGAGGCACTGCCGGCGCCGCTGTCGGCCGAGATGCGGCAGCTGGCCGCCGTCAATCTGGAAGTGGCGCGGGCCTTCGTGGCGCCGCTGCTGCCGGCGGTGGGAGAGCTGCCTGCAAGGGCGGTGGCAGGGCGGCGGGGGCGGTGAAACGCGTCCCGGAACTCCGGATTGACACATCCGAGCTTTGCCACCGTGCTCAAGGTGGCGCATGCCCTTGGCTTGCGGCTGCATGCGCAGCCTGTTTGAGCCATGACCCGGTAGACACCATGCCCCTGACCACCCTCTCCTCCCTCTTCGGCCACCAGGCCTGAACCAACGACGAGTGGTTCATGTCGCGCGAGGAGAGGCTGCTGCACGGCGCCAGGCAAGGCGGCTAGCACCGCGGCGCCGTCGGGCAAATGCTGGGCGCGATGGGTCAGCGCACCCGCCTGCGCGCCCACACCAGCACGCCCGCGCCACCCAGCCACAAGGCCAGCGTGCCCGGCTCGGGCACCGGCGGCGTGAGCACCCGCACCGAGACGGCCAGGTCGGCCTGGCCGACATCGATGAAGCAGCTGCCGCAGGTGAAGGGGTTGTCGGAGTAGCGCTCGAACAGCACGCGCAGCGTGGCCTGGTTCAGCGTGCCGGGCACCGCCGTGGGCGCCAGCGTGTACTGGCCCAGGCCCTGGCTCAGGCCGTCGTACGGCATCTGCCACACCGTGCTGCCCGCCGGCAGCACGCCGCCGGCGGGGCCACCGGCCAGGCCGATGAGGTCGAGGTAGCTGCCGGTGGCCGGCGCGGTTTCGGCCACCAGGGCCGATCCGATGAAGCTCAGCCATTCCAGCGGCTGGGCCTGCAGCCGGAAGCCCCAGCCGACCGTCTGGCCAGGCAGGCCCTCCAGGTGGCCGCCGGGTCCCGTCAGCTCGATCAACGACAGCGCCGCCGCGGGCTGCGCCATCCCCAGCCCGGCCGCGCACACGGCGGCGGCCAGCAGGCCGCGGCTGCAGCCCGGCAAGAGGTCGATGTATCGCTTGTCCATGCCAGTCTCCTTGGTGGGTGGGCCGTGCTCAGCGGATCAGGCTCAGCGTGGGCGTGGCGGTGTAGCTGCCGTCGTTGGCGCTGATGCCCAGCGTCAGGCGCACGCGGGTGGCGGTGGCGGGCCAGCGCAGCAGCAGTTCGGGCGTGGCGCTGCCGCCGGCGGCGATGCTGGGCAGCGCGATCGGCAGGCCGCCGCGCACGCTGACCGTGCCGCTGCCGCTGAGCACTTCCACGCCGATGGACGTGATCTGCACCCCCACCGCCGCACCCGGCCCGTTGTTGACGATGCGCAGCGGCACGAAGCGCTCATCCCGCCCGCCGTCGCGCCGCGGGCCGCCGCTGCTGGCGTACAGCACCGGCAGGCCGCTGGCAGAAGGCTGCACGTCCAGCGTCAACGGCACGGTGTTCTCGCCGGGCTGGCCGTCGCTCACCACGAAGCTGGTGGCATGGCGGCCGGCCGGCAGCTGCAGCGCGGAGGTGTTCAGGCCCACGCGCCACTCGTCGCCCACCTGCTGGGCCTGGGCCCAGGCGGGCAGCTTGCCCAGCTTCACCGCACCCTGTGCACCGGCGATCTTGAGGGCCTGCGCCGCGGGCAGCGGGCCGCCCGGCGGCAGCGAGAAGCTCACCGACGTGGGCTGCACCTCGATGCGCGGCAGCACCTCGAACGGGGTGAGCGCGGTGCGGCTGGCCAGGTAGGTCGGCCCGCCCGAGTACTCGGCCACCAGTTGGTGCACCCCTTGGGCCAGGCTGCGGCTGGGCACCACGAACTCCAGCTTCAGGTCCACGCCCGAGCCCTGCACGTTGCGCGTGCCCAGGTCGCGGTAGGTGGCGGGCTGGCTGGCCGAAGGCGGCGTCAGCAGCTCGCGCAGCGTCACGGCGCCGCCGCTGATGGGCATCTTGGGCACACGCGCCACCAGCTGCACCGTCAGCCGGGCTTCGGCCGGCTGACGCACCACGGGCCGCGCGGGGTTGATGCCGATCAGCAGCTCGGGCTGGATGCGGTAGAGCACCGGAATCTGGCTCACGGTGCCGGCGCCGTCCTGGTAGCCGACGGACAGCGTGCCCTTGTATTCACCGGCATCCACCGGCGCCTGCGGCGCCAGGCGCACCTGCAGCCGGTTGCCCTGGTCGCGCACCGCGGTGCCGTCGGTCCAGGTCAGCTGCAGCCAGTCGACGTCGGCCTTGGCCACCAAGGTGCGCGGCCGGTCGGTGCGGCCGTAGACGGTGATCTCCCGCGGCTCGGTGGGCTTCAGGCCCAACGGGGTGATGTACTGCAGCGTGCCGGGCAGCGCGATGGGGTCGCGCTGGGTCACCAGGCTGTAGTTCAGCCACACGTCGCTGCCACCGGCGGCGCGCAGCACCGCGTCGTTGATGTGCGGCAGCGTGGGCACCGCAAAGCGGTAGCCGGTGCCGAACTCGCGGCGGCAGGTTTCTTCGCCGCGCGTCCACACGTCGGCGGCCTGGGTCACGCGGAAGCCGCGCGACTGGAAGTTCTGGCTGGCGTCCACCAGCGCGCAGGCGAAGCGGCGCGGCTCACTCGCCGGGCGCGAGGCCCAGCGGCCGGTGTTGCCGCGCATCATCACCGGCCCCGCCTGGCCGTAGTCACCGGGCTCGAAGGTCCACACGCTGCCGGCCACGCGGTCGTCCTTGTCGTAGCTGCGGAAGAAGGTGATGGCGGAATCGCTGAGCGCGTCCAGGTAGTCCAGGCCCACCACCGACACGCCGCAGCGCAGGTAGGCGGCCACCGCCTGCCCGGAGGGAATGAGACCGGTGAGGTCGAAGAAGTTGCTGGCCGAGCGGCCTTCGGCCACCGCACTCCACATCCACTTCGGGCGCGAATAGGTGGCACGGCCATCGCCGTCGGTGCAGACACCGAGGTCGAACAACTTGGGGTGGTCGCGGCCGGTGGCGTAGTTGTAGTCGAAGTACCACATGTAGGTGGTGCTGCTGATCTGCGCATTGCGCGTGGCCAGCAGCACCTGCTTGCCGGCCGCCCGCACCTGGGCCACCGTGGGCCACTGCTTGGGGTCGGCCGCACGCTTGTAGACGGTGTCGCGAAAGTAGTGGTTGATCAGTTCGCCCAGGCCGGCGGTGTTGTCGTCCACGTGCTCGTCCAGCTTGATGAACAGCACCTCGTCCGGGTTGTCGCGCAGCCAGAGGCGGATTTCGTCGAACACGTAGGCCAGTCGCCGCCGATAGCTGGGCAGGCACACCTGCTTGCTGTTGTGGCACACCACGTACTGGCCTTCGGAGTAGTGCGGGTCGATCTCCAGGAAGCGCACGCCCATGCGCAGCTGGTCGCTGATCGAATAGGTCTGGTTGGACTGGTCGATGCCGAAGCCCTGGTTGCGGCTGCTGTAGGCGTTGTGGCCGCCGATGTGCGGCACCCAGTTGATCGGCTCGTTGACCGAGATGCCGTAGCGCTGCTGCTTGAGCGCCCACTCCAGCCAGGCGTCACGGCCGGCCCAGATGCGCCGCTTCTCGTTGACGCAGACGCCATTGCTCTCCTTCAGGTCGTACTCGCACGAGCCCAGGCCGGTGTCGTAGTACTCCTGGTCGGTCCACTTGCACACCCGCTGGTTCTCGCCACCGCAATCGGGTATGTGCACCGCGGCCCAGGCGGCCGGTGCGAGCCCCACGGTGGCCACCAGCGCGGCCATGCCGGCCAGCGCGCTCCTCATCCATCGCTTCATGTCATGTCTCCTTGCCCCAACGCCGGCCTGATGGCGCGGCGCTGCGTATTGAGCCGCCGCGGGGGTGCGCCCTCAATACGAACTACGGCGTAGCGGGCCGCTTGGCGGGCCCTGCGAAGCTAGGGATTCACAGGCGGTGGCGGATGGACCAAGCCACCAGCTCGGCCGCATTGCGCAGGCCCAGCTTGCGGGCGATGTTCTCGCGGTGCTTGCGCACCGTGTGCTCCGAGATGCCCAGCTCACGCCCGATGGCCTTGCTGGCCATGCCGCGGCCCACGCGCGCAGCGATGTCCAGCTCGCGGCTGCTCAGCGGCTCGCGGTCGGCGGTGCTCTCGCGCTCGAACACGCTGGCCAGCTCCACACTCACGTAGTAGCCACCCGCGGCCACGCTGAAGATGGCGCCGATCAGCTCGTCGGCATCGTCGGTCTTCAGCACATAGGCATGGGCGCCGTAGGACAGCGAGGCCCGCACCGAAGCGGCGTCCTGCCGCGCGGTGACCACCACCACGCGGGTGGACAGCTGTTCGGTGGTGATGGCCTGCATCACGTCCAGGCCGTCCAGGCCCGGCAGGCCCAGGTCGAGCAGCAGCACATCGGGCTGCAGGCTGCGCGTCAGCGCCAGCGCGGTGGGTCCGTCACCGGCTTCGCCCAGCCAGCGGATGCGCGCTTCGCGCGAGAGCACCAGCTGCAAACCCTGCCGCACGAGGGCATGGTCTTCCGCGACGACGATGCTGATAATGCGGCCGGCCTCCACGCCGGAAACATAGCATGACCGAGGTTGCCGACAGCGCTGACGACGAGCGCGAAGTGCGTCGCGAGCTGCTGGCCACGCTGCTGTCGCACCGCCGCACGGTGGTCATCGGCAATGTACTGATCTGCCTGACCACCACCGTCGTGCTGCTGGGCCACGGCGTGCGTGACGGGGTGCTGCCCTGGGCCACGGTGGTGCTGCTGGTGGCGGCCCTGCGCAGCACCCATGCAGGCCGGCTGGCGCCGCGCGTGGCCACGCTGGACATGGCAGGCATCCACGCCGCCGAACGGCAGATCTTCTGGCTGATGGCGCTGCAGGGGCTGTCCTGGGGCGTGCTGCCATGGGTGAGCTACAGCGGCCGCAACGCCTTCCTCGACTTCTTCTCGGTGGCCATGCTGGTGGGCATGAACAGTGGCGCCGTCAACTCGGCCGCGCCGCTGCCGCAGGCGCTGCGCATCTACCTGCTCACCGCACAGCTGCCGTTCATCACCCAGTCCGTCGTCCTCGGCGGCGGCGTGTCGCTGGCGGGCGGGCTCACCATCGCGTTTTCTCTGGTGGTGCTGATGGCCTTCGGCCGCAACCAGCATGCGGCCATGCGCCACGCACTGCAGATCACGCGGCAGAACGCGCGGCTGGCCGAAGCGCTGCGCATCGAGCGCGACGCGGTGCAGACGGCGCTGCGGGCCAAGAGCCTGTTCCTGGCCGGCGTGAGCCACGACCTGCGCCAGCCGGTGCATGCGATGGCGCTGCACCTGCGTTTCCTGCGCTCGCTGCGCAGCGATGAACTCTCGCCCCAACGGGTGGCCGCGCTGTGCACGCCGATGGACGGCGCGTTGCGGGCGATGACGGCGCAGCTGACGCGGCTGCTGGAACTCTCGCGCCTGGAAGCCGGTGAGGCGCAGGTGGCGCGGCGGCCGATCGACCTGCCCGCCTTCCTCCACGAGCGGCTGGCGCAGTTCACGGCGCAGGCGGCCGACCAGGGCCTGCGGCTGCGCAGCCGCATCGGCGCCGGGGCCCGCCAGGCCTGGGCCGACAGCGACCCGATGATGCTGCAGTCCATCGTCGACAACCTGTTGTCCAACGCGGTGCGCTACACCCGCCGCGGCGGCGTGCTGCTGGTGCTGCGGCCGCGGGGCGGCGGCTGGCTGCTGCAGGTGCTGGACAGCGGCCCCGGCATGCCGGAGGCGGTGCTGCCGCAGCTCTTCATTGCCTACCGCCGCTTCGATGACCGCAGCAACCGCCACGACGAAGGCCAGGGCCTGGGCCTGGCGCTGGTGCACAAGCAGGCCGAGCGGCTGGGGCATGCGCTGGCGGTGCGCTCGCGCGTGGGCCACGGCAGCAGCTTCAGCCTGCTGTTGCCGGCCTGCGAGCCTCCGGCGTGACACGAGCACCCGGACTCCATATTTCGTCTATAGTTGAAGTATGGAAGAGTCCAGCGTCATCGATTGCCTTTCAGCCCTGGCGCATGCCGTGCGCCTGCAGGTGTTCCGCGCCCTGGTGGTGGCCGGCCCCGCCGGCCTCACGCCCGGCGTGATGCAGGAGGGCCTGGGCATCGCCGCGGCCACGCTGTCCTTCCATTTGAAGGAGCTGTCGCGCAGCGGCCTGGTGTCGGTGGAGCGCTCGAGCCGTCACCTCATCTACCGCGCCGAGATCGCGCGCATCAACGACATGGTGGGCTACCTCACCGAGAACTGCTGCGCAGGCATTGCCTGCGTGCCGCAGCCGGCAGCCGCCTGCGGCTGCTGACCACCTGGAGATCCTCATGGACGACAAGGTCTACAACGTTCTGTTCGTGCGACGTGAAGTCGCGTAGTTGATTGTTCTACGGGAGAAATCTCGACAGAGAACCCGCCATTCCCCTGGCGGTAGCCTAGAGATGCAAGCATGGCTGGCAACGGCTGTGTTTGAAGCCATCTCGACAATGTAGCCCACCCCGAAAGGGTGAAGCCGACCTCGCGAGAGGAAAGCGGAACTGCCAGCATCAGGCGGTAGGGAGCTAGGCTTGGAAGTATGGTGAACTCATGTGAATCGGCGATAAATCTCGTTACGTTGAACAAGCCAAAGATTGCTGACAGGCTTGAGCCAAATAGGCGACGTGGGCGGTCCTGACGTTGAATTGTGGTCAGGCGGGGACAAAAGCGCTCACCGGGAAATAGCCGACACCTACCCTTCCAGTGTCAATTACGCGGAACACGATAAGCCCGTACTCCCGCCCGACCGGGCAGGCCGACCGCAAGGAAAGCTGTTGGGAATGCGGGTATGGGATGCCGGAGAAAGCGAATGCCGTTCTGTAATGGGACGGATAGGGGTTGAGGCGCAAGCCAACATCACTCCGCGCGAAAGCGAGCAGACTTTCGGCTGGTCTCTCTTTGCAAGAGAGTTTGATGAACCTTCCTAATGGAGGAAAAGCAAATGACGACCATGCAAGTGGTTGGTGCAGCCTCCGGCTGCGAGGTAGCGTGGCACAGCATCGACTGGGCCGACGCGCACCAAACGGTCAGAAGGCTGCAGATGCGTATTGCAAAGGCAGTTAGAGAGGGACGCTGGAGCAGGGTGAAATCTCTGCAATGGCTCCTGACGCACTCGTTTTATGGCAAAGCTCTTGCTGTGAAGCGAGTCACTGAGAACCAAGGCAAGAAGACGCCCGGTGTCGATGGGCAAACCTGGAGCACGCCGGAGTCGAAAGCTGAAGCTGTGTTGTCGCTCAAGCGGAAGGGCTACCAGCCCAAGCCCTTGAGTCGGGTATTCATTCCGAAGGCAAATGGAAAGATGCGTCCTTTGGGGATTCCAACGATGAAGGACAGGGCCATGCAGGCGCTACACCTGCTTGCCCTGGAACCAGTCTCGGAGTCCACTGCTGATCCGAACTCCTACGGCTTCCGGCCGGAACGAGCAAGTAGAGATGCGGCTTTGCAGTGCTACATGGCACTTGCGAAGACGCGATCTGCGCAATGGGTCTTGGATGCAGATATCACCGGCTGCTTTGACAACATCAGCCATGACTGGCTACTCGCCAACATCCCGATGGACAAGGCGATGCTCAGGAAGTGGCTGAAATCCGGCTTTGTATGGAATGGCCAGTTGTTCCCAACCGAGGCAGGAACTCCGCAAGGAGGCATCATTTCCCCGACGTTGGCGAACATGACCTTGGATGGAATCGAGCGAATTCTGCGGGAGCGCTTCGGCGCTCCCGAGACCAGAGCGGCTTGGAAGAACAAGGTTCACTTGATCCGGTATGCAGATGACTTCGTGGTCACAGGCGCGACGAGAGAAACGCTGGACGAAGCGAAGCAGATGATCGTGGAATTCCTGGCAGTGCGAGGTCTGACCTTATCGCCGGAGAAGACCAAGGTCGTGCATATCGAGGAAGGCTTTGATTTCCTCGGATGGAACGTGCGCAAGTACGATGGGAAATTCCTCATCAAGCCTGCGAAGAAGAACGTGCAAGCGTTCTTGCGGAAAGTCCGGGGCACGATCAATGAGGCCAAGACAGCGAAGCAGGAGACGGTGATAGCGAAACTCAACCCGGTCATTCGTGGGTGGGCAAACTATCACCGGAACCAGGTGGCAACGGACACCTTCAACAGGGTGGACTCGCTCATCTGGCGATGGCTTTGGCGCTGGTCATGCCGCAGGCATCCGAACAAGAGGTCTGACTGGATAAAGGATCGTTACTTTATTCGTGAAGGACTTCGAGACTGGGTGTTCAGCACGACGGTAGTGGATGAAGATGGCCGCGAGAGGAAGGTGACATTGGCGAAGGCCGCTGACACCTCAATCAAGCGCTATACGAAGATCAAGGGTGAGGCACATCCATACGATCCCGCGTGGGAGCGATACTTCGAAGACAGGCTCGGCCTGTCTATGAAAGACAGCTTCAGGGGTCGCGGCCAACTGCTTCATCTTTGGTACGCACAAGAGGGCGCATGCCCGGTCTGCAACGAGCGCATCACGAAGGAGACAGGTTGGCATGTCCACCACGTCCTTCCGAGGGCTCAAGGCGGAACGGATGCAATGCGAAACCTGGTGCTGCTGCATCCAAACTGTCACAGGCAAGTCCATAGCCGCGGTAAGAAGTGAACTGCCGGCTCCGGTAAAACGGGGCTTTGACGAGGCTTGAGCCCGGTGCGGGGAAACTCGCACGCCGGGTTCTTAGGGGGGGATGGCGCAGCAATGCACTGTCCCTACCCGACATCTGCACCGGCAATTCGGCGCGGTCCATCCTGGCGGAAGGGCTGCTCAACTCGGCCGGCGGCGGCCGCTTCCGGGCTTTCTCCGCCGGTAGCCAGCCCAAGGGCGCGGTGCATCCGCTGGCGCTGCAGGAGCTGCAGCGGCTGAACATCCCGACCGACGGCTTGCGCAGCAAGTCGTGGGAAGAGTTCGCCGCGCCGGGCGCGCCCAGGATGGACTTCGTGTTCACGGTCTGCGACCAGGCCGCGGGCGAGGCCTGCCCGCTGTGGCCCGGTCAGCCGATGACGGCCCACTGGGGCATGCCTGACCCCGCGGCTGTCGAGGGCAGTGACGAGGTCCGGCAGCAGGCCTTCCGCGACGCAGCCGTGACCATGAAGCGCCGCATCGACCTGATGCTGTCGCTGCCCATTACCACCCTGGACGGCCTGGCGCTGCACCAGGAAGTCAAACGCATCGGGGGCAGCTGACGTGAGCGCATCACCTCTTGGCAACCAGGCCGCAGTGCAGGCGCCCGCACCGGCCATCGGCTTCTTCGAGCGTTACCTCACCGTGTGGGTGGCGCTGTGCATCGTCGCCGGCATCCTGCTGGGCCAGGCCTGGCCGGGCTTCTTCCAGGCGGTGGGCGACCTGGAGCTGGCGCGGGTGAACCTGCCGGTGGGCGTGCTCATCTGGGTGATGATCATCCCGATGCTGCTGAAGATCGACTTCTCGGCACTGGGCCAGGTTCGGGCCCATGTGCGCGGCATCGGCGTCACGCTGTTCATCAACTGGGCGGTCAAGCCCTTCTCGATGGCGCTGCTGGCGTGGATCTTCGTGCGGCAGGTGTTCGCGCCCTGGCTGCCCGCCGAGCAGCTGGACAGCTACGTGGCGGGGCTCATCCTGCTGGCCGCCGCGCCTTGCACGGCGATGGTGTTCGTCTGGAGCCAGCTGTGCAAGGGCGACCCGTACTTCACGCTGTCGCAGGTGGCCCTGAACGACGCCATCATGGTGGTGGCCTTCGCACCCATCGTGGCCCTGCTGCTGGGCCTGTCGTCCATCACCGTGCCGTGGGACACGCTGCTCACGTCGGTGGGGCTGTACATCGTGGTGCCGGTGATCATCGCGCAGCTGTGGCGCAAGCAGCTGCTGGCGCGCGGCACCGCGCACTTCCAGGCAGTGGCGGCGCGGCTGGGGCCGTTCTCGATCGCGGCGCTGCTGCTCACGCTGGTGCTGCTGTTCGCCTTCCAGGGCCGGGCCATCCTGGAGCAGCCGCTGGTCATCGCGCTGCTGGCGGTGCCCATCCTCATCCAGGTGGTGCTGAACTCCGGCCTGGCCTACTGGCTCAACCGCCGCATGGGCGTGCAGCACTGCGTGGCCGGGCCGTCGGCGCTCATCGGTGCCAGCAACTTCTTCGAACTGGCGGTGGCGGCGGCCATCAGCCTGTTCGGCTTCCAGTCCGGCGCGGCCCTGGCCACCGTCGTGGGCGTGCTCATCGAGGTGCCCGTGATGCTGGCCGTCGTGGCGGTCGTCAACCGTTCCCGCGCCTGGTACGAGCGCGGCCTTGCCAAACCCTGATGCCATGATCCCCGTCACCATCTTCCACAACCCCGCCTGCGGCACCTCCCGCAACACCCTGGCGCTGATCCGGCATGCCGGCATCGAACCCACGGTGGTCGAGTACCTGAAGACGCCGCCCAGCAAGGCCGAGTTGCAGGCCTTGCTGCGGGCGATGGACATGCCGGTGCGCGCGCTGCTGCGCGAAAAGGGCACGCCCTACGCCGAGCTGGACCTGGGCAACCCGAAATGGACAGACGACGAGCTGCTGGACGCCATCGGCCGCCACCCGGTGCTGATGAACCGGCCGGTGGTGGTGACGCCGCTGGGCACGAAGCTGTGCCGACCGTCGGAGGCCGTGCTCGAACTGCTGCCGGTGCCGCCGCTGCCGCCCTTCACCAAGGAAGACGGTGAACAGGTCGTCGACGACGGGGTGCGCCTTGGGTAATGAAGCCCCCAAGCTCGCTGCACTCGCTACCCCCCAAGGGGGCCGCTCAGTTCCTTGGGGCGACCCGGCGGAACTGAGTGCCGACACCTTCCCCGCGCTGCAACCTGAACTGCTGCCCACGCCGAGCGCGCAGCAGTTGACGGTGGCCGCACCCTCCACCCATGCGCCGCGCATCCTGCTGCTGTACGGCTCGCTGCGCGAGCGCTCGTACAGCCGGCTGCTGACGTTTGAAGCCGCGCGCCTGCTGCAGGCCCTGGGGGCCGAGGTGAAGATCTTCGACCCCGCCGGCCTGCCGCTGCCCGATGGCGCGCCCGACGATCACCCCAAGGTGCAGGAGCTGCGCACGCTGGCCGCCTGGAGTGAAGGCATGGTGTGGTGCTCGCCCGAACGCCATGGCGCGATGACCGGCATCATGAAGTCGCAGATCGACTGGATTCCGCTCAGCGTGGGCGCGGTGCGACCCACCCAGGGCAAGACGCTGGCGCTGATGCAGGTGTGCGGCGGCAGCCAGTCGTTCAACGCGGTGAACCAGATGCGCATCCTGGGCCGCTGGATGCGCATGATCACCATCCCCAACCAGTCGTCGGTGGCCAAGGCCTTCGCCGAATTCACCGACGAAGGCCGCATGAAGCCCTCGGCCTTCTACGACCGTGTGGTGGACGTGATGGAGGAGCTGGTCAAGTTCACGCTGCTGACGCGCGACGTGGCGCCTTACCTGGTCGACCGCTACAGCGAGCGCAAGGAAAGCGCCGAAGAACTCGCCCGCCGCGTGAACCAGCGGGCGATCTGACCGGCCATCAGCGGCCGGCCTCGCCCATCCGCTCATCCATCCGCTCGGCCAGGTGGTCGAGGAAGCAGCCGATGCGCGAGGACAGCTCGGTGTTGCGATAGAACACGGCGTGGATGGGCTGGCGCACGTCCACCGTCTCGCGCGGCAGCAGCTGCACCAGCGCGCCGCTGCGGCGGTCTTCGGCGGTGACGAAGTCCGACAGCGCGACGATGCCGGCTCCCTCCAGCGCCAGGCGCCGCAGCGTCTCGCCGCTGCTGGCCTTGAGCGCCGGCTGGATGTGCAGCCGTTCGCCCTGCGGGCCGCGCAGCGGCCACCGGTTCAAGGACTCGGGCTGGTTGAAGCCCAGCAGCCGGTGCGCGGGGCCGGCCAGGTCGGCCACCGTGCGGGGCCGGCCGTGCGCCTTCAGGTAGGCCGGGCTGGCCAGCACCCGCACCACGCTGTGACCCAGTGGCCGTGCGCGCAGCGTGGAATCGACCAGCGGCCCGATGCGGATGGCCACGTCGGTATCGCGCTGCAGCAGGTCGATCGGCAGGTCGTCGGTGTTCAGCTCCAGCTCGATCAGCGGGTACAACGCCTGGAATCCGGCCACCAGCGGCGCCACCACGTGCAGCATGAAAGGCACGGCCGCATTCACCCGCAGGCGGCCCGCCGGCTGGCGGCGACGGCTGGCCATCTGCTCCTCGGCCTCGTCCACCGCGGCCAGGATGGCGCGCGCCCGCGCCAGGAAGGCATGGCCCTCCTCCGTCAACGACAAGCGCCGCGTGGTGCGGTTGAGCAGCGTGGTGCCCAGCTTGTCCTCCAGCCGCCGCAGCGCGCGGCTGATGCCCGAGACGGTCTGCCCCAGCTGCTCGGCCGCGGCGGTGATGGAACCGGTGTCCACCACCGTGCGCAGGGCCAGCAACTCGTCCAGCGTGGTCTTCATTCTTGACTCCGGCTCAAGGGTCTTGTGCCCGACACGGTATTTTTCCGCAAGAAAGCCGCGCCCACACTCCCGGCCATCCGAACCTATTCCTGGAGTACCCCATGCCACTTGCCCTGCTCGCGCTGACGCTCAGCGCGTTTGCCATCGGCACCACCGAATTCGTGATCGTCGGCCTGCTGCCCACCGTGGCGGCCGACCTGGGCGTGAGCCTGCCCTCGGCCGGCCTGCTGGTCAGCCTGTATGCGCTGGGCGTGGCCGTCGGCGCGCCGGTGCTCACCGCCCTCACCGGCCGCCTGCCGCGCAAGCAGCTGCTGCTGGGGCTGATGGCCCTTTTCACCGCCGGCAACCTGCTGGCCTGGCAGGCGCCGGGCTACGGCACGCTGGTCGCGGCGCGGGTGCTCACCGGCCTGGCGCACGGCGTGTTCTTCTCCATCGGCAGCACCATCGCCACCAGCCTGGTGCCCAAGGACAAGGCGGCCAGCGCCATCGCGCTGATGTTCACCGGCCTGACGGTGGCCCTGGTCACCGGCGTGCCGCTGGGCACCTTCATCGGCCAGCACTTCGGCTGGCGTGAGACTTTCCTCGCCGTGGCCGCCCTGGGCGTGCTGGCCTTCGTCGGCAGCGCCGTGCTGGTGCCGCGGAACATCGCCCACACGCCGCCGGCTTCGCTGGCCCAGCAGGCCCGGGTGCTGGCCGAGCCGCGGCTGCTGCTGGTGTACGCCAAGACGGCCATCGGCTACGGCGGCAGCTTCATCCCCTTCACATTCCTGGCGCCCATCCTCACCGAGGTGTCGGGCTTCAGCGCCGGCGCGGTGGCCTGGGTGATGCTGGTGTACGGCGTGTCGGTGGCGGTGGGCAACCTGTGGGGCGGCCGGCTGGCCGACCGCTGGGGCCCGATTCCGGCGCTGAAGCTGATCTTCGCGCTGCTGGCCGCGGTGCTGTTCGTCTTCACCTTCACGGCGCAGCAGCCCGGGCTGGCGGTGCTCACGGTGCTGGCCTGGGGCGCGGTGGCCTTTGGCAACGTGCCGGGCCTGCAGCTGTACGTGGTGCGCCAGGCGGAACGCCAGGTGCCCCAGGCGGTGGACGTGGCCTCGGGCCTGAACATCGCCGCCTTCAACCTGGGCATTGCCGGCGCCGCCTGGGCCGGCGGCCTGATCGTCGAGCACCTGGGCCTGATGCACACGCCCTGGATCGGCGGCCTGGTGGTGCTGGTGTCGCTGGCGCTCACGGGCTGGAGCGGTGCGCTCGACCGCCGCGAGGGTGTGCCCACCCGCCTGGCCGGCGCCACGGCGCACGTCGGCCACTGAACTTCCACCTCTCCCAAGGACCTTCCATGACCACCCTTCCCCGCTTCGGCCTCGGCACCTTCCGCCTCAAGGGCCAGACGGTCATTGACTCGGTGCTCACCGCGCTGGACCTCGGCTACCGTGCCATCGACACGGCGCAGATCTACGGCAATGAAGCCGAGATCGGCGAAGCCATCGAACGCAGCGGCGTGCCGCGCAGCCAGCTGTTCATCACCACCAAGGTGTGGACGGAGCACCTGGCGGCCGACCACCTGGGGTCCAGCCTGCGCGAGAGCCTGGACAAGCTGCGCACCGACCATGTCGATCTGGCGCTGATCCACTGGCCCTCACCCGGCGGCGCGGTGCCGGTGGCCGAATCGGTCGTCGCGCTGCGGGCGGCGCAGGACCAGGGCCTGACGCGGCAGATCGGCATCTCCAACTTCAGCATCGCACTGATGAAGGAAGCCATCGCCGCCGCTGGCTCCGGCCGCATCGCCACCCACCAGGTGGAGCTGCACCCCTACCTGCAGAACCGCCAGGTGGCCGCGTTCGCGCGCAGCCAGGGCGTGGCGCTGACTTCGTACATGACGCTGGGCTACGGCGAAGTGCTGGCCGACCCGGTGCTGACGGAGATCGCCGCGGCCCACGGCGCCAGCACCGCCCAGGTGGCACTGGCCTGGGCCCTGCAGCTGGGCCATGCGGTCATCCCCTCATCCACCAAGCGCGAGCACCTGCAAGCCAACCTGGCCGCACAGCAGCTCAAGCTGACCGACGCTGAGATGGCCCGCATCGCCACACTGGACCGCGGCCAGCGGTTGGTGAACCCGGAGGGGCTGGCGCCGGTGTGGGATTGAGGCTGGGCTGCCCGCGCCCAGTGCCGAGCGACAACGCGGCGCGGGCAGCGGCGATATGCGTGTGCATCAAGCGCTGCTGATCCACGCTCATATCAACCGCGCCTCCGACAGCACCCGTACGCGGAAATGATCCGGCAGCGCGTTGGGCGTGAGCACATCGACCCGAACGCCCAGGAGCTGGTGCAGATCGCGCCGGATGGCGCCGATGTCGAACAGCGTGGTCTCGGGCGTCGGATCCACCAGGATGTCCAGGTCGCTGCCTTCGGTATCGCTGTCGTGCAGCACCGAGCCGAAGACCCGCGCATTGCGGGCACGGTGCGATTCGACCACCTGCCGGATCTCCGCGCGGTAGTTCGCCAAGGCTTCAGACGGTCTCATGCGCTCTCCCGAAAGGAACCGGCGCGATCGTAGATCAACGCCGGTTGCAGCCCGTCAAACGTCCAGCACCAGCCGCTTGCCCTTGCAGCTGGACACGCAGATCATCATCGTGCGGCCGGAGTCGCGTTCGATCTTGGTGAGGATGCCGTCGCGGTGGTCGAGTTCGCCGTCGAACTCCAGCACCGCGGTTTCGCAGGCGCCGCACACCCCCTCCTTGCAGCTGTGGTCGGGCGTCAGGCCGGCGTCCAGCAGGCTGTCGAGGATGGACTTGCCGGGCGGCACTTCCACCACGTTGCCGCTGCGGGCGCACTCCACCACGAAGCTTTGCGTGGCGGCCGGCGCTTCCACCGCCACGGCCGCAAAGCGCTCGATGTGCGCGGCCGGGTAGTTCAACGCCTCGCAGGCGCGCTCGAAGGCGTCCAGCATCGGGACCGGGCCGCAGCAGTAGAAGTGGCTGTCGGCACGGCGGCCGGCCAGCAGGCGGGCCAGGTCAGGCGGCGCACCGGCGCTGTCGTCGAAGTGCCAGGTGACGGGCACGTTGTGCTGCTGCGCCAGCGCCTCGATCTCGGCCACGAAGGCCGCTTCTTTTCGGGTGCGGGCGCAGTACAGCAGTTCCACCGGCCGGCCGATGGCCACCAGCCGCTGCAGCATGCACCAGATGGGCGTGATGCCGATGCCGCCGGCCACCAGCACCGATCGCGGCGCCTGCTCATGCAGATGGAAGTTGTTGCGCGGTGCCGAGATGGGCAGCGTCTTGCCCACGCGCAGCTGCTCATGCACGTAGCGTGAGCCGCCGCGGCTCTTGCGATCGTTCAGGATGCCGACCACGTAGCGCTGGCGGTCGCTGGCCGGGTTGCACAGCGAGTAGCTGCGCACCAGGCCGTTGGGCAGGTGCAGGTCGATGTGGGCGCCGGCCTCGAAGGGCGGAAAGTCCACGTCCGGCGTGGCCGGGCGGAGTTCGACGCTGATGATGCCGTCGGCCTCGTGGCGCATCGTGTGGACCAGGGCGTTCAGGGTCGGGGAAGACATGGCAGCAGCTCGCAGGGGCGAAGGATTCGTTCAGGTGGCAGTGTGGCCCAGGGCCGGGGCGGCCAGGCGCAGGTCGGCGTCCAGCCGGGCCAGGCCGTCCACTTCCACCTTCAGTTCGGGCTGCACCAGCGCGGCCACGCCCACCAGGGTGGAGGCGGGGTACGGCGCGCCGGGCAGCACATCGGCAAAGAAGTCGCGCCGCGCCCGGCCCACGGCCTCGCGGTCGGCGATGTCGGTGAGGTACACGGTGAGCTTGAGCAGGTTGTGCACGCCACCACCGGCCGCTTCCAGCAGCGCCTGCAGCTGGCGCAGGCACACCAGCGTCTGCTGGTAGGCGTCCAGCGGCGTGCCGGCGGCAGCGGCCTGCTGGGCGGCGGCGCCGGCCGTCTGGCCGGAGAGGATCACCTCCGGCCCCAGCACCAACGCGGGCGACCAGGTGGCCTGCGGCGGCAGCGGCGCGGCCGGGTTGACGACGCAGCGCGGGGCGGCGGCCACCATGCTCAAGCCTTGGCCGTCTTGTCGGCTTTGGCCGCCAGCTGGGCCTGGGCCAGGCCCTTCAGGTGCCGGCGCAGCCGCACGATGCCCAGGTCGTGCTGGTACAGCTGCTCATGCTGGTTGGCATCGGGCTCCATGTTCTCGATCAGCACCCGGTCCTGCTCCAGCACATGCCAGTGGCGGGCTTCCAGCCGGTTCTTGTACAGGAAGCGCCAGGTGTCGCGCTGCCAGCCGGGCGGCAGCTTGCGCACGCGCCAGTGGAAGGCGCAAGACAGCGTGGGGCTGATCGGCGTGTAGCTGCCGATGATGATGAAGTTGCCGCCGGGGCCGCCGGTCTTCGGGTACGGGATCTCCAGCCGCATCCAGTGGATGCCGGTGTCGGCCCACTCGGTCCAGTCGAAGTTGACGTTGCGCTGGCCTTCCTTCTCGAACACGAAGCCGGTGTCGGTGGGGCGGATGCCGAACTTGGCGGTGGCATCACCCTCGGCCATCGAGTGCGATTGCTTGTGCAGGAAGGTCCCGTGCATCGGGTCCATCACGTTGTCCAGCACGTAGCGGTAGTCGCCCTTCCATTCGGCATAACAAAGGAAAGAGGCGTACTGGCTGTCGTCGGTCAGCTGCTCGGGCAGCCGCAGCGGCGGCGGCGTGTCCACCGGCTCGCTGCTGTTGTAGAGGAACACCGCGCCCGCCGCTTCGCGCACATGGAACCAGCGAGTGGCCTGGCTGCCTTCGAGCTTGCAGCCGGGGCTGCCGGGCACCTTGGTCACCACGCCGTCGCAGCGCACTTCCACGCCGTGGTACGGGCAGGCGATGCGGTCGCCCAGCACCACGCCTTGCGACAGCGGCGCGCCGCGGTGGGGGCAGCGGTCTTCCAGCGCATGCAGCACGCCTTGTGTGTCGCGCCAGAAGACCAGCTTGCGGCCCAGGCGGCGCAGCGACACAGGCCGCTCTTTGATAAAGCCGCTGGGGCAGATGGGGTACCAGAGGTCCTTGAGGCCGACTTCCAGCAACTGGTCGACCGGATCGGCAGCAACGGCGATGGGGATGTTCATGGGGCTTCCTCGGGGTGGCGGCGGGCGGCTTCAGGCGGCCAGCCGGGCGATCTCGGCGCGGTAGTTCTCTTCGGTCCAGGCCTGGCCGCTGGGCGTGGCCAGGTGGCTGCGGTTCAGGTGTTCCACCAGGCCGGCCAGGTCGTGCACGCCGGCGGCAAAGGCCCGCTCGATCGCGTCGCCGAGCAGGTCTTCATACGGGGTGGGCGGGCGCTGGCGCGCCTGGTGCGGATCGAGGTAGCGGTCGGTCGGTTGCATCGTCGGCCTCCTGGCGGAAGGGGATGGTGGGTGTGGGCGCGGCAGCTACTGCCCGCCATGGCGCACGCGTTCGCGGATGCGTTCGCGCACGGGAACAAAGTCGTAGGTGGGATAACACTCGGTGGTGAACACGCCCCAGGCACGGCGCTCCAGTTCCACGTTCACCAGCGGCAGCTTGTCGGGCGGCAGCTCCAGCGTCAGCACCTGGCCCAGGCCCATGGCCACCGTCCAGGACACGACGCGCACGCCTTCTGGCGGAAACTGCTCCCACCAGTCGGCCGCCTTCATGCGCTGCTGCACGTCGTCCAGCGTCAGGCCGGGGTGGTGCTTGAGCAGCACCGTCAGCAGCAGGGTGTTGGACTCGCTCATGGTGGTCAGCTCACTCGGCCACGATGTTGCGCGCCTTGATGATGCGGGCCCAGGTGGCCGTCTCGGCGCGGATGTGGGCGGCGAAGTCGGCAGGCTTCATCGTGGCATCGGACAGTCCCTGGGCCTGCAGCTTGTCGCGCGTGGCGGGCTCGGCCAGCACGGCGGCGGCATCGCGCGCCAGTTGCTCGGCCACCGCGGGCGGCGTGCCGGCCGGCGCCAGCAGGCCGTACCACGAGGTGACCAGCACGCCCGGAATGCCCTGCTCGGCCAGCGTGGGAATGTCGGGCGCCACTGGGCTGCGCGCCGCGTCGGTGATGCCCAGGGCCACCAGCTTGCCGTCCTTGATGAAGGGTAGCGTGGCCGGCAGGTTGCTGAACATCAGCGGCACCACGCCGCCCAGCACATCGTTCAAGGCCGGGCCGGTGCCCTTGTAGGGCACATGGGTGATGTCCACGTCGGCCTGCTGCTTGAACAGCTCGCCGGCCAGGTGCAGGCCGCTGCCCACGCCGGGCGAGGCATAGAACAGCGTGGCCGGCTTGGCCTTGGCCAGCGCCACCAGCTCCTTGGCGCTGCGCAGCTTGAGCGCGGGGCTGGCCACCAGCACGTTGGGCGCCTTGGCCAGCATGGTGATGGGCACGAAGTCCTTCTCGATGCTGAACGGGAAGTTCGGCATCAGCGTGGGGTTGATGGTGAGGTTGCCCGCGGGCACCACCAGCAGCGTGTGGCCATCACCCTTGGCCCGTTTGACGCGATCGATGCCCAGGTTGCCGGCGGCGCCGGCCACGTTGTCCACCACCACCGTCTGGCCGTAGCGCCTGCCCAGGCCATCGGCCAGGATGCGCGACAGCACGTCCACCGGCCCGCCGGGCGGAAACGGCGCGACGATGGTGAAGCGGCCGTCGGCCAGCTGCTTTTCGGCGGCGGACCTGTCGGCCGCCGGCTGCGCGTGGGCGGGCAGCAGGGCCGACAGCGCCAACACGCCAGCGGCGGCCAGGCAGAGGCGGCGCAGGGTGGCGGGCACGGGCTTCACTTCTTCTCCGTCAGGAACTTGCCGCTGGGCGCTTCGGCATTCTTCTGCCGGCGGGTATGGCCGTCCAGGCCGCCGTCCACCGCCCATTCCGCGAACACGGTGGGGCCGGGCTCGAACTCGCGCGGCTGCCAGTCGGCGGTCAGCTGGTCTTCGTCGGCGTAGTACTCGATCAGGCCGCCGGCGGGGTTCTTGAAATACCAGAAGTAGGCCGACGAGATGGGGTGGCGGCCCGGGCCCAGCTGGGTGTCCCAGCCGCAGCGCGAGAAGTGCAGGCCACCGCCGAACACCTCGTGGATGTCGCGCACCGCAAAGGCCACGTGGTTGAGCCCGCGCTTGCCCGAAGGCAGCTGCAGCAGGAACAGGTCGTGGTGGCCGCCCTCCGGCGCGCAGCGCAGGAAAGCGCCACGGCCCGGGTAGCTGTCGGAGGCGACGAAGCCGAGCTTGTCGCGGTAGAAGGCGCTGGTGCTGGGCACGTCGCTGGCGAAGAACACCACGTGGCCCACCTCGATGGGCGTGGCCCGCTCATAGATGGGGCTGGCGCGGTTGATGCGCAGCTTGTCGTTCCAGGTGTTGCTGGGGCCGCATTCCACCTGCACCGCATGCTTGCGGCTGCGCTGCAGGCGCAGCGCCAGGCCGTTGGGGTCGGTGCAGCCGATGCGGCGGGCACCCTCCACCTCGCCATCCACGAAGCCGGGCTGGTCGGCGATGGCGGCGGCATAGCGGTCCAGGTCGGCATCGCTGTCCACGCCCCACACCACCTCCACCAGCGTGTTGCCCTCTTCGGTGCCGGCCGGCAGGCCGGGCAGGCCCAGCCGGGCCACCACCACGCGGCAGCCGTTCAGGCACTCGAACACCAGCTGGTCGGCCGAGTCGGCCGTCAGCGTCAGCCCCCAGTCGATGAAGAAGCGCTTGCAGGTGGGCAGGTCGTCTGCCACGTAGGTGATCTGGTCGATGCCGAGGACGCTCATCTTGTTTCCTTCAGTGGCCGCCTGCGGCTCAGTTGGCCCATGGCAACGGGTGTTCGTTGGTGCCCCAGTACAGGCTCTTCTGCTCCATGTACTGGAAGATGCCTTCGCGGCCCTTCTCGCGGCCCAGGCCGCTGTCGCGCCAGCCGCCGAAGGGCGTGGAGATGCTGAACTGCTTGTAGGTGTTGATCCACACGGTGCCTGCCTGCACCGCACGGCCCAGGCGCCAGGCGCGCTTGAAGTCGCGGCTCCACACGCCGGCCGCCAAGGCATAGATGCTGTCGTTGGCCTGCGCGATCAAGTCCGCTTCGGTATCAAAAGGCATCGCCACCAGCACCGGGCCGAAGATCTCTTCCTGCGCGGTGCGGGCGCGGTTGTCCAGCCCTTCCAGGATGGTGGGCGTGTAGAAGTAGCCCGACTCCAGCGCCTGGCCATGCGGTCGCACGCCGCCGGTGCGGATGCGCCCGCCTTCGCTGACGCCCAGCGCCACGTAGCGCTCGATGCCTTCACGGTGGCGAGCGGTGATCAGCGGGCCCATCTGGGTGCGCTCGTCGGCCGGGTCGCCCACGCGCAGCGCAGCGGCGCGCTCGGTCAGCCGCGTCAAAAATTCGTCGTAGATGCTGCGCGCGACGAAGAGCCGCGAGCCGGCGATGCACGACTCGCCCGAGCTGCTGAAGATGCCGTACAGCACGCCATTGACCGCATGGTCCAGGTCGGCGTCTTCCAGCACCATGGTGGGCGACTTGCCGCCCAGCTCCAGCGACACCGGCATCATCTTGTCGGCCGCGATGTGCGCGATGTGCTTGCCGGTGGTGGTGCCGCCGGTGAAGGACACGCGCTTGACCAGCGGGTGCTGGGTGATGGCATCGCCGATCACCGAGCCCTTGCCCGGCAGCACGCTGACGATGCCACGCGGCACGCCGGCTTCTTCGCACAGGCGGGCCAGTTCCAGCGCCATCAGCGGCGTGACCTCGGCCGGCTTGACCACCACCGCATTGCCCGCGGCCAGCGCGGGCGCCAGCTTCTGCGCCTCGCTGGCAATCGGCGAGTTCCACGGCGTGATGGCCGCCACCACGCCCATGGGCTCGTGCACGCTCATGGTCACGAACGGGCCGCGCGAGGGCGTGATGGTTTCTTCCAGCGTTTCACAGGCCGCGGCAAAGAACTGGAAGGTGCCGGCGGCGCTGGCCACCAGCGCGCGTGTTTCGCTGATCGGCTTGCCGTTGTCCAGCCGCTGCTGCTGGGCCAGGCGCTCGGCGTTCTCGCGGATCAGCTGCGCCACGCGGTAGAGCACCGAAGCCCGCTCATGCGGCAGCTTCTGCGCCCAGCCGCTGGTCAAGAAGGCGCGGTGGGCGCCGGCAATGGCCTCGTCCACATCGGCCAGGCTGGCCGCGCGCAGGCGGGCGATGGGCTCGCCGGTGGCGGGGTACAGGCTTTCGTATTCCTCGCCACCGCCCAGCCGCCACTCGCCGGCCACGTTGATCTTCAGCAGTTCCAGTTGCGCCATCGGGGTTCTCGCAGAGGGTTCACACGCTCAGGGGCAGCAGGTGCTGGCGCACGGCCCGCACCGCGCTGTACACCGTCAGCGCCGAGGTCTTGGGGTTGGCCGCCAGCGGCTGGTTACGCATGGTCAGCTCGAAGCGGCCGAAGGCGCCTTCGGCTTCCACCTGGTGGACGTTCTCGCTGACGCCGGGGTCGGCGATCAGCCGCACCGTGGTGCGGTCCAGGCCCAGGCCGGCCAGCGACACGGTGGCTGCCACATTGGCGTTCTTCGGGTACAGCTGCGCGGCCTGGCGGGCGCTGCCTTCGAAGATCACGGTGGGCTCGGTCAGCGCCGCCAGTTCGCGGCCCTCCTCGGCCGGCGTGCCCTGCCAGGCGCGCGGTGGTTTGCGGCCGGTGTAACGCACCTGTTCCAGCCCGCCGATGCGCGCGGCGGCCAGCGCGTCGATGGCGCCGATGGCGCCGGCAATCAGCTGCACCTGGGCACCACCTTCGCGCGCGGCTTGCTCCAGCGCCTCGGGCAGGCCGGGCGCCGACAAGGCGCCGACCGAGGCCACGATGCAGCGCACGCCGCGGCGCAGCGCCGGAAGCACATGCGCCTCGATGGCCGCATGGCCGGCGGCTTCCAGCACCAGGTCGATGCCGGCTTCGGGCACCGCTTCGGCCACCACCGCGCCGGGCGCCAGCTGCGCGGCCACCGCGCGGGCACCGGCCAGCGAAGGCCCGGGCACCACGATGGCGGCCACCTGCAGGCCGGCGTCGGCACGCAGCAGTTCCAGCACCGCGGTGCCGATGGCGCCGCAGCCGATGAGGGCCAGCTTCAATGCAGCCATCGCCCGTCAGGCCTTGCCCAGTGCAGGAATCTGCTGCACGGTGTTGGTCGGCGGGCCGGCGAAGGCGCTCTTGAAGGCGCCGATGCTCAGCATGTCGATCTCCAGCAGGAAGGGGCCTTGCCGGTCCACCGCCTGCGCCAATAGCGCGGGCAGCTGCGCCAGGTCGCTGCATCGGGCATGCGGCAGCGCCAGCGACGCGCACAGCTGCGCATAGTCGGGCGTGTGCAGGTCCACATAGCACCGGCGGCCGCCGTACTGCGCGTCCTGGATGTTCTTGATGACGCCATAGCCCTGGTCGTTCATCAGCACCACCACCAGGTTGCAGCGCTCCTGCACCATGGTGGCCAGCTCACCCAGGTTGAGGATGAAGCCGCCATCGCCGGCCAGGCAGAAGGTCTTGCGGCCCGAGCGGGTGGCTTCGGCCCCGATGGCCGCGCCGATGGCCATGGGCATGCCCTGGCCGATGCCGCCGCCGGTGGCGTGCACGCCCGCGGTGGGCTCGAAGATGCGCAGCTCGCGGTTGCCCCAGGTGCTGTTGGACACCGTCACGTCGCGCACCCAGTTGAACTGGCGGCCGGCGATCTTCTGCAGCTCAGCCACCAGTGTGGCGTAGGGGCCCAGGCCGTCGTGCAGCGTGGCCACCACCTGCTGGTGCACCGCCTTCAGGTCGGCCAGCAAGGCGGCGTCGGCACGCCAGCCGCGGGCTTCCAGCCGGTCGGCCAGGCCTTGCAGCGCCAGCGCGCTGTCGCCGCACACGAAGGCGTCGGTGGCATAGCAGCGGCCTTCGGCGGCCGGGTCGGCATCCACCCGCAGCAGCGGGCGCGGCAGCTTGAGTTCGTACTTCAGCGTTTCGTTGCCGCGCAGACGCGAGCCCACCACCAGCATCGCGTCGCAGGTTTGATAGAAGGCTTCCACCGGCTTGTGGATGTTGTAGGCGCCCAGCGAGCCGGGGTCGTCCTCGGCCACGATGCCGCGGCCTTGCACGCTGGTGACCACGCCAAAGCCCAGCGCCTGCAAGCGCTTGACGGCCGCGCCGGCATGGCGCGCGCCACCGCCCAGCCACAGCAGCGGGCGGCGCGCAGCGGCCAGGCGCTCGGCCAGGGCGTCCAGCGCCGCGGCGCTGGGCACCGGCGCGGCCACCGGCAGCGGGCTCAGGTCGGCCGGCATGGGGATGACGGCGGACTGGATGTCGATCGGGATCTCCAGGCTCACCGGGCCGGTGGGTGCGGTCAGCGCGCACTGCACCGCCTGCTTCAGCGTGCCCAACGCGGTCTCGACGCTGCGCACGCGGAAAGCGGCCTTGGACACCGCCTTCAGCATGGTCAGCTGGTCGGGCGCCTCATGGATGTAGGACATGCCCTTGTCCAGGTAGGGCGTCTCGATCTGGCCGGTGATGTGCAGCAGCGGCGAGCCCGCGGTCAAGGCCTCCACCAGGCTGCCGGCGATGTTGCCGGCCGCCGGCCCGGTGCTGGTGAGGCACACGCCCAGGCTGCCGGTGGACCGGGCATAGGCATCGGCCATGTTGCCGGCGCCCGCCTCGCCGCGCGCGGGCACGAAGCGCACTGCGCCACGCTGGGCGAAGGCGTCCAGGATGGGCATGTTGTGGATGGAGATGACGCCGAAGGCGGTCTTGACGCCGCACTGCTCCAGGAAGGCTGCCACGACGGCGCCGACGGTCACGGGGGTGTTGGTATCAGGCATGGCGCGAATGGCCTCCGGAAATGTCGATGTGGCCGCCGGTGGTGTACGAAGCCAGCGGTGAGGCCAGGAAGGTGATGGCGCGGGCGGCCTCGATGGGCTGGCCCAGCCGGCCCAGCGGGATGTGCTTGCTCTTGGCGAGCTGGGCGCTCCAGGTGGCCCAGTCCTGGCTCTTGTCTTCGCGCGCGTCGAAGCGGCGGCGCCACTGGCCCGACTCCACCAGGCCGATGAGGATGCCGTTGACCCGCACGCCCTGCGGCGCGAACTCGGTGGCCATCGACCGCACGAGGTTCAGCAGGCCGGCGCGCGCGGCCGAGGTGGCCACCATGTGCGGCTCGGGCTGGCGGGCCAGCAGCGAATTGGCGCAGGTGACCGATGCATCGCCCCACACCTGGCGCTGCTGCACCAGCTGCGGCAGGAAGGCCCGGGTGGGGTGGATGACCGAGAAGAACTTGAGGTGCAGCTCCTGCGTCCAGGCTTCGTCCGGCGTGTCGGCGAAGGTGGAGACACGACCCTGCCCGGCGTTGTTGATCAGCATGGCCGCCGGGCCCAGCGCGGCCTGGCTGGCCTCGGCAAAGGCCTGCACGGCGGCCTTGTCCAGCACGTCGCAGGTTTGTGCATGCAGCCGGGCCTGCGGATGACGCTCGCGCAGGCCGGCCACGGCCGCATCCAGCCGCTGGGCATCGCGGCCGCACACCGCCACGGCCGCGCCGCAGGACAGCAGCAGGTCGGCGGTGGCCAGGCCGATGCCGGACGAACCGCCGGTGACCACGGCCACGCGGCCGGCCAGCGCATCGGGGGCAAAGAAGTTGGGGTTCATGGTGTTGGCCTCCAAGCCCTCAGGCCGGCTTGCCGCCACGCAGCGGCACCACGTTGCGGCTGGCCGAGGCGGGGGCATAGTTCAGCAGCGCGGACAGCTCCTGCGCCGCATCGCGCACGCGGCGCACCATCTCGTCCATGCGCTCGCCGTCGATGTGGGCCGAGGTGATGGTGGCACCCAGCGCCGCCACCACGCGGCCGCTGTGGTCGCGCACCGGCGCGGCGATGGTGGAGATGTTGGACTCGAAGAAGCCCTCGCCCTGCACATGGCCACGCTCGCGGTCGGCCTGCACCAGGTTGAACAGCTCGATCACCGTGCGCGGCGTGCTGGGGGAGAAGATTTCCAGCCGGTCTTCCGGGTACATGGCCCGCAGCTCGGGCAGGGTCAGGTCTTCCAGCAGCACGCGGCCCAGCACGGTGGCGTGGGCGGGCAGCCGGGTGCCTACCGTCACCGAGCTGGCAAACGGCGTGGGCGTGGTGACCTTGGCCACGTAGACGATGGAACGGCCATCGCGCACCACCAGGTTGCACGGGTAGCCGATGGCTTCGCTCAGGCGGTTGAGGATGGGCAGGCCCAGCTCGGTCAGCTCCAGCGAGGCCAGGTACTCGAAGCCCAGGCGCAGCACCGCCAGGCCCAGCCGGTATTCGCGGCCGCCTTCGGTCTTCTCGATGAAGCCCATGCTTTCCAGCGTGGCCAGCAGGCGGAACACGGTGGAACGCGGCAGGCCGAAGCGGCGGGCCAGCTCGGGGGCGCCCAGCGTGCGGTTCTCGCGGCTGAACTCGCCCAGGATGCGCAGGCCGCGCTCGAGCGCCGGCACGATGTAGCGGTCCTGGCCGTCGTCCGCCAGTTCGGCGTCGGGGGTGCTCATGGCAACAGGGTCTCCCTCTGGCGGCCGCTTATCGCGCGGCCTTGTCTAGACAGGTGGCCAGCAGCGCGGACACGGCTTCGGGCCGCTCCACGTAGCTGGCATGCCCCGCCTGCGCGATGGGCTGCAGCGGCACACCACAGGCCGCAGCCACCTCGGCGCAGGCCGCGGGCGGGGTGATCACATCCAGCTCACCCACGGCCACCTGCACCGGCACGGCCGGAGGCAGGTAGGCCAGCAGGTCGTCGCCGCACAGCAGGGCCACCGCCTGGCGGTAGCCGTGCTCGTTCAGGCGTGCCATGTTCCAGCGCACGCGCAGGCGCGCGGCTTCGGGGGCATGCGCCGACAGCAGGCGGCCGCTGCGCAGCCGTGCCGTGCCCTCGATGCCCAGCTCGGCCAGCGTGGCCAGGCGTTCGGCCTGCACCTGCGCGCCTTGCGCGGCGCGGTCGGGCGCCCCATAGCCGCGCGCCGGGCTGATGAGCAGCAGCTGCGCGATGCGGCCGGCCAGCGGGCCGCCCGGCTGTGCCGCCGCGGCGGCAGTGAGCGCGCCCAGCGAATGGCCCACCAGCACGCAGCGGTGGATGTGCAGCGCATCCAGCAGCTCGGCCAGGCGCTGTGCGTAGTCGGTCGCCCGGGGCTCAGCCATCGGCAGCGGCGTCGAATCGCCGTAGCCCGGCGCATCCCAGGCGATCAGCTCGGCCTGCGGCGCGATCAGGGGCGCCACCTCCACCCACGAGGCCGAGCCCGAGCCGATGCCGTGCAGGCACACCACCGGCAGGCCCTGCCCCATGCGCCGCACCGCCACCACGCGGCCGCCACCCACGGCGATGCGCTGCACGCCAAAGCGGGCGTCCAGGTCGGCGAGGTCGGCGGCAGGCAGTTGCAGGTCCGGGCTCATGGCAGGGCTCAGGCGGTCTTCGGGAGGTCCCGCTTGATCTTGGCCAGCGGGTGGTCGGGCGGGTAGGTCGGCGTGATCGGCTTCTTGGCGCCCAGCATCACGCACATCAGCGCGTCTTCTTCGCCGATGTTGATCTCTTCGCGGTACACGCCGGGCGGCACCGAGATCAGGTCGCGTTCGCCCAGGATGGCCTCGAAGCGCTCACCGTCCTTCTCGAGCACCACCTTGATCTTGCCGCGCAGCACGAAGAACACTTCCTCCACGTCCACATGCAGGTGCGACGGGCCGATGTGGCCGGCCGGGATCAGCATGGTGGAGAAGGTGAAGTGCTCGTTCTGCACGGTGTTGTTGTCGGCCGAAACGCCGGTGCCGCCGGTGCCCAGGTAGCGCATTTGCGCGCGGCGGTACTTGGGGTCGTAGTCGGCCTGGAACTTCAGCGCGTCCCAGTCATAGCGCCGCGTCTGGAAGCGGGCGATGCGGGTGTTCATCCAGTCGTCGAAGCTGGCGCCCTCGGGGCGGTCCCAGCTCTTCTTCTCTTCAGGCAGGTCGGTCATGGTTTCTCCTCAATGCATCACGAAGCCGCCATTGACGGGCAGCAACTGGCCGGTGACGAAGCGCGCCAGCCCCGACAGCGCGAACAGCACCGGGCCGCACACGTCGGCGGCCTGCTGCTCGCGCGGGATGGCGCGGCCTTCCAGGTACTTCTCGTGCCGGGCCTTGGGCACGTATTCGGTGGCCTCCACCAGCGTCAGGCCGGGCGCGACGGCATTGACGGTGATGCCGTCGGCGCCCCACTCACGCGCCAGCGAATGGGTCATGGCGATGACGGCACCCTTGCTGGCCACGTAGGCCAGCAGCTTGGGCGCGCCCCACAGTGCGGTGTCGGAAGCCAGGTTGACGATGGCGCCCTGCCCGCTGGCCTTGAGCGCCGCATGGCAGGCCCGGCTCATCAGCCAGGTGCCGCGCACGTTGACGTCCATCACCCGGTCCCACATGTCGACTTCCAGCTCATGCGGGTCGCGACCGCCCGAGTTGGTGATGGCCGCGTTGTTGACCAGCCCGTCCAGCCCGCCCAGCGCGGCCACCGCGGCGGCGGCGCAGGCGGTGATGGAGGCGGAGTCGCTCAGATCGGCCACCACCGCATGCACGTCGGCGCCGGCCTCGCGCAGCGCCTGCACCTCGGCCTGCAGCAGGTCGGCCAGGATGTCGGCGGCCACCACGCGGGCGCCGGCCCGCAGCAGGCACTTGACGAAGGCCAGCCCCAGGCCGCGCGCGGCGCCGGTGACCAGCACGCGGCGGCCGGCCAGCAGCTGCGGCGGCACCTGGGCCAGCAGCGCGTCGAGCGAGTGGGTGTCGGGGGTTCCGGTGACGGTGCTCATGGCAGCTTCTTCAAACGGTGGTGACGTTGGCACGCGGGATGTAGTGCAGCAGCCGGCGCTCGGCCCACACCACCGCCGCGTAGGCCAGGATGCCGATCAGCGTGAGCGCGACGATGGCGACGAAGACGCCGGCGGTGTTGCCCTGGCCCTCGGCGTCCACCAGCAGGTAGCCCAGGCCCAGGTTGCCGCCCACCAGCTCACCCACGGTGACGCCGATGACCGCCAGCGTGGCCGCGATGCGCAGGCCGCTGAACAGCGCCGGCATGGCCGACGGAAACTCCACCAGCCGGAAGATCTGCAGCCGGCCGGCATTGAGCGTGCGCACCAGGTTCACCATGTCGGGATCGACCGTGCGCACGGCCGACAGCACGTTGATCATCACCGGGAAGAAGACGATCAGCACCGCCACCAGGATCTTGGGATACACGGTGTAGCCCAGCCACATGACGAACAGCGGCGCAAAGGCCACCTTGGGCGCGATCTGCAGTGCCAGGATGTAGGGCGACAGGATGGCCTCGGTGCGCGGCGACAAGCCCAGCGCCACGCCGAACATCACGCCCAGCAGCGAGCCCAGCGCAAAGCCCACCACCACCTCCAGTGCGGTGATGCCGAAGTGCTTGATCAGCTCGCTGCCCGACCACATGCGGCCGGCTTCTTCCACCACGCGGGTGAACTTGGGCAGCACGAATTCGGGCATGCCCAGGGCGCCGGGCGCCCATTGCCAGGCTGCCAGGAACACCAGCAGCACGGCCAGGCTGCCCAGCGGCGTCGATAGGTTGGATCGCATCGCGGCCGGTCCTTCAGCGGGCGACGCCGGTGAACTGGTTGGTGTACAGGTCGGCCAGCGGCTGCGCCTTGGCGACGATGCCTTCGTCCACGTAGAACTTCTGCACCGCGTCCAGCCGCTTCTCGTCCATCTGGCCCAGCACCTTCTGGTTGGCGTAGACGTACTGGTTGTACAGCGCGAACACGCGTTCGATCTGCGCTTCCTTGCCGGCGTAGGCGGGCACCGCCTTCACGTAGGTGGCGGCCGCGGCCTTGGGGTCCTTCATGATGTCCTGCATGCCGCGCAGCGTGGCGCGCACCAGGCGCTTGATCAGCTCGGGGTTCTTCTTGATGACCTCGTCCGACGCCAGGATGGCCTGCGCCATGCTCTGGAAGTGCTGCTCGCGCGGCAGCAGCTTGACCTTCAGGCCCGCGTCCTCGGCGTTGACCACCCAGTCGGGCACACCGGCCATGGCCTCGGCCTTCTTGCCGGCAAACAGCTGCCACACGCCGGTGGGGCCGGCGGCCTGGGCCTGCACGTCGCTCTTGTTCAGACCCGCCTTGCGCAGCGAGCCCAGCAGCGCGTAGTAGGTGGTGTCGGTGTAGGCCATGACGGTCATCGTCTTGCCCTTCAGGTCCTTGACCGACTCGATGCCGCTGCCTTCGTAGGTGCTGAGCATGGTCAACGAGCCGGCGCCCAGCACGGCCACCGCCTTCACCGGCACGCCGTTGGCACGCACGATGATGGGCGTGTCGCCGATGGCGCCGCCGATGACGGCATTGCCGGCACCGATCTGCTTGGCCACGTCAACGCCGCCGCGTGCGGTGACGAAGGTGACCTTGATGTTCTCGTCGGCGTAGTAGCCGTTCTGCTGCGCCAGCATCCACGGCGCAAAGGCCGGCGAATTGGGCGGCGCGGGCAGCAGGTAGGTGACTTCTTCGGGCGCAGCCTGCGCGGTGGCGGGCAGCAGCGCGGTGGCGGCCAAGGTGGCGGTGGCCATCGCGGCCACCAGCGGGCGCCGCAGGGCGGTGGTGAGGAGGCGGGTCATGGTGTTCCTTGCAAGGTGTTCAGTGCAGGGCTTCCTGCTTGCCGACCTTCAGCAGCTCCATCAGCCGGCCTTGCAGCGGACCGATGGCGGGGAGCTTGCGGCGCTCCAGCGGGTTGTCGCGCAAGGGCAGGTCGACGACGATCTCTTCGATGATGGTGCCGGGCCGCTCGCTCATCACCAGCACCCGGTCGGACAGCGCGATCGCCTCGATCAGGTCGTGGGTGATGAAGAGCGCCGTCTTCTTCTGCTCGTACAGCGTTTTGGCCAGGTCCTGCTGCAGCACCATCTTGGTCTGCGCATCCAGCGCGCTGAACGGCTCGTCCAGCAGCAGCACCTGGGGGTCGACGGCCAGGGTGCGCGCCAGGGCCGCGCGCTGGCGCATGCCGCCCGACAGCTGGTAGGGGTAGTGGTCGCCGAAGCCGGACAGGTGGCACTTGGCCAGCAGCGCATCGGCCGTCTGGCGGCGGCGCGCACGATCGACGCCGTCGATCTCCATGCCCAGTTCCACGTTCTGGCGGATGGTGCGCCAGGGCATCAGCAGGTCCTTCTGCAGCATGAAGGCCACCTGCCGCACCGGGCCGGTGACCTTCTTGCCGCCCACCCGCACCTCGCCCTCGGAAGGCAGGTACAGGCCCGAGCCCATGTTGAGCAGCGTGCTCTTGCCGCAGCCCGACGGCCCGATGATGGAGACCACCTCGCCGCTGCGGATGGCCAGGCTCAGGTTGCTGACCGCGTTGGCGGGGTTCGGGTTGCGCCGGGTCGGAAACCGCTTGGCGACGCCGAGGAACTCGATCTCATTCATCCGGGGACCTGCTTGATTCGCTAATAAAACAGCGATTCAGTAATGAAACTGCCACTACCTTAGTCGATGCAGCGCTGGAGGCCACCCGGGTTTACCCGGGTGCAACCGCTGGCGTCAGAAGTTGTGGCGGATGCCGACGGCGGTGGTGGCCGCGCGGTCCTGGCCTTGCAGCTTGTCGAACATGACCACGGCGTACACGTCGGTGCGCTTGGACAGGTTGTGGTCGTAGGCCAGGCTGGTGAACGAACGCTTGCTGTCGCGGGCGCCGGTGGTCTTGGCTTCACCGTACGAGGCCAGCACCTTGCCGGTGGCGGTGACGGGCACCGACACGCCGGCCTGCAGCGTGCGGTCGCGGGTGTCGTAGCCGGCGGCGCGCGCGGCGCCGACAAAGGTCTCGCCTTCCTTGATGCGGCCGACCTGACCGAAGGCCTTGACCACGCCGAAGTCGTAGGAGGCGCCCAGCTGCCAGGCCGTCTCGTCGCCCCGGCTGAAGGCGGTTTGCACCTTCTGCGCGGCCAGCCCCAGGGCCAGCGGGCCGCTGGCGTACTGCAGGCTGCCGCCGATGTTGGGGCCTTCGCCCGCGCCCTCACCGGCCGAAACCAGCAGGTTGGCATTGAAGCCGCCGAACCTGGGCGTGCCGTAGCCCACCGCGTTGTTCCAGCCGCTGTCGCCCGACAGCTTGCCGATGCCGCCCTGGTAGATGGTGCGGATGGCCGGCGAAAAACCGAAGGAGTCGACGAAGGGATTGAACGACAGCGTGTTGACGAACAGCGGCGTGCCCATGCGACCCAGGCGGATGAAGCCGAAGTCGCCGCGGATGCCCACGTTGGCATTGCGCGACCAGAACGAGTCGCCGGCGAAGCGGCCGGCCTCGCCGGTGTCCATGCGCATGAAGTGCTCCAGCGTGACGATGGCCTGCAGGCCGCCGCCCAGGTCCTCGGTTGCGCGGAAGCCCAGGAAGCTGGTCGCCATGCGGCCCGACGCCACCTGTTCGGTGCGCTTGCCACCGCTTTCCTTGAAGCTGCCGACGCTCACGTCGGCGATGCCGTAGATCTGCACCGACTGCGCCTGCGCGACGCCGAGGCTGCAAAAGGTGGCGGCTGCCAGCGACACGGCGCGGGCCAGGCGGGGGAAAGCGAAATGCATGGGAACAGCTCCTGCAATGGATGATCGACCGATGGGGCGATACGCCAGAAGGCGTTTCATAGATGAACAAGAGATCAATCTATGAAACATCAGTTTGCACGGAGCGTGCCAAGGCCCGCATGGGGGTTTGTGCGGTGGAAAGGACCACAACATGCCTTCAAGGGGTGCACGAGCGCACCGGCACGGCGGGGCGCCGTACCAACAACGTGCGCCCGCAGGGCTGCCGGTGCGAGGGGGCCCGTCAGGCTTCGCGGTAGGCCGCGAACAGGTCGCGCAAGGCGGGTGCCGGTGGCGTCTGCTGCGGCCCGCTGACCGATTGCTCGATCTCGCGCAGATGGCGCCGCATCTCGGCCGCGGCCGAAGCGCCGGTGCCCGCACGCAGCACCGCGATCAACTCCTGGTGGCGGTGGGCCACGCAGGCCGGCCGGCCGGGTCGCTGGTAGAGCGCCAGCAGCAGCGAGGTGGTGGGCAGCAGCTCGTCGAGCATGCGCACAAAAAGTGGATTGCCGGCCAGCCGCGCCAGCTCGCGGTGGAACTCGCCCGAGTGACGGATGGCCGCCGAGCGGTCGCCGCGCTCGTAGGCCTCGGTTTCGGCCTGCACCACGGCAGCCAGCCTGGCCAGCGCGGCGGCATCGAGCTGCCCCGCCAGCCGGCGCGCCACTTCACACTCGACCACGCGGCGGGCATCGAACACATGCGCTGCCTCGGACGGACCCGGCTGCGGCACGGTGGCGCCCCGGTGGTGCTGCAGCTCCACCACCCGGTCCTGGGCCAGCCGGTGCAGGGCCTGGCGCACCACGGTGCGGCTGACGGCGAAGGACTCGGCCAGCTCCTCCTCGCGCAGCCGCGTGCCGGGCGCCAGCCGGTGTTCCAGGATGGCGCCGTAGATGGCGTCGTAGATGCGCCGGGTCGACGGCGCGGCGTGGGGAGCGTCGGGGGCCGGAACTGCCTCGGCCGGCCTCGTCACGCGCGGCGGCGCTTTTGCCACAGCAGCACCACGGTCAGCGTCACGGCCATCACCGCGAAAGACACCACCGTGGTGACGGTGCCCAGCGCATAGATCACCGGCGTGGTGACGGTGGTGGTCAGCCCCTGCAGCTCCAGCGGCAGGGTGTTGAGGTCGCCCATCGCCTGCGAGCTGCGGGCGATCTCGTCCCAGCTAAGGGTGAAGCCGAACATGCCCACCCCGACCAGGCTGGGCCCGATCAGCGGCAGCACCACATGCACGAAGCGTTGCCACGGCGTGGCGCCCAGGTCTCGCGCCGCTTCTTCATACGCCGGGTTGAAGCGGTTGAAGATGGCGAACATGATCAGCAGGCCGAAGGGCAGCGTCCAGGTGAGCTGCGCGCCCAGACCCGAGGTGAACATGCCCAGCGCGGTGGCATACGTCTCCAGCAGGCTGGGCGCCCAGGCCTCCAGCACGTGCTTGATGCCGCCGTCCAGCAGCCGGAACAGCAGCCCGATGCCCAGCGACACGATGATGGACGGCATGATCAGGCTGGCCACCACCGCATAGAACAGCGGCGTGCCGCCCGGCAGCTTCTTGCGGTAGGCCAGGCCCGCCAGCAGCGACAGCGCCACCGTCAGCACCATGACCACCGCGCCCAGCAGCAGCGAGCGGCGGAAGGCCGCGCCGATGTCGATGACGCCGATGCCTTCCCACAGCGTATGGAACCAGTGCAGCGACCAGCCCCGCATCGGGAAGGTGAGGCCGCCTTCGGGGCCCTGGAAGCTGAGCACGAAGATGGCCAGCATCGGCCCGTACAGGAACAGCACGAACAGCACGAACAGGATGGCCAGCGGCCAGAAGCCGGGCGCGCGTTGTTCTCGTTGAGCGGCCATCACAGCTCCTTGCGCAGGTTGACCATGCGCATCAGCGCCCAGATCATCATCAGCACCACCGCGAGCAGGATGACCGCATTGGCCGCCGCCGCCGGAAACTGCAGGTAGCTGGCCTGCACCTGGATGATCTTGCCCACCGAGGCGATCTGCTGGCCGCCCATCACGCCCACGGTGACGAAGTCGCCCATCACCAGCGCCACCACGAAGATGGAGCCGATGATCAGCCCGGTGCGCGTCAGCGGCAGGATCACGTGCACCACCGTCTGCCAGGCCGTGGCGCCGTTGTCGCGCGCAGCTTCGATCAGCGCGCGGTCGATGCGCATCATCGAGTTGAAGATCGGCACGATCATGAACATCGTGTACAGGTGCACGAAGGCCAGGATCACCGAGAAGTCGGAGAACAGCAGCCACTCGATCGGCTGGTCGATCAGGTTCATGCCCATCAGCGTCTGGTTCACCAGGCCGTTGCGGCCCAGCAGCGGCACCCACGAGATCATGCGGATGACGTTGCTGGTCCAGAAGGGCACGGTGCAGATGATGAACAGCACCGTCTGCACCAGCGTGCTGCGCACGTGAAAGGCCATGAAGTACGCCAGCGCGAAGCCCAGCACCGCGGTGATCAGCCACACAAGGAAGCTGAACTTCAGCGTCGACGCGTAGGTCTTCAGGGTGACGCAGAGGTCGCCCTCACCGCCCAGGCCGCAGCCCTTGAAGATGTCGGCATAGCTTTGCAGCGTGAAGGCGGGGATCAGCTCGTAGTCCGTGGCCTGCCAGAAGCTGACCATCACGATGAGCAGCAGCGGCACCACGAAGAACACGAGGAACACCGCCGCCAACGGCCCGGCCTGCAGCCAGGCGACCCACCCTTTGCGCGCCGACATCATCTGGTCTACCTCAGGCTCATGCCGCTACAAATTCGTTCCACTTCTGGACCATGTAGGTGTTCTCGTCCATCAGCGCGTTCCAGCAGGCGATGCCGCCCATGCGCTGCTCGTACGAGCCACCGTCGCGCTTGCTGCCGGCCTTGGCCAGCAGTTCGCCGTTGGGCGCCTTGATGTCCTTCTCGGCGGCCTTGCCTTCCATCCAGTAGGCCCACTCGTAGGCTTCCATCTTGGACTTGGCGGTCTCCAGCACCGCGCTGTAGTAGCCCTGGCGGTTCAGGTAGGCGCCGGCCCAGCCATCGAGGAACCAGTTGATGAACTCATACGCGCCATCGAGCTTGCGGCCCGACAGCGTGGCCGGCAGGCCGAAGCCGGCCGCCCAGGCGCGGTAGCCTTCCTTCAGCGGCTGGAACACGCAGTCGATGCCCTTGGTGCGCACCGCCGTCACGGCCGGGCTCCACATCGACTGGATCACCACCTCGCCCGAGGCCATCAGGTTCACGCTCTCGTTGAAGTCCTTCCACAGGCTGCGGAACTGGCCGGCCTTCTTGGCTTCGATCAAGGTCTTGATCGTCAGGTCGATCTCGGCCTTGGTCATGTTGCCCTTGTCGGGGTACTTGTACAGGCCCATCGCCTCCACCACCATGGCCGCGTCCATGATGCCGATGGACGGGATGTTGAGGATGGCGGCCTTGCCCTTGAACTCCGGGTTCAGCAGCTCCTTCCAGCTCTCGATCGGCCGCTTGATCAGGTCGGGGCGGATGCCCAGCGTGTCGGCGTTGTACACGGTGGGAATCAGCGACATGAACTGCGTGGGCGACTTGGCGAAGACCTTGCTCTTCTCGCCTTCCAGGAAGATCACCTTCTTGGGCGCCGTGCCCTGGTCGCCCACCGCCTTGCCACCCACCATGCCGGTGGTGAACAGCGTGGTGATCTTGTCGGCGTTCTTGATCTTCTTGGTGTCGATGCCCTTCAGGTTGCCGGTGGGCACGATCTTCTTGAGCGAGAAGTATTCGGTGTCGATCAGGTCGAACGAGTTGGGCGAGGTGACGGCGCGCTGCGTCACCACGTCGGTGTTCACCGGGATGTACTGGATCTTGATGCCGGTGTCGGCCTCGAACTTCTCGGCGATGCGCTTGTCCTGGTTCACCGCGGTGCCCAGGTAGCGCAGGGTGATCTTTTCCTGGGCCTGCACGAACGGGAAACCCGTCAGGCCGGTGGCGGCCACGCCGGCACCGGCGGCGGCCTTGAGCAAGCTGCGGCGCGGCAGGCCGGCAGTGTTCGTGGGGTCGGTCTTCATCTCGCGGGTCTCCTGAAAAGGCGGGAGTGGATGGCGACGCCCGCGCTGGCGGGCACCACCGGGAAAGATCTCGACAGGGCGGCAAGTGCGGCCGGCATCGGCATCGGGCCCCTCACGGTCTTCAGCCTTGCAGCACGTGGGCATCGGCCTCGTGCCAGCTCATGGCCACGCGCTGGCCGGGTTCCAACGGCGCGGCATGGAACTGGGCATCGGGCACCAGGGCCACCCAGCCGGCGCTGTCGGGCCGGTCGTCGGCGCTGTCCTGTTCGTCCAGGCGGGTGGCCAGGTGCACCTGCACATGGCTGCCCTGATATTCCACGGCCTTCACGGTCACCGCCATCCCCGGGCCACCGCTGGGCGCCAGCACGGTGCGGTCGCTGCGCACCGCCACAGCACCCGATGGCGTGTCGACCACGTTGTGCGCACCGATGAAGCGCGCGATGAAGGCGGTGCGCGGGCGCTCGAAGACCTCGCGCGCGGTGCCGGCCTGCTCCACCTTGCCCTGGTTCATCACCACCACCAGGTCGGCCAGCGCCATCGCTTCTTCCTGCGAATGGGTCACGTGCACGAAGGTCATGCCCAGTTCGCGGTGCCAGCGCTGCAGTTCGGCCCGCATCTTGATGCGCAGAAAAGGGTCGAGCGCGGACAGCGGCTCGTCCAGCAGCAGCACGCGCGGCTGCGTCATCAACGCGCGTGCCAACGCCACCCGCTGCTGTTGCCCGCCCGACAGGGCCGACGGCAACCGCGCCGCATAAGGCGTCATGGCGACCAGCTCCAGCAGCTCACGGGCGCGTTTGTCGCGCGTGGCCTTGTCCACGCCCTTCATGCGGGCGCTGAAGGCCACGTTGTCGAGCACGCTGAGGTGGGGGAACAGCGCATAGCTCTGGAACATCATCGCGGTGCCGCGCTGCACCGGCTCCAGGTGCGTGATCTCGCGGCCGGCCAGCACCACATGCCCCTGTGTCGGCGTCTCGTGCCCGGCCACCATGCGCAGCGTCGAGGTCTTGCCGCAGCCTGAAGGCCCCAGCAGGCAGCAGTAGCTGCCGCCTTGGATCTTGAGGTCGATACCAGCCACGGCCACGGCATCGCCGTAATGCTTGGTCAGCGAGACGAGTTCCAGGTCGGTGCGTTCCATCGTGGCGGTTTTGTATGCAATGCATATGCCAAGTGGTCATGCACCACGGCAGGCGCGGCACTTGCGGGCACTGGCTCACACCGCCCCTGCATGGGGCGGCGAAGCGCGATTTGTATGCAATCTCCCTCTCAACCGACCCTGCACCTCACGCCGGAATTCGCATGAAACTGCTCGTCGTCAACCCCAACACATCGGCCCCGATGACCGCGCAGATCGCTGCTGCAGCACGCGCCGTGGCAGCGCCCGGCACCACCATCGTGGCCACGCAGCCCGATTTCGGTGCGGCTTCGATCGAGGGGCACTACGACGACGCCTTCGCGGCGGCCGGCGTGGCTCAGCAGGCGCGCCTGCACGGTGCGCAGGTGGATGGCGTCGTCATCGCCTGCTTCGGCGACCCCGGCCTGGACGCCGCACGGGAAGCCTGTACCGCGCCGGTCATCGGCATCGCCGAAGCGGCGTTCCATGCAGCGTCGTTCCTGGCCACCGGCTTTTCGGTCGTCACCACGATGACGCGCACCTGCGTGATCGCCGAGCACCTGCTGCACAAGTACGGCTTCGAGCGCCGCTGCCGCGGCGTGCATGGCACCGACATTCCGGTGCTGGAGCTGGAAGCCGCGGGGCCGGCGCTGGTGACCCGCATCGAGGCTGCTGCGCGCCACGCGCTGCAGCACGACCGCAGTGGCGCCATCGTGCTGGGCTGCGCCGGCATGGCCGACCTGGCGGCGCAGCTGCAGCAGCGCCTGGGCGTGCCGGTGATCGACGGCGTGGCCGCCGCCGTCAAGTTCGCGGAAGGGCTGGCCGCGCTCGGCCTGCACACTTCGAAGCAGGGCGACTATGCGCGCCCTCTGCCAAAGGCTTACGCCGGCTGGGCCGCATCGCTGGGCTTTGCGCCGTCTGCCGTGGGTTCTTCGAGCTGACCGTGGAATGAAAAAGGGCGCCTCCCGTGGGGCGCCCTTGGTAGCAGGCCGCTGGGCCGCCTGCTGTTCAGCAGCCTGGCGGCCGCCGCGTCGTTCAGCGCGAAGCCTTGCGGCGGCGTGCGATCAGGCCGATGGCGCCCAGGCCGGCCAGCATCAGCGCATAGGTCTCGGGTTCGGGCACCGGCACGGCCTGCAGCACGTCCTGGTACGCGCCATTGGACCATTGAGTCAGCGTGTACTTCTGGGCGAACGGATCATTGTCCGCCGCCACGGTGCCGAGCCAGCTGGTGGCCAGGTCCTTGGCGCCGGTGACTTGAACGAAGCTGAAGCTCGAGACGGTCGAACCGCCGGTCAGCTCCCACAGCGCCAGCTGGAAGGCCACCGCGCCTTGCTGGGTCTTCAGCGAGGTGTCGTAGAAGCGGTCGTACAGCTCCTGCACGCCCGACGGCGCCGAATAGGCGCTGGCGGTGTACGTTTGCGACGCGGCCACGGCGCTCTGGCCTTGCTCGATGCAGTAAGCCAGGAACGAGGTGCCGGTCGTCAGGTTCTGCACACCCCACAGCGTCGGCGTATGAAAGCCAGTCGACGACTGGGCCAGGCTGGTAGCCAGCTTGCCGTCTTCTGCGACGTAGACGTTGCTCGAATTGCCCACCGACAGCGTGTCGGCATGGGCTGCCGAAACGGCCAGCAGTGCTGCGGCGGCCAGACCGGCCAGGCGGAAGTGACGTTGCTTCATGGTTGGGTTTCCTCTCCCTTCAGTGGTTCAGTTCACGCCGGTCGGCGGCTGCCGACCGGTCTCCTCCAGCAAGGCCTCGGAGCCTTACGCGGCCGCAGCCAGGGCGCTGTGGTCGGCGTTCTTCATGTTGGCGATCAGCTGACGCATCAGCTCGGCGCTGGCGTCGGCATGCAGGGCCGTGGCGTCGTTCGCGGGCGCCGGGCAGCCAGCGCAGCCGCCCGCCGCCGCCGGCGCGCCACCGGCAAAGGCGTGGTGCAGCAGCGCGTCGTCCTGCGACAGCAGACCGTCGAGCGCAGGCAGTGCGGCCTTGGCGGCGGCAGCTTCGTCGGCGTAGACGTTGAAGTACACGTCCACCATGTCGATGCTGCTGCCGTCGGCACGGGTGGCGGTGCTGGCTTCGCCGAGCAGGTTGCCCAGCTGGTTCAGGTCCAGGTCCGTGTAGGCGGTGTTCAGGCTGGCGATGCCCAGCTCGGCCAGCGTGTGCAGTTCACCGGCGTCGGTCTGGTGGTTGCCATTCGCGTCCTGCCAGATGCTCAATTCGCTGAAGCGCGCATCGTTGGCGTCGACCACGCCATCGCCATTGCTGTCGAACGACGCCAGCTTGGCGAAGCCCACGCCACGCTCGGCGCTGCCGAACAGCTCGGAGATGTCGTCGATGCGACCGTTGTGGTTGGCGTCGACCGCCAGGAAGCCGTCACCGCCGGAGATCCAGCCCGACTTCACCGCTTGGCCCGTGCCCAGCAGGTCGAACGTGCCGCCCGCGTCGATCAGCGCCTTGGTCTGGATGCCATTGCCGTCCAGGTCCAGCACGATGGGGCTGTAGGTGTTGTAGGTCGTGGTGTCGCCGATCGACACGGTCTTGCTGGTCTCGGCAAATTCCGTGAGGCTGTTGCCGCCGCTGAGTTTGATCTGCAGCGTTTCCCAGGGCGCTTCGGCCAAACCTACGTTGGGCTTGCTGTTGGGGTACTCCTGCCAGGCATCGATCGTGAAGGTGTCCGAGGTGACTTGGCCCGCCTTGATCGTCACGTAGAAGCCACCGCCCGACTGCGTCACGTAGTTGCCGTTGGCATCTCGCGCGCTGTAGTCGTTGATGATGGTGGACGGCATGTTCCAGGGCACGTAGGCGCCGGGGTTGGTCTCCATGGTGGCCGTGCCGTTGGTGAAGGACACGAACACCTTGGTGTCCACCGTCAACGCGTGGTCCAGCGTCAGCTGGTAGCCGGCGCTGCAGCCTTCGTAGATGGCACTGGCGCCCACCAGCGAAATCACCGAATGCGGCGTCAGCCCCGCATCGATCGTCAGGTTGTCGGTGGCGCTTGTCACCTGGAAGGCGGCCGTCTCGTAGGCCCACGGCATGGTGGTGAGCCGCACGTTGTCGATGATGCCACCCACACCGTCATCGTCGCCGGCCTGCTCACGGAAGGTGAGGCGGTCTGCGCCGCCGGTACCGGTGACCGTGAAGGTGTAGGTGGTCAGCTTGGTCGTTGCCGGGTCGATGGATGCGATCCGGCTGCCGTTCCACCACACCTCCACCGTGTTGGTGTCGATGGACGTGCCGGCGCGGCTGGCCAGGTCGACCGACAGCTGGTACGTCTGCCCCTTCTCGGTCACGACGTCCTGGTAGATGCCTGAGCCCTTGCCCCAGTTGTATTCGGAGTCCAGTTGGACAGCCAGGTCGCCGCTTACACCGGTCACGCCCCAGGTAAGACCAGTGGCTGCCTGGACGTTGTAGCCTGACAAGGTCGACCAGCCCGTAACGCAGCCGGCTACATCCTCGAAACTGCCGTTCGTGACCAAGTTGGGGCCGGCGGTGTAAGAGCTGACAGCCCGGAAGTCGGAGTCGATCGCATCGTTGCTGCCGACATCGGCGGCACTCAGCAGGTAGCCGCTGGGCAGCGCGATGGCGACTTTGTAGGTGCCCACGCCGACGTTGTCGAACAGGTACTTGCCATTGGCGTCGGTCACCGTCACGCGCGAGGTGTCGTCGGCCGTGTTGAAGAGGCCGTCGACGCCGGCGCCGATCAGCTTGACCGATACGCCTGCCACGCCGCCTTCACCAGCGTCTTGCAGGCCGTTGCCATTGGTGTCCGACCACACACGGTCGCCGATGCTGGCAACGATGGGCTTGAGGCCGGCGTCCACGGTCAGGTTGGTTTCGCCGACCGCCAGCGTCACCAGGCCGGACGTTGCGGTGTTGCCATTGCCGGTCCACACCACATCGCTGTCGATGCCGTCGTTGCTGCCGATGTTGGCCGAGGTGAACATCTGACCCGCCGGCGCCACGACCTGCACGGCGTACTGGCCGGGCGGCAGGCCGGTGAACAGGTAGCCGCCGGTGGAGTCGGTCACGGTGGTGGCCACCACCGCGCCGGCTGCGTCCAGCAGGCGAACGGTCACGCCGGCAGCGCCGGGCTCGCAGTCATCCTGCAAGCCGTTGCCGTCCTGGTCGAACCACACCTTGTTGCCCAGGGTGGCGGGCTTGGTGACGACAAGGCCACCGTCCAGCGTCAGGTTGTCGTCGCAGCTGGCCACCTGGAAGCCTGCTTCATACACGGTGCTGCTGGTGGTGCCGATGAGCTTGACGTTGTCGATGATGCCGCCGACGCTGTCGTCGTCACCGCACTGCTCGCGGAACGACAGGCGATCGTTGGCACCGGTGCCGGTCACCGAGAAGCTGTAGGTCTTCAGCGTGGTGCTGGTGGGGTCGATGGTGGCGATGCGGGTGTTGTTCCACCACACTTCAACGGTGTTGGTGCTGAGCTTGGTGCCTGCGCGGGCAGCCACATCGACGGACAGCTGGTAGCTCTGGCCGGCGGTGGTCTTGACGTCCTGGTAGAGGCCCGTGCCGCCCAGCAGCGAGAAGGTGTAGCGCGCGTCCAGTTCCACCACGGTGGAGCCGGTGGCGCCGGTGACGCCGTACGTGCTGGCCTTGCCGGCTTCGATGATGTCGCCCAGGCCGCACCAGCCCACGGGCACACCGCAGTCGAGGTTCTCGAAGCTGCCGTTGGTGATCAGGTTGACCGAGGTGGTCGTGGTGACGGCACGGAAGTCGGAGTCGACGGCATCGTTGGTGCCAGCGTCGGCCTTGGTGACGGCGAAGCCGTCCGGGGTGTCCAGCGTGAGCTTGTACTTGCCCCAGGCCACGTCGTCGAAGGCGTACTTGCCGTTGGCGTCGGTGGTGGTGGTGCGCACCGAGTCGTCGGCGGTGCCGAAGACGCCGTCGCTGCCCGCACTGGTCAGCTTGATGCTCACGCCGGCCACGCCGCGTTCACCGGTGTCCTGCACGCCATTGCCGTTGGCGTCCCACCAGATGGTGTCGCCCACCTTGACCAGGCACACCTTCAGGCCGGCGTCGACGCTGGTGTTGTTCTCACCGGCAGCCAGCGTGACGAGGGCGCTGGTGCCGGTGTTGGTGCCGGTACCGTTCCACACCACGTCGCTGTCGATCGCATCGTTGGTGCCGGCGTCGGCGGTGGTGAACTTGTAGCCGTCAGGGGTGACGACCTGAACCTTGTACTGGCCGGGCAGCAGGCCCTGGAACAGGTAGTTGCCGGCCGCGTCGGTCGTGGTGGTGGCCACTACGGCGCCGCTGGCGTTCAGCAGCTTGACCGTGACACCGGAAAAGCCGGCTTCGCTGCTGTCTTGCAGGCCATTGCCGTTGCTGTCGAGCCAGACGCGGTCGCCCATCGAGGCCAGCGCGGGCAGCTGGAAGCTGAGGACGTTGGGCGTCGGGTCGAGGTCGGCTGCGCCGGTGCCGACGAGGCCGCCGTCGTCACGCACCTGGAACGACAGGCCGACGGTGCCGGTGGCCCCCTGGGCGGGCTGGAAAGTGACCAGGCCGGCGCGGATGTCCGCCACCGAAACCTCGGTGCCGGGCGTGATGGGCACGCCGTTGTACAGCGCCTGGCCCGTGGCAGGCTGCGCGCCGAACACCACGGACTTGAAGTTGTTGCCGTCGACGTCGCTGAAGCCGAAGTCGGATTCCTTCAGCACGTAGGCGGCGCCGTCGGTGAGGCTGACCGTGCTGTCGGCGCCGCTGGGCGCGTCGTTCACCGGGTCGATGATGACCTTGAGGCTCAGGGTGATCACGTCGGAGCCGGTGCTGAACACCAACGACAGCGTGTCGAAGCTGCCAAAGTAGTTGGGCACGGCCGCCGCGGAGACACGCACCGTGTCGCCATCAACCTGGCTGAAGAGTGCCGTGGGAGCCGGCACGTAACCGCCGTTTCCGTCGCTGACCAGGAGGGACTGGATGGTCAGCGCGCCGTTGGCGGTGTAACCGGCCTGCTGCAGCAAGGCGGCAATGTCGAAATCCTGGTTGGTGTCTTCGTAGACATTCACAACCGTCGAGTAAGTCAGTACGGCCATTCGTTTTCGCTCCCACTTTGGCTCGCGGCCCAGTGCCGCTTCGCAATTCTCACGACGAAACAATCATTTTCAAAGCGGCATCTATCAGATGAGTCGATCGTGATCACGCCGAAATGAGGGGCTGGAACAGCACATATCTCAAATTGGATTGTGACTTGAACCACATCGGCGTATCAGCACAGTGGTTGACTCGCAACAAGTGCGGCTCTTTTTGACACCTTCGCCGCGGAAAGCCGGGCATGGCGCGAGGCCGCTCAGGGTGGTGCAAGCCCCGGATCAGGGGGGGTCCGGAAGGCCTCCGTTGGCGCGCTCGTGGCCTGCGCGACACCCAGCATCGACGAGAGCGAGCCCGTCAGCACAGACAGGCGCAGCAGTGCCTGCCTCTGCCGCCAGGAGGCATCGACCTGCCGCTGCTCCGCGGAAAAGCGCCGGTCGCGCTGGTCGATCAGCTGCAGCAGGCTGCGGCGACCGGCCTGGTACTGCAGATCACTCGCACGCACCGTGGCTTCGAGATGGGTCAGCTGCCGCTCCACCGCCGGCAGCGCCTGCGCGCTTTGCAGCATCTGCTGGCGCACCACGCCCAGCTCTCCCCGGACGGCCTGCTCGCTGCGCCAGGCCTGGCTTTCCGCGGCCTCGGCCCGGGCCCGGGCTTCTTCCCGGCGGGCCGTGCCGCCGCCGCCCAGCGGGACCTCGTAGCTCACGGTCAGCGTCCAGCCGCGGCGGCTCTGGGTCGATTCGACCGGTGCGGTGCGATCGGACAGGGTCTTGCTGAGCGTCAGGTCGGCCTTCGGCAGGTATTCAGATGCGATCAGCGGGACGCGGGCGCGCGCCGCCTCGCGGCGGGCGGCGGCGGCCTGTGCGCTGGCGTTGCCGCGCAATGCCAGCGCCCACCAGTCCTCCAGCGGCGCCTCAGGCGCCAGTGCCAGCGCAGATGGCCAGGGCGTGGCGCCTGGCGGCATGATTTCGGCACGCAGGGCGCCCGCCTGGCCCGTGAGCACGCCCAGCTGTGCCTGGGCCGCCAGCAGGTCGGCCTGGCTGCTGGCCACGGACAACTGGGCATCGATGAGCGACGACTGCGCCAGATCGCCGTCGGACGACGGGGACTTGCCCGCCGCCACCTGACGACCGACGCGCTCGACCAGATCGGCCAGTTCCGCGTGGCGTCGTTGGGCGGCCTGCAGCAGAGCCTGCTGGCGCTGCAGCTCGATGTACGCCTTGGCCAAGCGCTCGCAGGCGTCTTCCAGCGCCTGCCGGGCATCGGCCTGCACGGCCTGCAGCTCCAGCATGGCCGCGTCCAGCTGCGTCTTGTCGGCGCCGCCGTTGTACAGGTTCCAGCGCACGAAGCCCTCGGTGCTGCGCAGGTGGCGATCGACCGGCGTGCCGCCTTCCTCGGTGACGCGCCGGCCCTGTTCGTACTGCACACCGGCCGAAGGAAAGAAGCGCGAGCGCAGCTGGTCGACCTGGGCCTGCGCGGCGCGCACCGCCGCGCGGGCACTCTGGAGGTCACCATCGCGCTGCAGCGCAAGTTGCAATGCGTCAGCAAAACGCAGCGGCGGCGTGGCGTCCTGGTGCGTCGCCAACGCGGTGGCGGCCATCGTCGGGGGCGTGGCGGCGCCCGCCGCTGCCGAGAACAGCGCCGCGCTGACGGCGGCCAGCAGCGTCAACGCCCAGGGCGTCAGCACACGCACGGTTTCGCCGGAGGGCCGGCGCGAGCGCCTGGTGGCGTGGATGGTGGTGTGCATCACCGCTCCTGCATCGCCGAGTGAAGGGTCTTGAGCACCGGCTTGAGCAGGTACTGCATGACGGTGCGCTGACCGGTCAGGATGCTGGCGTCGACCGGCATGCCGGGGCCGATGGCCAGCCGGCGGCCGTCGTGCTCCAGGTAGTCGCGCTCGGTGCGCAGCTGCACTTCGAAGTAGGGTTGCTTGTCCTGCTCGTCCACCAGCGCATCGGCACCGACACGTTGCACCGTGGCCGTCAGGCTGCCGTAGATCGAGGAGTCGAACGAGGTGACCCGCACTTGGGCCTCCTGGCCCGGATGGAGGAAGCCGATGTCGGCCGGCTTCACGCGCGCGGTGATGGTGAGCGTCGGGTCGCTCGGCACGATTTCCAGGATGGGCGCACCGGGGGCGGCCACGCCGCCCACGGTGTGCAGCAACACGCGGTTGACCACGCCGTCCAGGGGCGAGACGAGCACCCGCCGCGCCAGCTTGTCCTCGCGGCCACGCACGGTGGCCTGCATGGCCTGCAGCTTGCCCTCGATGTCGGTGCGCTGCGCGCCCCACTGGGCCCGCGCACGCGCCACCAGTTCCGACTGCTGGGCACGCGCCTCGGCCAGCCCGGCCTGCAGCCGCGGCAGCGAATCGCGCAGCGCCTTCAACTCGCCCTGTTGTTGCAGGAAGCGCTGGCGGGCCGACAGCAGGTCGGCCTTGGCACCCGCCCCTTCGGCCACCAGCCGCTCCTCGATCTGCAGCGATTCCTGGCTGGCCGCAACGAGCGTCTCCAGCACCGGGATGCGGTTCTGCGCCTCGGCGAGTTCCCCGGCACGGCGCCGCACGCCCTCGGCGGCAGCGGCCACACCGGCCTCGGCCTCGCTGCGGGCGGCCAGCCACAGCCGGCGCTCTTCGCGCACCAGCTCGGGCGCCTCGGCTTCGAGCGCGCCGAACTGCGGTTCCCGCCCGTCCAGCAGCGCCTGCACGCGGATGCGCGACGACTGCAGCGCGCGCAGCGACTCCCGGCTTTCACCGACTTCCACCTCGGCCTGCACCTCGTCCAGTTCCACCAGCGGCTGGCCGCGTTGCACGCGGTCGCCCGCCTGCACCTTGAGCGAGCGGATGATGCCGCCCTCCAGGCTTTGCACTTCCTGCAGCCGGCTGGGTGCCAGCACCGTGCCGCGGGCATTGACCGCCACATCCACATGGGCCCAGGTGGCCCAGGCCAGGGCCACCACCACCAGCAGGGTCAGCACCGCCACCAGGGCCAGTACCAGCCGGCGCGGGCCGGCGTCCAGGTCCACCATCGTCGGGGTCGCTGCCATCACGCCACCTTCACAGGTCGTTGCGCTTGCGCGGCCTCGGGGGCCGTGGCCTGTGACAGCGCCCTCAGCACCTCGTCACGCGGGCCGTCGGCCACCACGCGGCCGCGATCCAGCACCACCAGGCGGTCGACCAGCGGCAGCATGGCCATGCGGTGGGTGACCAGCAGCACGGTGGTGTCCTCCAACGCACGCAGCTCGCGGATCAGGCGCTGCTCGGTGGCCGGGTCCATCATGCTGCTGGGCTCGTCCATCAGCAGCACAGGCGGGGCAGCCAGCAGCGCACGGGCGATGGCCACCGCCTGGCGCTGGCCGCCGGACAGCAGCTCACCGCGCTCGCCCACCGGCGTGGCCAGGCCGGCCGGCAGCTGGGACAGCGTTTCTTCCAGGCAGGCGCGCCGCACGGCCGCCAGCACGGCCGCATCGCCGCCTTCGGTGCGGCCGAGTTCGATGTTCTCGCGGATGCTGCCGTGGAACAGCGTCACGTCCTGCGGCACGTAGCCGATCTGCCGGCGCAGACTCTGCGGGTCGAGCTGGGTGGTGGCCAGGTCGTCCAGCAGCACGGTGCCGGCCGAGGGCGCATACAGGTTGAGCAGCAGCCGCAGCAGCGTGCTCTTGCCCGACCCCAGCTTGCCGATGAACCCCACCCGCTCACCGGGGCGGATGCGCAGATTGAAGCCGTCCAGCAGCGGCGGCCGGTGCGGGTAGGCGAAGGACACCTCCCGGAACTCGATGCGGCCGGTCAGCGGCGGCGCCTGCAGCGCCGATTGCTCGTCGTCGGTCGGCGCGTTCATCACCTGCTCCAGCGCCTGCATGGACAGCCGCGTCTGCTGCCAGCGCAGCACCAGCGAGGCGATCTGCGAGGCCGGGGCCATCGCGCGGCCCGCCAGCATGGTCACGCCGATCAGCTGGCCGGTGGTGAGCGCCTGTTCGCCGATGAGCACGGCACCGATGGCCACCAGCAGCACATTGCTGAGGGTGAGCATCGAGGCGCCGCTGTAGCCACCGAAAGCGACGAGCTCACGGGTGTGGAAGCTGTGCTGCGAGATGGCCAGCGTCAACTGCTCCCAGCGGCGGCGGCTCCAGGTGCTGGCGCCCAGGGCCTTGATGGTGTCCAGGCCGTTCATGCTCTCGAACAGGTGGGCGGTGCGCTGGGCGCTTTGCTGCGACGAGGCCGACACGCTGCGCATCATGGGCCGCTGCATCAGCCAGGCCGACAGCAGCATCAGCGGGATGGTGATCAGCGGCACCACCACCAGCCAGCCGCCGATGATGGCCACCATGGCCAGGAACAGCAGCATGAAAGGCAGGTCGCCCAGCAGCGCCAGCGTGCCGGAGGCGAAGAACTCGCGCACCGACTCGAAGTCGCGCACCACGTTGGCCAGCACGCCGCCTGAAGCCGGCCGCCCAGCGGCCCGCAGCCGCAGGCAGCGGGCGAAGATGGCGGACGAGAGCGTGACGTCGATGCGCCGGGCGGCCGTTTCGATCAGCGCCCCGCGCAGCACCTTGAGCGCCAGCTCGAAGCCCAGCAGCAGCACGGCCGCCACCGTCAGCACCGTCAGGCTGGACAGCGCGTTGTTGGGCACCACGCGGTCGTACACGGCCATGGTGTAGAACGGGATCAGCGCGCCCACCAGGTTGAGCGCCACCGTGCCCACCAGGGCCCAGCCGAAGATGCCGCGGTTGCGGCCGAAAACGTCCCAGAACCAGCGGCTGGCCTGGGGCAGCGTGTAAAGCAGGCTGCGCTGGTCCATGTGCAGTGCAGCACGGGCGGCCTGCCAGCGGGCGCCCGGGCACTCGGCCGCCACGTCCTGGGCAGACATCCAGCGGGTGCCGGCAATGCCCGGCTGATGCACCTCGAAGCGTTCGCCGTCGCGCGACAGTGCCACCAGCGCGGCGCCGCCCTCGCCCAGCACCAGCGCCGGCAGCATGGTGGCGCGCACATCGCCGGCGGGCAGCGGCGAGAGCATCAGCCCGGCACGCGCACACCACTCGGGCAGCCGGTCGGCCGGTGCGGCCTCACCTGCGCCTTCGGACAACAGCGCCTCGCGCTCCACCGGGCGGCCATAAAAGCGCGCAAGAAACAGGACAGCGTCCAGCAGCCGGTGGTCGGCTGGGGGCGGGGCAAGCGAAATCTCAGTGCTCATGGGCCACGCGATTGAAGAGGGTGGGAAGGCCCGCCGGACGGATGGGTGCGACCACCCCGGCCATCAGCAGGCAAAGCCGCAGATTCTTCGGATCAAATGGCTGAATTGATAGTGCCGGAGCGTGGGGGTGGGCATCGCGTCGTGCGATCCGCCGCAATCACGCGTCGCGGCGCGTCCACGAAAAGTGACAGATTTGGCTTTTCTGGCCTCAGCCCGCTGCCCGAGCCGCGCCCCTCAGTCCCAGCTGGGCAGCACCGTGTGGCGCAACGGCGCACGGGCGTCCTCAAAGCCGGGCAGTGCCTCCCGCACCACCTGCCAGAACGCCTGCGAGTGGTTCATCTCGATCAGGTGGGCCAGCTCATGCACCACCACGTAGTCGATGGTCGACTCGGAAAAATGGATCAGCCGCCAGTTCAGGCGGATGGCGCCGCTGGCGCTGGCCGAACCCCACCGGGTGGCGGCCGAGCTGAGCGACAGCCGCCGCACCGTCACGCCCATGGCGGGCGCGTAATGCTGGCAGCGGGCTTCGAACACGCGCCGGGCCTGGCGCTGCAGCCAGGCCTGCACCGCATCACGTACCTGGGCCGGTGCGGCGGTGGCGGGCAGGCCCACCCGCAGACCCGCTGGCTGGCCGCTGCCCGGCTCGGGCGGCACGAACTGCGCGCCGGTGACCGAGGTGTCGAGCTTCACGCGCACCGGCTGGCCGAGGAACGGAAACTCCGCGCCATCGCCCCACACCACCCGCGCGGCCAGTTGCTGGTGCGCCCGCTCGCGCTGCTCCTGCAGCTTGCGCAGCACCCAGGCGCCCTTGCTGCGCAAGGCGTCTTCCACGTCGGCCAGGCGCACCCAGCGCGGCGCGCTGACCGCCAGGCCCTCGGCGCCCACCACGAAGCCGATGCTGCGCCTGCGGGCGCGCCGCAGCAGATAGGCCACGCGGTGGCCGTCGAGCAACAGCTCGTGCGTGGCCTGCGGGTGGCGGAAGCCGGCCGCGGCTTCCCGCGGCGCTTCGTCGGGCGCGGGCTCGGCGGCACCGGCGCGGTCGAACAGCGCCAGCTGCTGCGCCGCGGCCGCGCCGGCCGGGTTCATCGTGCGCCGCTCCGGTAGGCCTCGGGGTCCAGGCGCTGCATCTCGGCCTCGATCCAGGCTTCCACCTCGCGCATCAGCTCATCGGGCTCGCGGCCCTGCGAAGGGATCGGCGTGCCGATCGAGATGTCGATGACGCCGGGCCGCAGCACGAAGCTCTTGCGCGGCCAGCAGCGGGCGGAGGTGACGGCGATGGGCACCACCGGCGCGCCGGTGGTCACGGCCAGGCGGGTGGCGCCGCTCTTGTACTGCCCCCGCTGGCCGCGGGCGATGCGGGTGCCCTCGGGGAACATGATCACCCAGATGCCGCGCGACAGCAGCTCACGGCCCTGCTCGGCCACCTTGGCCCAGGCCTGGGTGCGCTTGCTGCGGTCGATGTGGATCATGTCCAGCCGCGCCATCGACCAGCCGAAGAACGGGATGTACAGCAGCTCGCGCTTGAACACGTAAGCCAGCGGATGCGACATCAGCGTGGGAAACGCAAACGTCTCCCAGGTGGACTGGTGCTTGGGGCACAGGATCAGCGGCGCCAGCTTGTCGGCACCGGTGGGCAGGCGTTCCATGCCCTGCACCCGGTACTGCACGCCGCAGATCACCCGCGCGCCGGCGATGGCCAGCCGCAGGAAGGAGATGCAGATCCAGTACACCGGCGCGCCGCGCACGAAGATGGACGTGGTCATCGCCACGATGGCGATGGGGATGACGGTGATGACCATCCACAGGAAGAACAGCGCGGAACGCAGGACAGCAAGCATCAGGCAAGGCCCATCGGGCCGGAGTCGAGGTCGAGGCCGTCACCGCTGCCGCGCAGCAGGTGGTCGGCGAGGGCGGCCAGGTCGGCATGCACCTGGGTGTCGGGGGCCACGGCCAGCCACTCGGCCAGCGAGGCGTCGTCCAGCGCGGCGGCGCGGCCCGAGCGCACCAGGTGCGGCCGGCAGCCGGCGGCGTGTGCCGCTTCCAGATCGCGCGGGTTGTCGCACACCATCGGCACTTCAGCCAGCGAGGTGCCGTAGCGCTGGCCGATCTGCTTCATCAGCCCGGGCAGCGGCTTGCGGCAGTCGCACTGGTCTTCGGGCACATGGGGGCAGAAGAACACCGCGTCGATGCGGCCGCCGTGCTGGCCCAGCAGCTTCATCATGTGGGCGTGCACCGCGTTCAGCGAGGCCATGTCGATCATGCCGCGGCCGATGCCCGACTGGTTGGTGGCCACCACCGCATGCCAGCCGGCATGGTTGAGGCGGGCCACCGCGTCCAGCGCGCCCGGGATGGGCGCCCACTCTTCCGGCGCCTTGACGTGGTCGTCCCGGAAGCGGTTGAGGATGCCGTCGCGGCCGAGGATGATGAGCTTGGGCGGTGTCATGGCGCGCAGTATCAGGACACCCGGTGGTGCCCGACAACCACAATCGCGCCCGCCGTCATTGCGCCAGCTTGGCCAGGTCGGCCACGCGGTTCATCGCCGCATGCAGGCCGGCCAGCAGCGCCAGCCGGTTGGCGCGCAGTGCGGCGTCTTCGGCATTGACCATCACGCCGTCGAAGAAGGCGTCCACCGGCGCCTTGAGCGCGGCCAGCGCCCGCAGCGAGCCGGCGTAGTCCTGCTGCTCGAACAGACGGTCGGACTGGGGCTGCACCTCGGCCAGCGCGGCCGCCAGCTGCTGTTCGGCCGGCTCCTTCAGCAGATCGGGGCTGACGGTCGTGGGCAGCGCACCCTCGACCTTCTTCAGGATGTTGCCCACGCGCTTGTTGGCAGCGGCCAACGAAGCGGCCTCGGGCAGCGTGGCGAAAGCGCGCACCGCCTCCAGCCGGCGCGGCACGTCGCCCAGCCGGGCGGGGTTCAGCGCCAGCACCGCGTCCACCTCCTGGGCGCTGTAGCCCTGGTCGCGCAGGCTCACCGCCAGGCGGTCGGCGAAAAAGCCCAGCAGCGCGGGGGTGGGGTCGGTGATCAGCTCGCCGAAAGCAGGCACCACCGCCTTCAGCAGCTCGGGCAGGTCCAGCGGCAGGTTCTTCTCGACCAGGATGCGGATCACGCCCAGCGCATGGCGGCGCAGCGCGAAGGGGTCCTTGTCGCCGGTGGGCAGCTGGCCGATGCCGAACAGGCCCACCAGGGTCTCCAGCTTGTCGGCCAGCGCCACCACGGTGCCGGTGTGGTTGCGCGGCAGCGCGTCGCCGGCAAAGCGCGGTTTGTAGTGGTCCTCGATGGCGATGGCGACGCCGTCGCGCAGGCCTTCATGGCGGGCGTAGTAGCCGCCCATGATGCCCTGCAGCTCGGGGAACTCGCCCACCATGTCGGTCAGCAGGTCGGTCTTGGCCAGCAGCGCGGCCTGGTCGGCCTTGTGGGCCAGCATCTGCAGCTCGTCGTGCGACTGCACCGAGGCCGGCTGGTGGTCGCCCAGCTGGTGGACGATGGCGCGGGCGATGAAGCGCACACGCTCGGTGCGCTCACCCTGGGTGCCCAGCTTGCCGTGGTACACCACCTTGCCCAGGCCCTCGACGCGGCTGGCAAGGGTCTTTTTGCGGTCCTGGTCGAAGAAGAACTTGGCGTCGGCCAGGCGCGGGCGCACCACGCGTTCGTTGCCCTGGATCACCGCGCTGGCGTCGTCGGGGCGGATGTTGCTGACGACCAGGAAGCGGTCGGTCAGCTTGCCCTGCGCGTCCAGCAGCGGGAAGTACTTCTGGTTGGCCTTCATCGTCAGGATGAGGCACTCCTGCGGCACGGCCAGAAACTCAGGCTCGAAGCGGCACACCAGCACGTTGGGCCGCTCCACCAGCGCGGTCACTTCGTCCAGCAGCGCCTCGTCGTCGATCGGCGTCAGGCCTTCGCGGCCGGCGGCTTCCTGCAGCTGGCGCAGCAGCTCGGCGCGGCGGGCATCGAAGCTGGCGATCACCGCGCCGTCGCGCAGCAGCGCTTCGGCATAGGCGTCGGCATGCGGCAGTTCGATCACCGGCAGCGCGGCCTCGAAGCGGTGGCCACGGGTGCTGCGGCCGGCCTGCAGGCCCAGCGTGGCCAGCGGCACCACGTCGGCGCCGTGCAGCGCCACCAGGCCGTGGGCCGGGCGCACGAATTTCACGTTCTGCCAGCCGTCGGCCAGCTGGTAGGTCATCACCTTGGGGATGGGCAGCTTGGCCAGCGCTTCGTCAAAGGCCTTCTGCAGGCCTTCGGCCAGCGGCGCGCCGGGCACCACGGTGTCCAGGAACAGGGCCTCGGCCTTGCCGTCCGGGCGGCGCTGCAGGCGCGGCACGGCGGAGGCATCGGCCCCCACCGCGGCCAGCTTCTTCAGCAGCGCGGGCGTGGGCTGGCCGTCGGCGGTCAGGGCCACGGCCACCGGCATCAGCTTCTGCTGCACCGGCTTGTCGGCCGCGCGGGCGGCCACGCCGGTGATGTGCACCGCCAGGCGGCGCGGCGAGGCGTAAGGCGTCACCACCGCGTCGGCGGTGGCCAGGCCCTGGTTGCGCAGCGATTGCGCCAGCGTGCCGGCAAAGCTGTCGCCCAGCTTCTTCAGCGCCTTGGGCGGCAGCTCCTCGACAAACAGCTCCACCAGCAGGTTGTTCACGTCGGCGCTCATCACGCGGCCTTCTTTTGTGCTTGTTGTTCGATCTGCGCGATGACCTCGTCGGCCCATTCGCGCGGCGCCATCGGGAAGCCCAGGCGGGCCCGGCTGGCCAGGTAGCTGGCGGCCACCGCCCGCGCCAGGTTGCGGATGCGGCCGATGTAGGCCGCCCGCTCCGTGACGCTGATGGCGCCGCGGGCGTCCAGCAGGTTGAAGGTGTGCGCGGCCTTGAGCACCTGCTCATAGGCCGGCAGCGCCAGCTGCTGCGTCATCAGGTGCTGGGCATTGCCCTCGTGCGCCCCAAACGCCTGCAGCAAAAAGTCGACGTTGCTGTGCTCGAAGTTGTAGGTGCTCTGCTCCACCTCGTTCTGGTGGAACACGTCGCCATAGCTGATGCCGGGCGCGTACACCAGGTCGTACACGTTCTCCACGCCCTGCAGGTACATGGCCAGGCGTTCCAGGCCGTAGGTGATCTCGCCGGTGATGGGCCGGCAGTCGATGCCGCCCACCTGCTGGAAGTAGGTGAACTGCGTCACTTCCATGCCGTTGAGCCACACCTCCCAGCCCAGACCCCAGGCGCCCAGCGTGGGGTTCTCCCAGTCGTCCTCGACGAAGCGCACGTCGTTTTTCTTCAGGTCGAAGCCCAGCGCTTCCAGGCTGCCCAGGTACAGCTCCAGGATGTTGGCCGGCGCCGGCTTGAGCACCACCTGGTACTGGTAGTAGTGTTGCAGGCGGTTGGGGTTCTGGCCGTAGCGGCCGTCCTTGGGGCGGCGGCTGGGCTGCACGTAGGCGGCCTTCCACGGCTCGGGGCCCAGCGCGCGCAGGAAGGTGGCGGTGTGACTGGTGCCGGCGCCCACCTCCATGTCGTAGGGCTGCAGCAGCGCACAGCCCTGGGCGTCCCAATAGCTTTGCAGGCGAAGGATGATCTGCTGGAACGTCAGCGTCGTCATGAGGGGTGCTCGGTGCGCGGAAAACCCGCGAGTTTATGAGGATGCTGCCGGGCGGCGCCCGACGGCGGCGGCAACGGCCATCGCCGCCACCACGGCCAGCGCGATCAGCAGCGGTGGCCAGAGGCCGAAGCGCGAGGCCCAGCGCACGAAGGGCGTGAGGCCTTCGCGGCCCTGCACCTGCCCCGCCAGCGTGCCGCGGGTGAAGGGCGCCAGCTGCGCCTGCACCACGCCGCGGTGGTCGATGATGGCGGTGGCGCCGGTGTTGGTAGACCGCAGCATCGGCCGCTGCAACTCGAGCGTGCGCATGCGCGAGATGTGCAGGTGCTGCGCGATGGCGATGGTGTCGCCGAACCAGCCGATGTTGCTGACGTTGGCGAACACGGTGGGCGCCGCGCCCTCCCCGGCCGCGAAGCGGCGGGCCAGTTCTTCGCCGAACAGGTCTTCGTAGCAGATGTTGGGCGCCACCCGCTCGCCGCGCACACCGAACGAAGGTGCCACCAGCGGGCCGCGGTTGAAGTCGCCGAGCGGGATGTTCATCATCTCGGTGAACCAGCGAAAACCGGTGGGGATGAACTCTCCGAAGGGCACCAGGTGGTGCTTGTCGTAGCGGTAGAAGCGCTGCTCGCTGGCGCCCGATTCGGCCGACAGGCCGGCCACCGAATTGGTGTAACCGTCCTCGAAGCTGCCCAGCGGCAGGCCGACCAGCGCCGCGCGGCGGGTGCCTTCGGCCGTGAACGGCAGCGTGAAGGCCTGCCAGGCCTCGGGGCCCAGCTGCGCGGGCAGCAGCGGAATCGCGGTTTCGGGCGCGATCACCAGATCGCCCGGCGCGGCCTGCAGCGCCTGCGCCAGCCATTCCAGCGCCTCGGGCATCTTGTCGGCCGCGAATTTGTCGTCCTGCGCCACGTTGGTCTGGATCAGCGTGACCGCCAGCTGACCGCTGGGCCGGCTGAAATCGCGCCCGGCCAGCGGGGACAGCAGCAAGACGAGCACCACCGCCGCCCCTGCGCCGCCACGCACCGCCGCGGGGCCGCGCACGCCAGCGGGCGCCAGCGCCGAAGCCGCCAGCGATGCCAGCACCGCCGCCACCGCGCCGATGCCGTACACGCCGATCCACGGCGCCAGCCCGGCCAGCGGCCCGTCCACCTGCGCATACCCGGTGGCCAGCCACGGGAAACCGGTGAACAGCACGCCGCGCGCCAGTTCGGCCAGCAGCCACAGCGCGGCCAACAGCAGTGCATCGGGCAGCGGCCGGCCGCGGCGCAGGCGGGCGAACACACCCAGCGCCAGCGCCAGGTACAGCGACAGCCCGCCCGACAGCGCCAGCACGGCCGCCACCGCCAGCGCCGCCGGCAGGCCGCCGTACACATGCAGGCTGATGTAGATCCACCAGGTGCCGGCCGCCAGCCAGCCGGTGCCGAAGCCCCAGCCCGCCAGCGCGGCCCGGCCGGGCGACAGCCGCTGCGCGGCGCCGGCCAGCAACGCCAGCAGCAGCAGGCTGGCCCACCAGGCGCCGGTGTGCACGAAGGGCAGGCTGAACAAGGCCCCGCCGGCGGCGGCGACCAGCCACAGGCCGGCGCCGGCCGCTGCCGGCGCCCTGGAAGACAGGCGGCTCACGTCAGCCGATCACTTCAGCGGGGTGCGGCGGCGTCGGGCGCCCGCGTCACCTTGAACCAGCGCACGGCACCGCCGCGCGTCAGCATCACCTCGAAGCGCAGGCCACCCACCTCCACCGCTTCGCCGCGGCGGGGCACGCGGCCCAGCTCGTGGGCCACCAGGCCACCGATGGTGTCGAACTCGTCCTCGGGCAGGGTGACGGCAAAAGCCTCGTTCACCTGCCCGATCTCGACGTCGCCGGCCACGCGCTGGGCGCCGTCGGCCAGGGTGTAGATGCCGGATTCGGCGTCTTCCTCGTCGAATTCGTCCTCGATCTCGCCGACGATCTCTTCCAGCACGTCCTCGATGGTCAGCAGCCCGGCCACGTTGCCGAACTCGTCGATGACGATGGCCAGGTGGTTGCGGTTGCTGCGGAAATCGCGCAGCAGGTCGTTCAGGCCCTTGCTCTCGGGCACGAAGACGGGCGGGCGCAGCAGCGTGCGCAGGTTCAGCTCGGGCGCGCGCTGCAGCTTGAGCAGGTCCTTGGCCAGCAGGATGCCGATGATGTTGTCGCGCTGGCCCTCGTACACCGGAAAGCGCGAATGGCCGGTGGCGATCACCTGGCCGAGCAATTCGTCGTAGTCGGCGTCGATGTCCAGGCGGTCGATGTGGGGCGCGGCCACCATCACGTCGCCCGCGCTCATGTCGGCCATGCGGATCACGCCCTCGAGCATGCCGCGGCTTTGCGGGTCGATGAGTTCGCGCTGTTCGGCGTCCGCCAGCGATTCGATCAGTTCGGCCTTGGAATCCGGCCCCGGCGAGATGAACTCGACGAGCCGATCGAACAGGCTGCGGCGCTCTTGCGCGTCGCGGTCTACCGGTTTGTGCACCTGCGCAGGATACCGCAAGCTACAAAGTCACATGGGCGCGAACCGTGCTTGACACACCCGCCCACTTGCAGGACAGTCGCCCGCCCCCATTTAAGGCGGTTGTCGTACCTCAGCCACCGAGCACCTGCCATGTCACAAGGTTTGATTCCTGCCACCATCCTCACCGGCTTTCTCGGCAGCGGCAAGACCACGCTGCTCAAGCGCGTGCTCACCGAAGCCCACGGCCAAAAGATCGCCGTGATCGAGAACGAGTTCGGCGAGGAGAACATCGACAACGACATCCTGGTGTCGAACGAGGGTGAGCAGATCATCCAGATGAACAACGGCTGCGTCTGCTGCACGATCCGCGAGGACCTGCGCTCCACGCTGTCCGACCTGGCCGAAAAGCGCCGCAAGGGTGAGCTGCAGTTCGACCGCGTGGTGATCGAGACCACCGGCCTGGCCGACCCCGGCCCGGTGGCGCAGACCTTCTTCATGGACGACGAGGTGGCCGAGAGCTACCTGCTGGACTCGGTGCTGACGCTGGTGGATGCCAAGCACGCCGAGCAGCAGCTGAACGACCGCCAGGAAGCGCGCCGCCAGGTGGGTTTTGCCGACCAGATCTTCATCAGCAAGACCGACCTGGTGGACGCCGCGGCGGCCGATGCCCTGGCCCACCGCATCAAGCACATGAACCCGCGCGCGCCGCAAAGCCGCGTGCACTTCGGCGAGGTGCCGCTCGACAAGATCTTCGATCTCAAGGGCTTCAATCTCAACACGAAGCTGGAAATCGACCCTGATTTCCTGTCACCCGACGATGGCCACGACCACCATCATCACGACCACGACCATGAGCACGGTGAGCACTGCGACCATCCGCACCACCATGCGCATGACGATGACGTGAAGTCGTTCGTGTTCCGCTCCGACCGTGCATTCAGCCCGACCAAGCTGGAGGATTTCCTCGGCTCCATCGTGCAGGTGTACGGCCCGAAGCTGCTGCGGTACAAGGGTGTGCTGTTCATGAAGGGCAGCGACCGCAAGGTGATTTTCCAGGGCGTGCACCAGCTGATGGGCAGCGACCTGGGCCCGAAGTGGGCGCCGGGCGAGAAGCGCCAGAACAAGATGGTCTTCATCGGCATCGACCTGCCGCGGGAGATCCTCGAACAAGGCCTGTCACAGTGCCTGGTGTGACGAGCGATTGACCCCCCGGGGCGTGGCTACAATCCGCGCGCCCCGAGGAGGCGGTCCCCCGCACACCTCGGCCTGCAGCGGATATACAAATACCGTGAAGAGGAGTGCGAAGTGAGCAAGACACCGGCCAAGAGCGAGCGCCCAACAGCCTCCGCCAAGCCCGCCACGCGGGCCAGCGCCAAGGCAGCCGCCGCGGCTCCCGCGGCCGCCCCGCTGCCCAATGACAGCGCCAGCCGCTTCGCCGACCGCTTCGCACCTGCCAAGCCGCCCGCGAGAACGTATTCAGATCAGGACATGGACACCGTCAAAGCCCCCGTGAAGCACGACCCCAAGCTGGCCAATGCCTGGAAGAACAAGAGCGGCCGCGAGCTGACCGAAGCGGAACTGCTCGCGATGCCCGACGACGAGTACATGAACGACAAGCAGCTGGAGTTCTTCCGCGCCCGCCTGACGGGCCTGAAGGACGATCTGCTGAGCAACGCCGGTGAAACCACCGAGCACCTGCGCGAAGACACCTCCATCGTGCCCGACCCGGCCGACCGCGCCACCATCGAGGAAGAGCACGCGCTGGAGCTGCGCACCCGCGACCGCGAGCGCAAGCTGCTCAAGAAGATCTCCCAGTCGCTGGCCCGCATCGACAGCGGCGAATACGGCTTCTGCGACGAGACCGGCGAGCCGATCGGCCTGGGCCGCCTGCTGGCGCGCCCGACGGCCACGCTGTCGCTCGAGGCGCAGCAGCGCCGCGAGATGAAGCAGAAGATGTTCGGCGACTGACCGAACGCAGGACAGGATTCATGGCGGACCCGAAGGACCAGAGCTTCTTCCGCAAGGTCGTCCGCTTCGTGGCCAACCCGGCCACCGATTGGTCCGATCTGAACTCGCGCCAGCCCGAGGACGGCGCGCTCGAACTCGAGCGCTCCGAACTCAAGGCGATGGTGGAGCGCAAGCGCCGCAACGACTTCGTGCGCAAGCGCGAGTTCGACATGCTGCGCAAGCTGCGCCGCGAGGGCCTCTCGCCCGAGCAGCTGGCCGCGCTGGGCGGCTCGTCGCGCCTCGACGACACCGACGCGCGCGTCTCCGAGCAGCAGCTGGCCGCCCGCCCCGAAGGCGGCGTGAAGGCCAAGATCGACGAGATCGAGCAGCAGATGGTGGGCAGCACCCGCTCGCAGGCGCCCACGCGGCCTGCGACGGGCAGCGACACCCGGGCCGGTGCGCTGTCGGCCCGCACCACCATGCCGGCCAGCTTTGAGGTGACGCCGCCGATGCCGCGCAGCACAGGTGGCACGCCGCCGCTGGACCTGACGCTGCCGCGCCTGGACACCGAGCGCAACGCCGGCGTGCCCAGCCACGCCGTGATGGCGCCCGGCCTGCCGCCACTGTCGGCAGCGCCACCCATCGCCGCCGAATGGCCGCCGCGCACGCCGGCCAGCCTGACCACCGCCGCCGGCACCACCGGCGGCGGGCTGCCACCCGCCACCACCAGCCCGGCCCGCAGCGCCACCGGCCCGCAGACCGACTTCGGCGGCGCCTTTGCTGTGGAAGTGAGCGAGGCGGTGCACGACCCCGAGCTGGACGAAGCCGTGATCGCCTTCGCCAATGCCGATTTCGGCCAGTGCGAAGAGGCCTTGTCGCAGCTGACCAGCGGCCAGGGCAGCCGGCTGGAGCATGGCGAAACCTGGCTGGTGCTGTTCGACCTGTACCGCGCCACCGGCCAGCAGAACAAGTTCGAGCAGCGCGCGCTCGAATACGCCCAGCGCTTCGGCTGGTCGGCGCCGCAGTGGTTTTCGATGCCGCGTCAGGTGGCCGAGGCCGCCGCCGCCAACGACCGCCCCGCCACGCTGCGCAGCGCCGCCACCGCGGTGGGCTGGAGCAGCCCCGCGGTGCTGGACGCCGAGGCCGTGGTGCGCCTGCGCTCGCAGACGCTGCAGATGCCGCTGCCCTGGGTGTTCGACTGGGCGCCGCTGCGCCAGATCGACGCTGAAGCGGCGGTGCTGCTGTCCGGCATGTTCCGCCAGTGGGCCGAAGAACCGCTGGACATGCGCTGGCTGGCCGGCGACCACCTGCTGGCGGTGCTGGCCGAGGCCGCGCCCACCGGCGTGCGCGATGCCGACCCCGCCTACTGGGTGGCGCGCATGGACGCGCTGCGCCTGGCCAACCGCGCCGACCAGTTCGACGAGGTGGCGATCGACTATTGCGTCACCTACGAGGTGTCGCCGCCCTCGTGGGAGCGTGTGCGCTGCAAGCTGCGCTTCAGCGGCGGCGGCCACAGCACCCAGGCGCCGGCCATGTCGCAGGTCAGCGAGGTGTCCACCAGCTTCCTCGAATCAGGCCTGCTGGACGACGCCCACGGCGTGCAGATGGCCACCGTGGAGCTGTCGGGCCAGTTGGTCAGCGACATCGGCCCCACGCTGCGGCTGCTCGACCAGCAGCTGGGCGCGGCGTCACTCGTCACGGTGAACTGCAGCAAGCTGATCCGGGTCGACTTCATCGCCGCCGGCGACCTGCTGAACTGGGTGCTGGCCAAGCGCAGTGAAAACCGCGAAGTGGTGTTCGCCGACGCCCACCGCCTGGTGGCGCTGTTCTTTGGTGCGATGGGCATCAACGAACACGCCCGGGTGAGGGTCAGGACCAACTAGGCAGGCGCGCCAGCGGCGCGCCTTTACCCGGCCGACGCTTGAAGGTCGGCCCCTCACCGCCAGATGCCCCCCATGGACACACAAACCCCGGTGTTTCACGGCACCACCATCGTCAGCGTTCGGCGTGGCAACCAGGTTGCGCTGGGCGGCGACGGCCAGGTCACGCTTGGCAACATCGTCGTCAAATCCACCGCCCGCAAGGTGCGCAAGCTCTACCGCGACCAGGTGCTGGCCGGTTTTGCCGGCGCCACGGCCGATGCGTTCACGCTGTTCGAGCGCTTCGAGGCCAAGCTGGAAAAGCACCAGGGCCACCTGGTGCGCGCCGCCATCGAGCTGACCAAGGACTGGCGCACCGACCGCGTGCTGCGCCGGCTGGAAGCCATGCTGGCCGTCGCCGACCGCCAGGCCTCGCTCATCATCACCGGCAATGGCGACGTGCTGGAGCCCGAGAACGGCATCATCGCCATCGGCTCGGGCGGCGCCTATGCGCAGGCCGCCGCCAAGGCGCTGCTGGACCACACCGAGCTGCCGCCCGAAGAAGTGGTCAAGAAGTCGCTGGTGATCGCCGGCGACCTGTGCATCTACACCAACCAGCGTCACACCATCGAGGTGCTCGGATGAGCATGACCCCGCAAGAGATCGTTTCCGAGCTCGACCGCCACATCGTCGGCCAGGCCAATGCCAAGCGCGCGGTGGCCATCGCGCTGCGCAACCGCTGGCGCCGCCAGCAGGTGGACGAGAAGCTGCGCGCCGAGATCACGCCCAAGAACATCCTGATGATCGGCCCCACCGGCGTCGGCAAGACCGAGATCGCGCGCCGCCTGGCCAAGCTGGCCGACGCGCCTTTCATCAAGGTGGAAGCCACCAAGTTCACCGAGGTGGGCTACGTGGGCAAGGACGTGGACAGCATCATCCGCGACCTGGTGGACATGGCCGTCAAGCAAGAGCGTGAGCTGCAGGTGCGCCGCAAGCGCAGCGCCGCCGAAGACGCGGCCGAAGACCGCATCCTCGACATCCTGGTGCCGGTGGCGCGCACGCCGTCGGTGGGCTTCGACGCCACGCCGCCCGCCCCGCCGGCCGACAACACGGCCCGCCAGGTGATGCGCAAGCGCCTGCGCGAGGGCACGCTGGACGACAAGGAGATCGAGATCGACCTGGCCGAGGCCAAGCCGCAGCTCGAGATCATGGGCCCGCAAGGCATGGAAGAGATGGCCGAGCAGCTCAAGGGCCTGTTCTCGCAGATGGGCGCGGGCAAGCGCAAGACGCGCAAGGTCAAGATCGCCGAGGCGCGCAAGCTGCTGGTGGACGAAGAGGCCGCCAAGCTGGTGAACGAGGACGACATCAAGACCGCGGCGCTGCACAACGCCGAGCAGAACGGCATCGTCTTCATCGACGAGATCGACAAGGTGGCCTCGCGTAGCGAACACGGCGGCGCCGAGGTGTCGCGCCAGGGCGTGCAGCGCGACCTGCTGCCGCTGGTGGAAGGCACCACGGTGAACACGAAGTACGGCATGGTCAAGACCGACCACATCCTGTTCATCGCGTCGGGCGCCTTCCACCTGACCAAGCCCAGCGACCTGATCCCGGAGCTGCAGGGCCGTTTCCCGATCCGGGTGGAACTGGGCTCGCTGTCGGTGGACGATTTCGAGTCCATCCTCACCAGCACCCATGCCAGCCTGGTCAAGCAGTACGAGGCGCTGCTGGCCACCGAAGGCGTGCAGCTGGACATCACCGCCGACGGCATCCGCCGGCTGGCGCAGATCGCCTACGACGTGAACGAGCGCACCGAGAACATCGGCGCCCGCCGCCTGGCCACGGTGATGGAACGGCTGCTGGACGACGTCAGCTTCGACGCGCCCAACCGCAGCGGCCAGACGGTGACGCTGGACGCCGCCGCGGTGGACGGCAAGCTGTCGGAGCTGTCGAAGAACGAAGACCTGTCGCGCTACATCCTGTAGCGCTGGGGTTGGCGCTTACAGCGCCAACCTATGGGACTGCATGGCGAGCAGGCCGTCGAAGATCAGCGACTCGACCAGCTCATGGTCGACGTCCAGGTCGGGCGCCACCTTCCAGCCGGCGCCGCCGGTCACCAGCACGATGGGCGTCTTGCCGGTGCGGGTGCGCAGGTGGCGGTGCATGCGCTCGATGGCGCCGGTGATCGCGAACGTGCCGCCGCTGGTCAAAGCGTCTGACGTGTTGGTCGGAAACTCGCGCACCTGACCGGTGGGCACACGCAGGCCGGCGGTGCCGCTTTCCAGCGCCCGCAGCATGATGCCGTGGCCCGGCAGGATGATGCCGCCCAGGAACTGGCCGTCGGCCGACAGCGCATCCACCGTCACCGCGGTGCCCATCATCACCACCAGCACCGGGCGGTGCGAGCCGCGCGAGCGCATGTGCCAGTGCGCGCCGATCAGCGAGGTCCAGCGGTCGGCGCCCAGCCGGCCCGGGTGGTCGTAGCCGTTGACCACCCCACCCTCCTGCGCGCCGGGCACCACCCAGCGTGGCGTGAAGTCCCACAGCTCCAGCTGCTCCTCCACGCGGCGGCGCACCGCGTCGCCGGCCACGTTGCAGCCGAGCATGCTGCCGGGGTGCGGCAGCTTCGCCCAGGCGCCTTCGGCCAGTTCGTCGATGGTTTCGAGAAAGGCAGCCCCATGGTCCAGCAAGGCCGCGCCCGGTGTGGGCGATGCGTACAACGCCCACTTCAAGCGGGTGTTGCCGATGTCGATGGCGAGGAAGCTCATGGCGCAAGGGGAACGGGGACGGGCGATTGTGCCGAATGGTTCCGCGCTGCAGCAGCCACCATACCCGGGGCTTACGCGGGGGTGGTCTCGCCGGGCGCCTGGCTGTGTTGCAGGCGCCACATGCGGGCGTACACGCCATCCAGCGCCAGCAACGCCGCATGGGGCCCGCGTTCCACCACGCGGCCCTGCTCCATCACCACGATCTCGTGCGCGTCCACCACGGTGGACAGCCGGTGCGCGATCACCAGCGCCGTCTTGCCGCGGGCGGCGCTCTGCAGCTCACCCTGGATGGCGCGCTCGTTGGCCGAGTCCAGCGCCGAGGTGGCTTCATCAAAAATGAGGACGGGCGGGTTCTTCAGCAGCGTGCGGGCGATGGCCACGCGCTGCTTCTCGCCGCCCGACAGCTTCAGGCCCCGCTCCCCGACGATGGTGTCGTAGCCCTTGGGCGTGCTGGCGATGAAGTCGTGGATGTGCGCGGCGCGCGCGGCCGCCTCGATCTCGGCCTGCGACGCGTCGGGCCGGCCGTAGCCGATGTTGTAGGCCACCGTGTCGTTGAACAGCACCGTGTCCTGCGGCACGATGCCGATGGCCGCGCGCAGGCTGGCCTGCGTCACGGCCCGGATGTCCTGGCCGTCGATGGTGATGCGGCCGGCGCCGGGCTCCACGTCGTAGAAGCGGTACAGCAGCCGCGCCAGCGTGCTCTTGCCCGCGCCCGAGGGGCCCACCACCGCCACCGTGCGGCCGGGCGGAATCTCGAAGCTCACGTCGTGCAGGATGGGCCGGTGTGCCGCCGCGCCCTGCGGGCCCTGGGCGCCGTCGTAGGCAAAGCTCACATGTTCGAAGCGCACCCGGCCTTCGCTCACCTGCAGCGGCTGCGCGCCAGGCTGGTCGGCCACCTCACGCTCGCGTTCCAGCAGCACGAACATCTTGTCCAGGTCGGCCAGGCCCTGCTTGATCTCGCGGTAGATCACGCCCAGGAAGTTCAACGGCACGTACAGCTGGATCATGAAGGCATTGACCATCACCAGGTCGCCCAGCGTCATGCGGCCGGCCACCACGCCCTCCGTCGCGCGCCACAGCATCGCGATCAGCGCGGCGGCGATGATCAGCTGCTGCCCGGTGTTCAGCAGCGACAGCGTGCGCTGGCTCTTGACGGCGGCGCGGCGCAGGTTGTTCAGGCTCTCGTCGTAGCGGCGGGCCTCGTACTGCTCGTTGTTGAAGTACTTGACCGTCTCGTAGTTCAGCAGCGAATCGATGGCCCGGCTGTGCGCCTTGGAGTCCAGCTCGTTGAGCTGCTTGCGGAACTGCGTGCGCCATTCGGTCACCGCCACGGTGAAGCCGATGTACACCAGCAGCGCCACCAGCGTGATGCCGGCGAACCAGGCATCGAACTTGACGCCCAGCAGCGTCAGCACCATCACCATCTCGATCAGCGTGGGCAGGATGCTGTAGAGCGAGTACGAGAACAGCGACTGCACCGCCCGCGTGCCGCGCTCGATGTCGCGCGTCATGCCGCCGGTCTGGCGCTCGAGGTGGAAGCGCAGGCTCAGCGCATGCAGGTGCTGGAACACCTGCAGCGCGATGCTGCGGGTGGTGCCCTCGGTGGCCTTGGCGAACACCAGTTCGCGCAGCTCGGTGAACACCGAGGTGGACAGCCGCAGCAGCCCGTAGGCCACCAGCAGCCCCACCGGCACCACCAGCATGGCCTGCACCGAGCCCGGCTGGATGGACAGGCGGTCGACCAGCTGCTTGAGCAGCAGCGGCACGCCGACGTTGGCCACCTTGGCCAGGATCAGGAAGGACAGCGCCAGCCCCACCCGCCAGCGGTAGCGCCACAGGTAGGGCAGCAGCCGCGCCAGCGTGCCCCAGTCGGAGCGGCGCTGGGCAGGATCGGCGGCGGCCGAGGGCGGCAGGTGGGACGAGCTGGCGGCGGCGCGCATCGTGTGAGAATGATTTTTCGAAGAACAGAAGATCCCGATGATGCCCAACTCCGATCCGTCCGGCGCGCCGCCGACCGATGCGCCCCTGCAGCTGCCCACCGACAAGGAGCTGGTGCTGCGCGTGATCCCGATGCCGGCCGACGTCAACGGCAATGGCGACATCTTCGGCGGCTGGGTGATGGCCCAGGTGGACCTGGCCGGCGCCGTGCTGCCCGGCCGCCTGGCGCAGGGCCGGCTGGCCACCGTGGCGGTGAAGGAATTCGTCTTCAAGCAGCCGGTGCGCGTGGGCGACCTGCTGAGCTTCTATGCCGAGATCGTGCGCATCGGCCGTACCTCGATCACCGTGGACGTGGAGGTGTACGCCCAGCGCCTGCAGCCGACCGAACAGGTGGTGAAGGTGACCGAGGCCACGCTGACCTACGTGGCCACCGACGCCAACGGCAACCCGCGCCCGGTGCCGCGCCCGCCGCAGGCCTGAGCACAGAGCGCCCGCCATGTTCAAGGCCTTGCGGGTGCCGGAGCGCTTGTTCCGGCTGGCGATGTGGGTGGTGTCGCTGGCCTTTGCCGGCTTCCTGGTGGGGTTGGGCGGCAACCTGGTGGCCGACCTGCCCAAGGTCGAGAACCGGCTCAGCGCCGAGGACTTCGTGGCCGACCGGCCCGCGCTGCAACGGCTGCGCACCGAGCGCGAGACGCTGGCGCGGCGCGAGACCGAGCTGCAGGAACAGCACGACCAGGCCCGGCTGGCGCTGCAGGCGGCAGGCAATGCCTACCAGTCGGCCCGCTCCGCCTATGGCAACTGGCTGGCCACCCGCACCGCCACCACCGACCCGCAGCAGGACCCGCAGGTCATCCAGCGCACCCGCGAGCTGGACACGCTGAAGGCCCGCGAGCGCGAAGCCCAGGCGCGCGTCGAAGCGCTGGACCAGCAGCAGCTCGACCAGCAGCAGGCGCTGCAGGCCAACCGGCGCACCGAAGCCGGCCTGTTGTCCGATGCGCAGGAGGCCTACGAACGCGCGCTGCGGGCGCAGGAGCTGCGGGTCTTCGGCCTGCGGCTGGCGCTCACGCTGCCGCTGCTGGTCATCGCCGGCTGGCTGCTGGCCCGCCACCGCCGCAGCGACTACTGGCCGCTGATGCGCGGCTTCGTGCTGTTCGCGGCCTTCACCTTCTTCTTCGAGCTGGTGCCCTACCTGCCCAGCTACGGCAGCTACGTGCGCTACGGCGTGGGCGTGCTGCTCACCGGCCTGGCCGGCCACTATGGCGTCAAGGCCATGCGCCGCTACCTGGCGCGCCGCGCGCAGGTGGAGCAGCAGAGCGAGCAGCAGCGCCGCCAGGCCCTGGGCACCGAGGCCGCGCTCAAGCGCCTGGCCTCCGGCGTGTGCCCGGCCTGCGAGCGGGCGGTGCTGACCACGGGCGACGTGGCGGCCGACTTCTGTGTGCACTGCGGCCTGGGCCTGTTCGACCACTGCGGCCACTGCAGCACGCGCAAGAACGCCTTCTTCCACTACTGCCCGAAGTGCGGCACGCGGGCCGAGGGCGGCAGGCTGCCAGCCACCGTGCCGGCCACGCCGGGCGCCTGATTGCCCCGCAGCTTCAGGTCACCGGCGCCGCCTCGGCGGTCTCGGCCAGCACGCCCAGGAAGTCCTTGCGCCACGCGTGCACGTCGTACTCGCGGATGCGCTTGAGCAGCACCGCATGGCGCTCACGCCGCTCGGCCAGCGGCATCTGCAGCGCGCGCTGGATGGTCTGGGCGGTGGCCGGGATGTCGTACGGATTGACCAGCAGCGCCTCGCGCATCTGCTCGGCCGCCCCGGCGAAGCGGGAGAGCACCAGCACGCCGGGGTCGGTTTCGTCCTGCATGGCCACGTATTCCTTGGCCACCAGGTTCATGCCGTCGCGCAGCGGCGTCACCAGTGCCACCTTGGCGGCGCGGTACAGGCCGGGCAACCGCTTGCGGGCCCAGGTGCGGTGCATGTAGCGGATGGGCATCCAGTCCAGCTCGCCATAGGCCCCGTTGATCTCGCCGGCCAGGCTTTCCAGCTCGTGGCGGATGTCGGCATACGCATCCACGCTTTCACGCGTGGGTGAGGCCACCTGGATCAGCGTCGCGCTGTTGCGTGTTTCGGGGTAGTTGGCCAGCAACTCGCGGAAGGCGCGCAGCCGCCGCGGCAGACCCTTGGAATAGTCGAGCCGGTCGATGCCCACCAGCAGGCGTCGGTGGGCGTACTGCTGCTTGAGCGTGGTCTCGGTCTCGCGCGATTCGGGCGACTCGGCCAGGCCCTGGAACTCGTCCACGTCGATGCCGATGGGAAACGCCTGCGCCCGCATCGTGCGGCCGTAAGCGCTGAAGCGGCCGTCGGCCAGCCGCTCGGCATGCGCCTCGCCCACCAGGAAGCGGCCGAAGTGGTCGGCGTCCTCATTCGTCTGCAGGCCCACCAGGTCGTAGGCGAAGAAGGAGCGCATCAGCCACTCATGCCCCGGGATGGCGGCCAGGATGGGCGGCGGCGGCAGCGGAATGTGCAGGAAGAAGCCGATGCGCTGGCGGCAACCCAGCGAGCGCAGCTCCGAGGCGAGCGGAATCAGGTGGTAGTCGTGCACCCAGATCACATCGTCGTCGCGCAGCAGCGGCGCCAGCTTGCGCGCGAAGAGGCGGTTGACCCGCTGGTAGCCCGCGAAGAAGCCGCTGCCGAAGTCGGCCAGATCCAGCCGGTAATGGAAGGCCGGCCACAGCGCCTGGTTGGAGTAGCCGGTGTAGTAGGTGTCGTGGTCCTCGCGCGAGAGGTCGATGGTCACCAGTTCCACATTGCCGGCGCGCTGCTGGTGCAGCTCGCCTTCACCGGTGGCGCCGTCTTCCACGATCTTGCCGCTCCAGCCGAACCACAGGCCGCCGCTGGTGGCCAGTGCATCGCCCAGGGCCACGGCCAGGCCGCCGGCGGCCACCTTGCGTGGGTCGCCCACGCGGTTGGAGATCACGACGAGTCGGGACACGGTACTTCCTCCTGCTTCTTCATATCCGCGAATCCCAGGGTGCGGACAGGCGCACCGCGGCATTCACGATGCCCACCATCGAGTAGGTCTGCGGGAAGTTGCCCCACAGCTCTCCGGTGGCGGGATGGGTGTCTTCGGACAGCAGCCCCAGCGGGTTGCGGCTGGCCAGCATGGCCTCGAAGATCTCGCGCGCCTGGGCCGTGCGGCCGATGCGCGCCAGCGCATTGATGCGCCAGAAGGCGCAGATGTTGAAGGCCGTCTCGGGCCGGCCGAAGTCGTCGGGCGCCTCGTAGCGGCGCATGTAGGGGCCGTCGCACAAGGCAGCCTCCAGCGCATCCACGGTGGCCACGAAGCGCGGGTCGTGCGGGTCGATCAGACCCACCTCCACCATCAGCAGCACGCTGGCGTCCAGCTCGTCGCCGCCGAAGGTGGCTGCATAGGCCTGCCGGCGCTCGCTCCAGGCCTGGGTCAGGATCTTGTCGCGGATGAGGTCGGCCCGCTGGCGCCACAGAGCCGCGCGGTCGGCCAGCTCGAAGGCCTGGGCGATCTTGGCCAGCCGGTCGCAAGCGGCCCAGTTCATCAGCACCGACGAGGTGTGCACCGCGCTGCGGGTACGCAGCTCCCACATGCCGGCGTCGGGGTGGTCGTGGATGGCGAAGGCCTGCTCGCCCACCGCCTCCATCAGGCCGAACTCCTGGCGTGTGCCCTGGCGCAGCAGCCGCGTGTCGTGAAAGGCCTGCGCCGCGCCCAGCACGATGTTGCCGTACACGTCGAACTGGAAGTGCTCATAAGCCTGGTTGCCCACGCGCACCGGCGGGTGGCCGCGGTAGCCCGACAGGTGCGGCAGCTCACGCTCGACCAGTTCATGCTCCAGGCCGATGCCGTACAGCGGCTGCACATGGCCGCCGGCCATGTCGCCGATGGCGTCGCGCAGCCAGCGCAGGTAGTCCTCCATCGTGTCCACTTCCGACAGGCTGTTGAGCGCCCGCACCACGAAGAAGGCATCGCGGATCCAGCAGAAGCGGTAGTCCCAGTTGCGCTGGCTGCCCGGCGCCTCGGGGATGCTGGTGGTCATCGCGGCGACGATGGCGCCGGTGTCCTCGTACAGGCACATCTTCAGCGTGATGGCGGCGCGGATCACCGCGTCCTGCCACTCCAGCGGCACCGCCAGCGCACGCGTCCAGGCGCGCCAGTGGCCGATGGTGTGCTCCTCCAGCAGCCGGGCGGTGTCTTCGATGGCGGCCTGCAAGGCTTCATCGGGGCCGAGGATGAAGCTCAGCCGCTGCGTCAGCGTGAACGCCGTCTCGTCGATCACGTAGGTGATGGGCGCATTGGTGGTCAGCCGCAGCGTCGATTCCGGGCCCACGTAGCGGATGTGATCGCTGCCGCGGGTGACGGTGGGCAACGTGGCGCCCCAATCGCAGCGCGGCCGCAGCACCACGCGCACCCGCGGCGCGCCCGACAGCGCGCGCACGCGCCGCACCAGCGTCAACGGCCGGAACGGGCGGCCGTGCAGCAGGTAGCGGGGCGCGAAGTCGGTGATCTCGACCGCGCCCCCTTCGGCATCGAACAGCCGGGTGCGCAGCACGCCCGTGTTGGGCTCGTAGGCCTGTTCGCTGCGCTGCTGCCCTTCCAGGCAGATCTGCCAGCTGCCGTCGGGCTTCAAGCCGTCGGCCGAATCGAGCAGCGCATGAAAGATCGGGTCGCTGTCGTAGCGGGGGTAGCAACACCAGACGATGCGCGCCTGGTCGTCGACCAGGGCGCTGATGGAGCAGTTGCCGATGATGCCGAGGTTCAGCGAAGCCGGTGGGTTCATGCGAGCGCTTGGGGTGGCGGGCTGCCGCCCCCCGGCGCCGGCAAGCGGCGGACCGCATCTCCCAGCCACCGGGAGACGGCATCGATGTCTTCCAGCCAATAGCGTGCCTGCGTGGCCCCCGGCCCCACCCGCACGCCGAAGCCACCGGCCGCCTGCGCGGCCGCGATGCCGTCTTCGTCGGTCACGTCGTCGCCCACGTACACCGGCAGCCGGCCGGCGAAGCACGGGTCCTGCTGCAGCGCCGCCAGCGCCACGCCCTTGGACACCTTGCGCTGCTTGATCTCGTACACGCAGTGACCGCCCATGATCTGCCAGGTCAGCACCTCCGGCAGGGCGCGCAGCGCGGCCTGCAGCGTGTCGTGGCACAGGCCGCCCAGCAACGGGCGTGAGCGGAAGTGCAAGGCGAAGCCGCCGGTCTTGGGCTCGAACAGCAGGCCGGGATGCTCGGCCACCAGCGCCTGCGCGGCGGCCACCAGCGGCGCCGGCGGCTCGGCCGCTTCCACCCGCAGCAGGCCATTGCTGCCGCGGCGCTCCACCCCGTGCACGCCGGCCGCGGGCAGCTGCAGCGGCGCCAGGAAGCCGTCGATCTGCGCCACCGGCCGGCCGCTGATCACCGCCACCGCGCCCCCCAGCGCACCGTGCAGGTGGCGCAGCGTGGGCAGCACCCACTCGGGCACCTGCACGTCCTGCGGGCGGGGTGCCAGCGGGGCCAGCGTGCCGTCGAAGTCGATGAACAGCGCCGCCTCCGGAGGCAGCGGCGGCGGCCCGCTTCGCTGCGGGCCCGGGGGAGTCACTTCGTCTTGCATCATGGGGCGGGCGAAACCGTGGAGGGCACCGCCTCCACCGGCGAATGGCGTGCCCGGAAGGCTTCGTCGCCGCGCGGAATGGCTTCACCGTCGAGCCGCTGCGTGCGCCACTGCGGCAGGTGCTCAGGGTGGTGGGCCTGGATGTAGCTCAGCAGACCTTCACGCACCTCGCAGCGCAGGTCCCAGGCCTTGCCCGAGTCATGCGCCGTCACCAGCACGCGCAACTGCATCGTGCGCTCGCCGGCCTCGGTCACCTGCAGCAGGCACAGGCGGCCGTCCCAATGCGGCGAGGCTTCGCACAGGCGCCTGGCCTCGGCCCGCAAGGGCGCCAGCGGCATGGCGTAGTCCACGTGCAGGAACACGGTGCCGATGATCTGCGAGGTGCTGCGCGTCCAGTTCTGGAACGGGTTCTCGATGAACCACTGCAGCGGGATGATCAGCCGCCGCTGGTCCCAGATGGCCAGGACCACGTAGGTGCCGGTGATCTCCTCCACCCTGCCCCATTCGCCCTGCACGATGAGCACGTCGTCGATGCGGATGGGCTGCGCCAGCGCGATCTGCAGCCCCGCGATCATGTTGCTGAAGAGCGGCCTGGCCGCGATACCGACCACCAGGCCGGCCACACCGGCCGAGGCCAGCAGGCTGGCGCCCAGCTGCCGCGCCCCCGGGAAGGTCATCAGGATCATCGACAGGCCGGCCAGCATCACCGCCACCATCACGGTGCGGGCCAGCACCCGGGCCTGGGTGTGGATGCGCCGGGCCTGCAGGTTGTCCTGCACGTCGGCCGGGTAGAGGTCGATCACGCCCAGCGCCACGCCGCGCACCGCGCGCGCCAGCAGCCAGGTGATGGCCGCGATCAGCAGCACGCCGTTCAGGTGGCGCAGCGAGCCGATCAGCGGCAGCGTGTCGGGCGCGCCCTGCCACACCACCTGCAGCGCGGCCAGCGGCAGCACCCACTGGGCAGGCACGTCCACCTGCCGCACCACCGCGGCCGGCACCCTGGCGCCGCGGGTGATGCGCGTGAGCACCGCGCGCCCCAGCCGGTGCACGCCCAGCGCCGCCACCACCACCAGGCTGGCCGCCAGCAGCGGCTGCAGCCACGGCATCCACAAGATCGGCAAGAAATCCATCCAACGCCCTCCTTTGTTGCAATGCAGCAAGGTGCGATTGGATGAGGGGGATGGGGTTCCGGCTGTTACGACTTGTCGCCGCCCGGTCGCCGGAGAACCGTGGCCGCCGCTGGGGCACACTTAGGGAAGGTCTGCACAACGCGATGCGATGCGCCCGTCGAGCCGATTCGATGATCGTCAAGCGCCGTCTGGCTGCACCGAGGCGATTCGCGGCGTCTTCGAGGCCCCGGTTGGGCCTGCTGCAGCGCTCCGCAGGCCCCTGCAAGGCACCGCGGACGCACTCATCCCTGCGCTCCGATCAGCTGCCGCCTCGCCATCCACAGGTTTGACAGCGCGAAGAGCGTGGCGATCTGCGCCGTGTTCTTGGCCAATCCTCGGTAGCGAACCTTTGTGTAGCCGAACTGCCGCTTGATTACCCGGAACGGATGCTCGACCTTGGCCCGGATGCTTGCCTTCCACTTCTCCAGGCTCAGCGCCTCGAAGTGCGGCGCGATGAACGGGTTGAGCTTGCGCCGCAACCCTGGCCGCATGGCCACGTGCCACTGCGGCCCCTGGGCTTCGATGCGCTTGTGCACGCCTTGGTAGCCCGCGTCTCCAAAGGCGACCTCCTCGTCACCGTGCAGCAGTGCGCCGGCCTGCGTCACGTCGTTGACGCTGGCGGCCGTGCCCACGACGCTGTGCACCAAGCCGGAGTGCGCGTCCACGCCGATGTGGGCCTTCATGCCGAAGTACCACTGGTTGCCCTTCTTGGCCTGCTTCATCTCGGGGTCCCGCTCGCCCTCGGCGTTCTTGGTCGAACTCGGCGCGGCGATCAAGGTGGCGTCGACGACGGTGCCCTTCTTCATCATCAGGCCCTTGGCCTGGAGGATGTCGTTGACCACCCGCAGCATGTCGGTGGCCAAATCGTGCTTCTCCAGCAGGTGCCGAAACCTCAGGATGGTGGTCTCGTCGGGCAATCGCTCGACACCTTCGCCCAAACGAGCGAACTCACGGAAGACGGGCATGTCGTGCAGCGCCTCTTCCATCGCCGGGTCGGACAGCGCGAACCATTGCTGCAGGTAGTGAACTCGCAGCATGGTCTCGATGGGAAACGGCGGCCGTCCGGTCTTGGCCTTGGGGTAGTACGGCTCCACCACCTGCATCAGCGCCGACCACGGCACCACGCGTTCCATCTCTTCGAGGAACTCGCGCTTTCGGGTCTTCTTCGTCGACAGGTTCAGGCCAAGTCCGAGCTGCTTCATGAGCGTGATCATCCCTGGCGCAGGGCGGTCAGGCTATTCGGATCGGCACGTAGTTGTGCAGACCTTCCTTAGGCCATCATTGGCAAGCCGCACGCCGAGGACCTCTGCGATGACAGCGATCGAGTTGCAATTGTTGGAACGCCTGAAGCAGCTGCCGCCTGCGCGTGTGGCAGAAGTGGTGGACTACGTGGAGTTTCTGGCTTCACGCGAAGAACGAAAGCTGGCAGCCGCGCGTCTGGGGGATCAACTGGCGCGCCTGGACGCGCTCAATCTGCCCGCAGTTTCGGATGAAGAGGTGGAAGCTGAGGTTCAGGCCAGCCGTCAAGCGCGGCGCAACGAGGGCATCGCAGGCGCGTGAGTCATGAAGATGCTGTTGGATACCAACTTGTCGGTCTCCGGCATCATTTCGTCCGGGGTACCGCGGCGGCTGCTGGACGGCGCTCGACGCGGTGATTCGGGCTCGTCAGCAGCGAGTCACTGCTGAGCGAACTGCTGGATGTGCTGGGCCGCGGCAAGTTCGCGGCGCGGCTTGCTCAAGCGGGTTTGACGCCTGAGAGCCTCGTTCATGAGTTGCGGCGCATTTGCACCGTGGTGACACCACTGTCGGTTCCCAGGGTCGTAGTGACCGACCCAGACGACGATCATGTGCTGGCCGCCGCCTGCGCCGGCGGGGTCGACCTCATCGTCTCCGGCGACCGCCGAGACCTGCTGCCACTGCAGCACCACGCGGGCATTCCTATCGTCACAGCGCGCGAGGCCCTGGACCGTCTAGAAGCGCGCACGCCTCCGATCGAACCGTAGCCCCCGCGCGCCGCCCGCCCCGTCAGAACTTCGAGAAGTCGGGCTTGCGCTTCTGGAAGAAGGCCTGGAAGGCCTCTGTGGCCTCGGGGCTGCGCAGGCGCTTGCTGAACAGCTCGGCCTCCGCGTTGATGGCTTCCATCACCGCCGCCTGGGTGGGGCGGCGCAGCAGCTGCTTGCTCTCGCGCACCGCGCCGGGCGGCAGGGCGTTGAAGCGCTCGGCCACGCGGCGGGCGTGCTTGATCACCTCGGTGGCGGGCAGCACCGCACTGGCGATGCCGGCCTCGACCGCCTGCTCACCGGTGAAGGGGTCGCCCAGCAGCAGCTTTTCGGCGGCGCCGCGCGGGCCCATCAGCTGCGGCACCAGCAGGCTGGAAGCGAACTCCGGCACCAGGCCCAGGCCCACGAAGGGCATGGCCAGGCGCGCGTCGTCGGCCACGTAGACGAAGTCGCAGTGCAGCAGCATCGTGGTGCCGATGCCGATGGCCGCGCCGGTGACGGCGGCCACCACCGGCTTGTCGCAACCCACCAGCGCCTTCATGAAGCGGAACACCGGCGAATCCATGCCCGCCGGCGGCCGCTGCATGAAGTCCTCGAGGTCGTTGCCCGAGGTGAAGATACCCGGCTGACCGGTGATCAGCACCGCGCGCACCGCACCGTCGGCCTGCGCGGCGGTGATGGCCTCGGCCATCGCGTCGTACATCGCCTGCGTGAGGGCGTTCTTCTTCTCGGGGCGGGCGATCTCGATGGTGGCCACGCCGTCGACGATGGCGGTCTTGATGGTCATGCCGGTGTCTCCTGCTGTTGGTGGGTGGGGTTCAGACGCGTTCGAAGATACCGGCCGCGCCCTGGCCCGTGCCCACGCACATGGTCAGCATGCCGTACTTCAGGTTGTGGCGGCGCAGCGCATGCACCACCGTGGCGGCGCGGATGGCACCGGTGGCGCCCAGCGGGTGGCCCAGCGCGATGGCGCCGCCCATGGGGTTGACCTTGGCCGGGTCCAGACCCACGGTGTTGATGACGGCCAGCGCCTGCGCGGCGAAGGCTTCGTTCAGCTCGATCCAGTCCATCGCGTCCAGCGACAGGCCGGCCGACTTCAGCGCCGCCGGGATGGCCTCGATCGGGCCGATGCCCATGATCTCGGGCGGCACACCCTTGGACGCGAAGCTGACGAAGCGCGCCAGCGGCTGCAGGTTGAACTGCTTGACCGCCCTTTCCGACGCCAGGATCAGGCAGCCCGCGCCATCGCTGGTCTGCGAGCTGTTGCCCGCCGTCACGCTGCCCTTGGCCGCGAACACGGTGCGCAGCTTGGCCAGGCCTTCCAGCGAAGTGTCGGGCCGCGGACCTTCGTCCAGCGACACGGTGCGGGTGCGGGTGATCACCTCGCCGGTGGCCAGATTGGGCGTGCGGTCGGTCACCTCCACCGGCACGATCTCGTCGTTGAACTCGCCGGCCTGCTGGGCCTTGAGCGCCTTCAGGTGCGACTGCAGCGCGAACTCGTCCTGCTGTTCGCGCGAGACCTTCCACTGGTTGGCCACCTTCTCGGCGGTCAGGCCCATGCCGTAGGCGATGCCGATGTTCTCGTCGCGCTCGAAGATGGACGGGTTGAACGAGGGCTTGTTGCCGCTCATCGGCACCATGCTCATGCTCTCGGCACCACCGGCGATCATCACGTCGGCTTCGCCCACGCGGATGCGGTCGGCCGCCATCTGCACCGCGGTCAAGCCCGATGCGCAGAAGCGGTTGACGGTGACGCCGCCCACGCCGTTGGGCAGGCCGGCCAGCAGCACGCCGATGCGCGCCATGTTCAGGCCCTGCTCACCCTCGGGCATCGCGCAGCCGATGATGGCGTCCTCGATGGCCTTGGGGTCCAGGCCGGGCGCCTGGGCCAGCGCACCGCGGATGGCGGCCACCAGCAGGTCGTCGGGGCGGGTGTTGCGGAACACGCCGCGGCCCGACTTGCCGATGGGCGTGCGGCTGGCGGCGACGATGTAGGCGTCTTGAAGTTGTCGGCTCATGGTCGCTCCTGTCAATTGCGCACGGGCTTGCCGGTCTGCAGCATGCCCATGATGCGTTCCTGGGTCTTGGGGTGGTCGAGCAGGCTGCAGAAGTGCTTGCGCTCCAGCGCCATCAGGTATTCCTCGCTGACCATCGAGCCGGCATCCACCGCGCCGCCGCACACCACGTCGGCGATCAGGCTGCCGATGTGGAAGTCGTGCTGGCTGATGAAGCCGCCGTCGCGCATGCCCACCAGCTGCGCCTGGATGGTGGCGATGGCCGAGCGGCCAGCCACCGGGAACAGCTTGCGCAGCGGCGCGCGCCAGCCGCTGGCGGCCATGGCCTTGACCTGCTGGCTGGCGACGAACAGCAGCTCGTCCTTGTGCGGCACGATGATGTCGTCGTCCAGCAGGTAGCCCAGCTTGCGCGCTTCCAGCGCGCTGGTGGCCACGCGGGCGGTGGCCGCGGCGGTGAAGCCTTCCTTGGCAAAGGCCAGGATGTCCACGCCCGGTGCCTTCTCGGCCATCTCGGCCGCGCGGCGCGCGATGTAGGCCAGGCCACCACCGCCGGGGATCAGGCCCACGCCCACCTCGACCAGGCCGACGTAGCTTTCCATCGTGGCCACGCGGCGGGCGCAATGCACCGCCAGCTCGCAGCCGCCACCCAGCGCCAGGCCACGCACCGCGGCCACCACCGGCACGGCTGCATAACGGATGCGCAGCATCGCGTCCTGCAGCTTCTTCTCTTCCGGCGCGATGCCCTTGCCGCCGCTCTTCATGAACACCGGCATCAGCGCTTCCAGGTTGGCGCCGGCCGAGAACACGTCGTCGGGCGACCAGATCACCAGGCCCTGGTACTTGGCCTCGGCGATCTCCACCGCCTTCAGCAGGCCTTCGGTCACCAGCGGGCTGATCAGGTGCAGCTTGGCGGTGATGCTGGCGATCAGCACCTCGCCGTCGAGCGACCAGACGCGGATCTCTTCATTGCGGAACTCTTCGGTACCGCTCTTGAGCGCTTCGGCACCGCCAGCACCCAGCACGGTCTCGGGGAAGGCCTGGCGCTGGTACACCGGCAGCGTGCTGCGCGGCACGAAGCGGCCTTCCTTGGCGCTCCAGGAGCCTTCGGCCTGGTGCACGCCGCCTTGATTGGCCACCGGGCCTTCGGTCACCCAGGCGGGCAGCGGTGCGCTCGACAGCGTCTTGCCGGCGGCGATGTCTTCGTTGATCCAGCCGGCCACCTGGGCCCAGCCGGCGGCCTGCCACAGCTCGAACGGACCCTGGCTCATGCCGAAGCCCCAGCGCATCGCGAAGTCGATGTCGCGCGCCGATTCGGCGATGTCGGCCAGGTGCACCGCCACGTAGTGGAAGCTGTCGCGCAGGATGGACCACAGGAACTGCGCCTGGGGGTTCTTCGATTCACGCAGCAGCTTCAGCCGCTCGGCCGCGGGCTTCTTCAGCATGCGGGCCACGATCTCGTCGGCCTTGCCGCCGGCGGGCACGTAGCTGCCCTGCGCCGGGTCCAGCCGCAGGATGTTCTTGCCTTCCTTCTTGAAGAAGCCGGCGCCGGTCTTCTGGCCCAGCGCGCCCTGCTCGATCAGCCTGGCCAGCACCGGCGGCGTGGCGTAGCTGGGGAAGAAGAGGTCATCGGCCAGGTTGTCCTGCAGCGTCTTGATGACGTGGGCCATGGTGTCCAGGCCCACCACGTCGGCGGTGCGGAAGGTGCCCGAGCTGGCTCGGCCCAGCTTCTTGCCGGTGAGGTCGTCCACCACGTCGTAGGTCAGGCCGAACTTCTCCGCCTCGATCATCGTGGCCAGCATGCCGGCGATGCCCACGCGGTTGGCGATGAAGTTGGGCGTGTCGATGGCGCGCACCACGCCCTTGCCCAGCGCGCTGGTGACGAAGGTTTCCAGCTGGTCCAGGATCTCGGGCTGCGTGGTGGGCGTGGGAATCAGCTCCACCAGGCTCATGTAGCGCGGCGGGTTGAAGAAGTGGATGCCGCAGAAACGCGGCTTGATCGACTCGGGCAGCACCTCGCTGAGCTTGGTGATCGACAGGCCCGAGGTGTTGGACGCGACGATGGCGTGCGGTGCCAGGAAGGGCGCGATCTTCTGGTACAGGTCGAGCTTCCAGTCCATGCGCTCGGCGATGGCCTCGATCACCAGGTCGCACTCGCGCAGCAGCTCGCTGTGCTCTTCGTAGTTGGCCTGCTGGATCAGCGCCGCGTCGTCCGCCACGCCCAGCGGCGCGGGCTTGAGCTTCTTGAGGTTGTCGACCGCCTTGGTGACGATGCCGTTCTTGGGCCCCGTCTTGGCCGGCAGGTCGAACAGCACCACCGGCACCTTGACGTTGACCAGGTGGGCGGCGATCTGCGCGCCCATCACCCCGGCGCCGAGGACGGCGACCTTGCGTACGTTGAATCGGTTCATGGATGGGTTCTCCGGTTATTCCACGCGCAGCCAGGTCTGGGTGCGGCCGAGCAGAGGCGTGCCGATGTAGCCGCGCACCTCCAGCTTCTTGCCGCCGTCCACCGGCTTCAGGCGCACCTTGTAGGTCTTGCCATTGTTGGGGTCGAGGATCTCGCCGCCTTCCCACACCGCGCCGTCGCTGCCGGCCTTGACGTTGCGCACGATGGTCAGGCCGGAGATGGGCTTGCCCTTGTCCTCGCCTTCGCACTTGTCGCACACGGCGTCCTGCTTGGCGGGGTCCAGCACCTTCTCGATGCGGCCGCTGAGCACGCCGCCCGCATCGCTGATGCGCACCAGCGAGCGCTCCTGCTTGGTCTCGTCGTCGATGGTCTTCCACAGCCCGGCGGGCGTGGACTGGGCCCAGGCGGCGCCTGCAGCGCACAGCAGCGCGGCGATGGCGATCTTCTTCATGCTTGTCTCCTTGGTGGCCAGGCGGCCGCTCAGAACAGCGCCTCGTCCATGGCCATCAGCGGCTCCAGGCCGGCGCGGCAGCTGCGGATCAGGCCGGCGGTCTCGGGCAGCAGCTTGGCGAAATAGAAGCGCGCGGTGTGCAGCTTGGCGGTGTAGAACGGGTCGCCCGCGTCCTTCTTCTCGAGCGCCACCTTGGCCATGCGGGCCCAGAAGTACGCAAACACCAGGTGGCCGGTCACGCGCAGGTAGTCCACCGCGGCGGCGCCCACCTCGTCGGGGTTGCGCATCGCCTTCATGCCGATCTCGGTGGTGAGCTTGGTCACCTTGTCGCCCAGGTCGGCCAGCGGGTTGATGAACTCCTGCATGTCCTCGTTCACGCCCTCTTCTTCCACGAAGGCGGCAACCTTCTTGCCGAAGGCCTTGAGCTTCTTGCCGCCGTCGGCCAGCACCTTGCGCCCCAGCAGGTCCAGCGACTGGATGGTGTTGGTGCCCTCGTAGATCATGTTGATCCGCGAGTCGCGCACGTACTGCTCCATGCCCCACTCGGCGATGAAGCCGTGGCCGCCGTACACCTGCATGCAGTGCGAGGTGGCGATCCAGGCGTTGTCGGTGATGAAGGCCTTGATGATGGGCGTCAGCAGCGCCACCTCGTCGGCGGCGGCCTGGCGCTCGGCCTCGTCTTCGCTGGCCAGTTCCACGTCCAGCTGCAGCGAGGTGTACATGGACATCGCGCGGCCACCCTCGGCATAGGCGCGGGCGGTCAGCAGCATCTTGCGCACGTCGGGGTGCACGATGATGGGATCGGCCGGCTGATCGGGCGCCTTGGGGCCCGACAGCGCACGCATCTGCAGCCGGTCCTTGGCGTAGGCCACGGCGTTCTGGTAGGCGATCTCGGTCAGGCCCAGGCTCTGGTTGCCCACGCCCAGGCGGGCGGCGTTCATCATCACGAACATCGCGGCCAGGCCCTTGTGCGGCTGGCCCACCATCCAGCCGCGTGCACCTTCCATCGTGATCTGCGCGGTGGCGTTGCCGTGGATGCCCATCTTGTGCTCCAGGCCGGTGCAGAAGATGGGGTTGCGCTCGCCCAGCGAGCCATCGTCGTTCGGGATGAACTTGGGCACCACGAACAGCGAGATGCCCTTGCTGCCGGCCGGTGCGTCGGGCAGGCGGGCCAGCACCAGGTGCACGATGTTGGCGGCCAGGTCGTGTTCACCGGCCGAGATGAAGATCTTGTTGCCGCTGATCTTGTAGCTGCCGTCGGCCTGCGGCTCGGCCTTGCTGCGCAGCAGGCCCAGGTCGGTGCCGCAATGCGGCTCGGTCAGGCACATGGTGCCGGTCCATTCGCCGCTGGTCAGCTTGGGCAGGTAGCGCTGCTGCAGCTCGGGCGAGCCGTGGGCGTGCAGCGCCTCGTAGGCGCCGTGCGACAGGCCGGGGTACATGGTCCAGGCCTGGTTGGCCGAGTTCATCATCTCGTACAGGCACTGGTTGAGCGTGACCGGCAGGCCCTGGCCGCCGTAGGCCGGATCGCAGCTCAGCGCGGCCCAGCCGCCTTCCACGTACTGCGCATAAGCCTCCTTGAAGCCGGTGGGCGCCTTCACCTCGTGGGTGGTCTTGTCCAGCACGCAGCCTTCGCGGTCGCCCACCTGGTTCAGCGGCAGCAGCACCTGCGCGGCGAACTTGCCCGCTTCTTCCAGCACCGCATTGATGGTGTCCGCATCCACCTCGGCGTGCTTGGGCAGCGCCTTCAGCGTGCCGGTGGCGTCGAGCAGCTCGTGCAGCACGAATTGCATGTCGCGCAGCGGGGGCGTGTATTGGGGCATGGTCGGGTCTCCTCGACGGGTGGGCTACGGTTGAACGAAAAACGGGACAACAACGACGCGCCCCTTGGCGCGCCGCCGGAATTCAAGGCAAGGCGCCGGGCTGGGCGTAGTACTGCACGATGCGCTCGAAGGCATTGCGCGCCCGGTCGATGGCGCCGGGGATGCGCAGGAAACGGGCGTCGTGGTGCAACGACAGGATCAGGCCGTGTACCTCGAACACCATCTGCAGCGCATCGGTATCGGCACGCAGATGGCCTTCGGTGATGGCCAGGCGGATCGCGCGGTCGAGCGCGCTCTGCCAGGAACGCACCATGTCGGCCAGTGCATCGCGCACCGGGCCGGGCCGGTCGTCGAACTCGACCGCGCCGCTGATGTAGATGCAACCCGAATCCAGCTCCACCGACACCCGGCGCACCCAGCGCTCGAACAGCGCGCGCAGCCGCGGCAGGCCGCGCGGCTCGCGGATGGCGGGGTAGAAGACTTCTTCCTCGAAGCGCGCGTGGTACTCGCGGATGACGGAGATCTGCAGCTCTTCACGCGAGCCGAAGTGGGCGAACACGCCCGACTTGCTCATCTGCATCAGCTCGGCCAGCACGCCGATGGACAGGCCTTCCAGGCCGGCGCTGGAAGCCAGGCTCAGCGCCGCATCGAGGATGGCGGCGCGGGTCTGCTGACCCTTTTGCAAGGGCTGGCGCCCGGGCTTGGCGGCGGGCGGCACGGCGGCGGCGTTGGACTGCATGACGGGCGGGGGGTGCGGCCAAAAAGAAACGAACGATCGTTCTATTTTGCAGGCATCCACCCTTTTGTGGGGCCCTTGGCCGAAAAATTTTTCTCGGCCGCCCCGCGACCCCTGCCCCTTCCGGGGCAGCCTCACTCCTGGTCTTCGCCGTCGCTCTCCGGGCTGTCGGCATCGTCCGCGTCGGTGCGCGCCCGCTGGTCCAGTTGACCGCGCAGGCTGCCCGCACGTTCCACGAATTCGTCGGGCGTGATCGGTCGCGACAGGCGCCAGCCCGGTGTGGGCAGCACGCTCATGTACAGCGGGCCCACCAGCGGCGCCTCGTTCTGGTGGCGCAGCGTCATGCCGGTGGCGCCAGCCGCCACCAGCATGCCCACGGCCATCGCGCCCAGCGTCTTGCGCCGCTGCGGAAACACCAGGGCGCCATGGCGCGCCAGCCACACCACGCTGACGACGGCGATCAGCGGCTCGATGGTGCTGAAGAGCCCGGGCCAGGCCAGCGCAGCCGCCAGCTGCGGCAGCACGCTGCCCAGCACCGTGAGCAAGAGGGCGAAGCGCACCGCCAGCGCAAAGTGCACCTCGAACTCGAAACGGTGGCGGAACAGTTTGGCCACCACCGCCCACAGGCCCGACCACAGCAGCAACGCCAGCGGCGGGCCGAAGACCGCCGTCAGCCAGTCCGACGGTTTGCTGCCCGGGTCCAGCTGCACCCAGTGCTCGCCCAGCAGCAGCGCCCACAGCGCCAGCGCGCATCCGGCTGTGACCAGCGAGCGGCGGCGCTCGGCGGTACCGCCGAGGGGCACCTCGTCGGCCAGCACCTCGCCCGGCATGCGCAGCCGCAGGCGGGTGAGCCCGAGCTGCCAGTCTTGCGCGGCGGCCTGCGTCAGCGGCAGCCGCTGGCCGGCCTGCAGCTTGCGCCGGCCCACGCGCAAGCCGTTGAGGGAGGGCCCGGCGGTCAGCTGCAGCTCGCCCTGCTCGTCCAGCTCCAGCGTGGCGTGGTGGCCGGCGATGTGCGGGTCGTCCAGCACCAGGTGGCAGTCCATGCCGCGGCCGATGCGCACCGGCCAGGCCGTGACGTCGAACTGCCGCGGCAGCCGTCCGTCGCGGTCGAACACCTCGATCAGCGCGAGGCGGGCTGGTTCGGCTGCCATGCAAATCCCTTCAGGTAATGGTCGGCCAGGCGCAGGGCGTTGTCCCAGCTCACGCCGTGGGCGTCGAAGCGGCCTTGGGCACCCACGGTGCGGCCGTCCAGCGTGGCGGCCAGCACGCTCATGTCGTACAGCCCCGGCAGCTTGCGGTAGGCGCGCAGGCACAGCACCGAGCGCAGCGGCAGCGCGTCGGGCGCCTGCTTGACCTCGGACTCGCGGCAGGCGGGCGCGGTGAGCTGGCGCGTCTTCTGACCGAAGCCTTCGTTCTGGAAGCTGCTGCTGTAGCGCTCGGCAAAGCGCAGCGCGCCCAAGGAGCGGCCGTCGTAGGCCTCGTGCCGCACGCTGAAGTGGCCGGTCTGCAGGCTGCCGTCGATGTAGATGCGGCTGTCCATCGCGCAGTCCGAGCGCTCGAACTCCAGCCCGCGGCTGCCCGGCGGCGTGCTGCCGCCCCAACAGCGCATGAAGTCCTCCTGCGGCACCGGAATGGCGTAACGCGCATGGCCGGCCTGGCGCCAGGGCAGCGCGATGAAGGCGTCGGTCAGCTTCTGCTGGTGGGCCAGCAGCTGGCGGGCGATCTCGCCCTGCATCGGCTGGGTGACGGGCGCGTCGTTGCGGTGGGCCTCGAACAGCGCCCGGGCCGGCGCCGCCGGCACCAGGAAGCTGACCTGCTCGCCGTCGCGGCGCGATGCCACGTTGATGCCGATCACGCGCCCGCGGTCGTCCACCGCCGGGCCGCCGCTCATGCCCGAGCTGAGCGAGCCGCCGAAGAAGATGGTGGGCACGAAGCTGCGTTCGACCATGCCGTTGAAGGCGCCCTCCACCACCGCAAAGCCCACGTCCAGCGGGTTGCCCAGCGAGAAGATGCGCTCGCCGCGGCCCAGCGGCTGATCGGCCGGTCGGAAGGGCATCACCCCGCGTGCGGCCAGCGGCGCCGGGTCGGCCGCCTTCAGCAGCGCCAGGTCGTTGACCACATCCACCGCCAGCAACTGCAGCACGCCGCGCTGGCCGTCGTCGGTGCTGTACACCAGCCGGTAGCGCTGCGGCTCCAGCGCCATGGTGCTGACCACGTGGTAGTTGGTGATGAAGTGCCCCTGGTCGCTGACCAGGAAGCCCGAGCCCACCGACGCCTGGCTGTCCTGCTGGCGCAGCAGCGTGCGCACCTGCACCAGGCGCTGGCGGGCGCTGTCGTACACCCGCTGGCCGCCGGCCGATGGCGGCGCCACGGCGGAAGCGGCCGGCGCCGTGGGAGGCGCGATCGGGGGCGCGCTGGAGGGCGCGTTCAGGGGCGGGGCCGCGTTGGGCCCCGGCTGGGCGCCGGCCACCAGGGCCAGCGCCGTCAACGCCGCGGCCAGGGCGGCGCGTTGGATGACATGCATGCCCCATTCTCGTCCGACCCGCGCTGGCGCGCGTTGCGGCGCCGGGGCCGTGTGGTAGGGATGTTTAACGGCGTGTTGAGTCGTGTCACGTTGACGCGCTATCCTGTGCCTCGGAAGGTTCGCATCCATGGACGTGTTGCAGCTCGACGTGTCAGGACGCCCGCAAGCCTGGATCACCGCGCGTGAGGCCGCCGTGATCTATGCCAGCGACGGCGTGGCCTGGACGCTTGGCGACCCGATGCAGGTGCTGCGTGGCGGCATCCAGCGCGCCACCGGCCGGCAATCGGTGATCACCGTGCATTCCATCATCGCCGTGCGCGGCGCCGTGCCCAGCCGGGCCTGGCGGCAGTCGCCGGCCTTGTCCAACCAGAAGCTGTTCGTGCGCGACCGGCAGATCTGCGCCTACTGCGGCGGCCACTTCCATGTGGACGACCTGACGCGCGAGCACATCGTGCCCACCTCGCGCGGCGGCGCCGACAGCTGGATGAACTGCATCACCGCCTGCAAGGCCTGCAACGGCCGCAAGGGCAGCCGGCTGCCCGAAGAAGCGCGCATGACGCTGATGTACCTGCCCTACGTGCCCAGCCTGCACGAGGACATGATCCTGCGTGGCCGCCGCATCCTGGCCGACCAGATGGAATTCCTGCTGGCCAGCGTGCCGCGTTCCAGCCGCCTGCACACTTAGGCTCAGCCGCCCGCGGGGCCGGGCTCAACAAAAACTTACGCGTCCGACACGAACGGCCCCGGCGGCGGCGGGTCAACTCCTGCACCCGCCTGCACGTTGTGGCAGGACGCATCGGAGAAGATTGATGAACCGCACCCCCGCCCCCCGCCGCCCGGCCGGGCCCGCCACCCTGCTGCTGGCCGTGTGCATGGCCGCTTCGCTGGCCGCCTGCTCCACCACCAGCCCCGACGTCGTCCAGCGCGGCGACGCCCAGCGCCTGTCCAGCGTGCAGGACGCTACCGTGCTGTCGGTGCGGCCGGTCACGGTGGACGGCAGCCAGAGCGGCGGTGGCGGCGTTACCGGCGCGCTGGTGGGCGGTGCGCTGGGCGCCAGCCGCAGCCACGGCACCGAGTCCGCCATCATCGGCGTGCTGGGCGCGGTGGCCGGCGCGGTGGTGGGCAATGCGGTGGAACGCACCGCCACCCGCGAAGACGCCTACGAAATCCTGGTGCAGCTGCCCAGCGGCGAGCGCCGCGCGGTGGTGCAGGCCAAGGGCAACGAGAACTGGCAACCGGGCGAACCGGTGATCCTGGTCACCAGCGGCGGCAAGACCCGCGTCGCCCGGGCCCCGGCCGGCACCGTGCCGCGCACCAATCCGCCGGCGCCGGTGTATTCGCCGCAGCCGCCCAGCTCGCAGGCACCGGCCACCACGCCCAGCGTCGCGCCCGTGTACTCGCCCACCGGGCCGCTGCGCAGCTGATCGGGCGCAGGCCTGCCACCTCGCGGGCCGATGCAGGGCAGCCACCGGGCAGTTAACCTCGGTGGCATGACCCACCTCCCGCGCACGCTCGCGTCGCTCACCCTGGCCCTGGCCGGCGCCACCGGCCTGGCCGCCCCTGCCGCTGCCCCGGTGACCGTTGAAGACTCGATGGCCCAGCGCATGCAGGCCTGCACCGCCTGCCACGGCAAGGAGGGTCGGGCCGCCCGCGACGGCTACTACCCGCGCATCGCCGGCAAACCGGCCGGCTACCTGTACAACCAGCTCGTCAACTTCCGCGACGGCCGGCGCCACTACGCGCTGATGGGCGAGCTGCTGGCGCCGCTGACCGACGAGTACCTGCACGAGATCGCCGGCCACTTCGCCAGCCTGGACCTGCCCTACCCTGCGCCCAAGGCGCCCACCGGCACGCCGGAAGAACGCGCCCGCGGCCAGCGGCTGGTGACCCAGGGCGACGCCTCGCGCAAGATCCCCGCCTGCGCCGCCTGCCACGGCGCCGCGCTCACCGGCGTGGCCCCGGCGGTGCCGGGGCTGCTGGGCCTGCCGCGCGACTACCTCAATGCCCAGCTGGGCGCCTGGCGCACCGGCCAGCGCAAGGCGCACGCGCCGGACTGCATGGGCCAGATCGCCCGCAGCCTGGCGCCCGAGGACATCGGCGCGGTGTCGCACTACCTGGCGGCGCAGCCGCTGCCGGCCGATGCCCACCCAGTGGCCGTGCCACCGCCCAGCTGGCCGATGCGCTGCGGCGGCCTGCCGGAGGCCGCGAAGTGAGCGCCGCACGCCCCCCGCGCAGCCGGCTGCGCCAGGCGCTGGTCGGCATCGCCGGCGTTGCGCTGCTGGCCGGCGCCGTCTTCGGCGCCCGTGTGCTATGGGAACTGCGCGATGGCCGCGATGCCGCACGCCCCGCCGCCCAGCTGCCGCCCCCGACCGCCGAGCTGGTGGCCCAGGGCGCCTACCTGGCGCGTGCCGGCAACTGCATGGCCTGCCACACCGCGCGCGGCGGCGCCAGCGGTGCCGGCGGCGCGGCCATTCCCACGCCCTTCGGCACCGTCTACACCAGCAACATCACGCCCGACGTGGGGACCGGCATCGGCGCCTGGTCGGCCGACGACTTCTGGCTGGCGATGCACGAGGGCCGCTCGCGCGACGGGCGGCTGCTGTACCCGGCCTTTCCGTACCCCAACACCACGCACGTGTCGCGGGCCGATTCGGACGCGCTGTTCGCCTACCTGCGCAGCCTGCCGCCGGTGGCGCAACCGGCGCGGCCGCACGAGCTTCGCTTTCCGGTGAACACCCAGCTGGCGCTGGCGGCCTGGCGCACGCTGTACTTCCGCCCTGCCTCATTCGAGCCCGACACCCGCCAATCGGCCGAATGGAACCGCGGGGCCTACCTGGTGCAGGGCCTGGGCCACTGCAACGCCTGCCACGCCACCCGCAACGTGCTGGGCGCCACCCGCAACACGCTGGACCTGGGCGGCGGACTGATTCCGATGCAGAACTGGTACGCGCCGGCCCTCAACTCGCCGCAGCAGGCCGGCGTGGCCGAGTGGCCGCAGGCCGACGTGGTGGCGCTGCTGCAGCACGGCGTGGCGCCGCAAGGCTCGGTCATCGGCCCGATGGCCGAGGTGGTGCTGCACAGCACCCAGCACCTGCGGCCTGACGACCTGAACGCCATGGCCACCTACCTGCGCGGCCTGCCGCAGCAGCCGGCGCCGTTGCCGCGCCGCGAAGCGCCGCCCGCCGGCGCCGACCGGCTGGCGCGGGGCCAGGCGCTGTACGGCACCCATTGCGCCAGCTGCCATGGCGAGCAAGGCCAGGGCGCGCCTGGCATCTACCCTCGCCTGGCCGGCAACCGCACGGTGACGATGGAGCCGCCCGCCAACCTGGTGCGGGTGGTGCTGGCCGGGGGATTTCCGCCGGCCACCGCCGGCAACCCGCGGCCTTACGGCATGCCGCCGTTTGCCACCGTGCTCACCGACGACGAAGTGGCCACGCTGCTGAGCTACGTGCGCAGCGCCTGGGGCCACCAAGCCGCGCCGCTCAGCACCTTCGAGGTGAATCGCTTTCGCACCGGGTCGACGGCCGGAGGCTATTGAGCTGAGCTGCGCCACGAGGCAGGCACCAGAAACTTGAGGGTTGTCCTTCCCCCGCAGGGGTGAACCGCGTGAAGCATTTCACGAAGGCAGATCACACTGTGGGGCGCCAGCCCCAGATCATGGGGAGACGATCGCGGCTGGACGGGCGAGCATCGCGCAAGCGCCCAGAAGCAAATAGTTGCAATTGCAGCGGGCGTGTGAAGGACCCCATGGAATTACCCGAACCCGCCCGCCTGCCCGCCACCCCTTCCGGGAGCGTGCGGACCGATGACACGCCCTGGCCCAAAGTGCTGGGGGAAGCCGGTGCCGAAGTGGCCGGCCCCCTGACCCGCGTGGCCGCCCGCCTGGAAGCCCTGCTGCAGGCCGGTCGGCTGGAAAGTCACGACGCCGCGCCGCTGCGCGAGGCGGTGGAAGAGGCCCGCGCCGCGGCGATGGCCACCCAGCAGCTGGCCCGGCTGACCGGCGGCCGCCTGCGCCAGAGCCATGAGCGCGTGGAGCTGGCGGCGCTGATGAGCGAGGTGCTGCAGCAGCATGCCGGCGTGCTGACGGCCCGCGGCCTGAATGCCCGCGCCCAGCTCAAGGCGGCCGAGGTGCTGGTGGACCCCTCGCTGCTGTTCGGGCTGCTGCACACGCTGCTGGACTGGGCTGGCCGCGGCGCCTGCGCACCCATCCAGCTGACGCTGGACCACCAGGCCTGGCCGCCGCATGCGCTGCTGACCTGCCGCTTCAACCACACGCCGCCCGACCGCGTGCCCGACCCGGCCGCGCCCTTCCCGGCGCCGGCATTGGACACGCTGCGCTGGCGGGTGCTGCAGCAGACCGCCCGCGCCATGGGCCTGCGCCTGGACCGGCAGGACACCGCCAGCCAGACGCTGGTGAGCATCGAATTTCCGCGCACCGTCAACGCGATGGGTGAAGGCGTGAGCGCGCCGGAGCCGGAACCGCCGGCCCAGCAAGCCACCAGCACCCGGCCGCTGGCCGGTGCCAGCCTGCTGGTGATCGAGCCGCGCCGCGACCGCCGCACCCAGGTGCGCGAGGCGGTGCAGCACCTGGGCCTGATCCTGGACTTCGCCGGTTCGGTGGAAGAGGCACGGGACTTCTGCCACGGCGGGTTGCCGCACACCATCGCCTACGCGGCGCTGGTGCGTGGCCTGCGTCTGGACATCCTGCGCTCGGAGATCCTGGCCAGCGTGCCCGACTTCCCGTTCATCGAGATCGAGGAACAGGGCACCGTGCTGGAGATCTCGGACGGCGCCGGCCGCCCGATCGCCAAGGTGGGCCGCGATGCGCTGGCCCGCACACTGCCCGCCGCGCTGGTGCACGAGCTGGGCAAACGCCTGGGGTCCTAACTGCCGAACACCTTCTTGAGGATGGCGCTGCCGGTGCCCACCGGGTCGCGGCGCATCGCACGTTCCTGTTCGCCGATGGTGAGGTACAGGCCGTCCAGCGCGCGGGCGGTGACGTAGCCGCGCAGGTCGGCGTCGCGCTCCTTCAGCAGGCCCAGCTTGGCGGCGCGGCCGGCCACTGCGTCGTACTTGGCGGCCAGCGACACCTTCTCGGTCGCGCGGCCGACGATGGGCAAGAACTGCTGCGTCAGCGGCTCGCGCGTCTTGCCCGCGAAGAAGTCGGTGACCGAGGTGTCACCGCCCCGGACGATGCGCAGCGCGTCTTCCACCGACATCGACCGCGCCGCGTTCACCAGCAGCGTGCGCGCCTGCGGCACCGCGGCCTCGGCGGCGCGGTTCATCGCGGTCACCAGCTCGTCCAGCCGGCCGCCCTGGCCGGTGGCCTTGAGCAGCCCGGCCGCCTGCTGCAGCGGGCCCGGCAGCTCGATGCGCACCTTGGGGTTGCCCAGGAAACCATCGTTGCGGCCCAGCAGTCCCACCGCCGCCTCGGCGCCCCGCTCGATGGCGGTGCGCACGCCGATCGCGGCGTCGCTTTCACTCAACGCCCAGGCCGGCTGCGCCGCCAGCAAACCCCCGACCATGCCCGTGGGCAGGGCCACCGCCATAAACTCACGCCTTCTCATCGGAACCGTCCATGAAATCTGTCAAACACACCGCTGCAGCCGTCGCTGTGGGCCTGCTCGTTGCAGCGGGCGGCTATCTGGGTTGGCAGGCCTTCGGCCCGCGCGAAGCGGTGCCTGCAGTGTCGTACACGCTGCTGGACGGCAGCAAGGGCAGCACCGAGGCCCTGCGCGGCAAGGTGGTGCTGGTCAACTTCTGGGCCACCAGCTGCGTCACCTGCGTGGCCGAGATGCCGCAGATCGTCGCCACCTACGACAAGTACAAGGGCCAGGGCTACGAGACCGTGGCCGTGGCCATGAGCTACGACCCGCCGGCCTACGTGGCCCGCTTCGCCGAGACGCGCAAGCTGCCCTTCGGCGTGGCCATCGACAACACCGGCGAGATCGCCCGCCGCTTCGGCGACGTGCAGCTCACGCCCACCAGCTACCTGATCAACAAGCGCGGCGAGATCGTCAAGCGCTACGTCGGCGCGCCCGACTTCGCGGCCCTGCACAAGCTGGTGGAGCAGCTGCTGGCGGAAGCCTAGCCACTCAGCAATACGCCGGCAAACCGGCGCTGTTCTCATCCCCGTCCGGCGCGCGCCCGGGCATGAAGGCATCATCGTCCCCGCCCGCCTGGGCCAAGAGGACCTTGAATGCAAGAAGAACAAACACCGGTCGCGGCCACACCGGCGGCCGCGGCTGAACGGCGACCCAGCCGCCGCGCCCGCTGGGTGGGCCGCCTCGTTGCGCTGCTGGCCTTGCTGGCGCTGTTTGGCCTGGCCTGGTATCTGACTCACCGCCCCGCTGCCACTGGCGCGCCTCCGGGTGCGGCCGGCGGACCGCCCGGCATGGGCGGCCCCGGCGGGCCCGGTGGACCCCCGGGCATGGGCATGGGCCGCGGCGGCCCGGCCACCACCGTGGGCGTGGCCCGCGCCACGCGCGCCGACATCCCCATCGTCATCGAGGCGCTGGGCACCGTCACGCCCTCGGCCACCGTCACGGTGCGGCCGCAGGTCTCGGGCGTGCTGAAGGAGGTGCGCTTCCGCGAAGGCCAGATGGTCAAGGCCGGCGACGTGCTGGCCGTCATCGACCCGCGCCCGTTTGAACTGGCGCTGATGCAGGCCGAAGGCCAGCGCCAGCGCGACGAAGCCCAGCTGCAGCTGGCCCGGCTGACGCTGGAGCGCTACCAGACCCTGCTCAAGCAGGACAGCATCGCCCGCCAGGACGTGGACACGCAGGTCGCCAACGTCAAGCAGCTGGAAGGCACCGTGCTGTCGGACCGCGCGGCCGAAGGCACGGCGCGGCTGAACCTGAGCTACACCCGCATCACCGCGCCGGTCTCGGGCCGCGTGGGCCTGCGGGTGGTGGACGTGGGCAACGTGGTGTCGTCCAGCGATGCCAACGGCGTGGTGGTGATCACCCAGGTGGCGCCGATCGACGTGCAGTTCGCGGTGCCGCAGGACCGCGTGCCCGACATCGAGCGCCGCATCGCCGCCGGCGCGCAGCTGCCGGTGACGGCGCTGGACCGCAGCCGCGCCACGGTGCTGGACACGGGCAGCTTCTCCACCCTCAACAACGAGATCGACACCACCACCGGCACCGTCAAGGCCAAGGCGCGTTTTGCCAATGCCGGCCGCACGCTGTTTCCCAACCAGTTCGTCAACGTGCAGATGCAGCTGGACAGCGTGCGCGACGCGGTGACGATTCCGGTGGCGGCGCTGCGCCATGGCAACGACGGCGACTTCGTCTACCTGCTCAATGAAGACCGCACCGTGAGCCAGCGCGCCGTCCAGCGTGGCCAGGCCACCCACGACCGGGTGCAGATCACCACCGGCCTGCAGGCCGGTGACACCGTGGTGACCGAAGGCGCCGACCGGCTGAAGGACGGCGCCCGCGTGACCGTGGCCGGCGACCGGCCGCAACGCGGCGCCTCGGCCCCGGGCGGCGGGGCCTCGCGGCCGGGCCGCGGTGCTTCGGCGCCCGAAGGTGCCGCCAGCCGCCCGCACCGGCGGGCCAGCGGCGCCGCCCCCGCGGCCGGCGAGTGAGCGGCCGGCCATGGCATTGAGTCCGTCGCGCCCTTTCATCCAGCGGCCGGTGGCCACCTCGCTGCTGATGCTGGCCATCCTGCTGGCCGGGCTGGTGGGCTTTCGCTTCCTGCCGCTGTCGGCGCTGCCGCAGGTGGACTACCCCACCATCCAGGTGCAGACGCTGTACCCCGGCGCCAGCCCCGAGGTGATGAGCCAGACCGTCACCGCGCCGCTGGAACGCCAGTTGGGCCAGATGTCGGGCCTGGCGCGCATGAGCTCCACCAGCGCGGCCGGCGTGTCGGTCATCACGCTGCAGTTCGGGCTCGATCTGTCGCTGGATTCGGCCGAGCAGGAGGTGCAGGCTGCCATCAATGCCGGCAGCTCGCTGCTGCCCGCCGACCTGCCGGCGCCGCCGGTGTATGCCAAGGTCAACCCGGCCGATGCGCCGGTGCTGACGCTGGCCGTCACCTCCGACAGCCTGCCGCTGACCGAGGTGCAGAACCTGGTGAACACGCGGCTGGCGCAGAAGATCTCGCAGGTCAGCGGCGTGGGCCTGGTGACGCTGTCGGGCGGGCAACGGCCGGCGGTGCGCATCCAGGCCGACACGCAGTCGCTGGCCTCCTACGGCATCGCCATCGACACGCTGCGCAGCGCCATCAGCGCGGCCAATGCCAACGGCGCCAAGGGCAGCTTCGACGGCGCCACGCGCAGCTACTCGATCAATGCCAACGACCAGCTGCTGACGGCCGACGAGTACAAGAACCTGATCGTCGCCTGGCGCAACGGCGCGCCGGTGCGCATGAAGGACGTGGCCCGCGTGGTGGACAGCGCCGAGAACGTGCGACTGGGCGCCTGGGCCGGCCGCGGCGGCGGTGCGCTGCAGCCGGCCATCATCATCAACGTGCAGCGCCAGCCGGGCGCCAACGTGATCCAGACGGTGGACGCCATCCGCGCGCGGCTGCCGCAGCTCACGGCCGGCATGCCGGCGTCGGTGGAGGTGCAGGTGCTGGCCGACCGCACGCGCGGCATCCGCGCGTCGGTGCAGCATGTGCAGTTCGAGCTGGTGCTGGCGGTGGTGCTGGTGGTGCTGGTGATCTTCGCGTTCCTGCACAGCCTGCGCGCCACGGTGATCGCCAGCCTGGCGGTGCCCATCTCGCTGGTGGGCACCTTCGGCGTGATGTACCTGCTGGGCTACAGCCTGAACAACCTCAGCCTGATGGCGCTGACCATCGCGACCGGGTTCGTGGTGGACGACGCGATCGTGATGCTGGAGAACATCGCGCGCCACATCGAAGAAGGCGACCCGCCGATGCAGGCCGCCGTCAAGGGCGCCACCGAGATCGGCTTCACCATCATCTCGCTCACGGTGTCGCTGATCGCGGTGCTGATTCCGCTGCTGTTCATGGGCGACGTGGTGGGCCGGCTGTTCCGCGAGTTCGCCATCACGCTGGCCATCACCATCCTGATCTCGGCCGTGGTGTCGCTGACACTGGTGCCGATGATGTCGGCCCGCTGGCTGAAGCCGCACGATGCCTCAGTGCCGCCGCACGGCCTGGGCGCGGCGATCCAGCGCTTCTTCGACCGCGTGGTGGCGCACTACGACCGCGGCCTGCAGCAGGTGCTGGCCCACCAGGGCCTGACGCTGCTGGTGGCCCTGGCCACGCTGGCGCTGACGGTACTGCTGTACGTGCTCATTCCCAAGGGCCTGTTCCCGGTGCAGGACACCGGGCAGCTGCAGGCCCGCATCGAGGCCGCGCCCTCGGTGAGCTACGAACGCATGGCCAGCCTGCAGCAGCAGGCCGCCGAAGCGCTGATGCAGGACCCCGACGTGGAGAGCATCACCAGCTTCGTGGGCGTGGACGCGGCCAACAACACCATGCTGCACACCGGCCGGCTCTTCATCAACCTGAAGACCGACCGCAGCGGCGGCAACCAGACCGAGCTGATGGCGCGGCTGCGGCAACGGGTGGCCACGGTGGCCGGCATCACGCTGTCGCTGCAGCCCACGCAAGACCTCACCATCGACGCCGAGACCGGCCCCACGCCCTACCGCGTGTCGGTGGAAGGCGCCGACACCGCCACCGTCAACCAGTGGACGCAGAAGCTCACCGAGCACCTGCGCGGCAACGGCAAGCTCAGCCAGGTGGTCACCGATGCCGGCGCACAGGGTCGCGCGGTGCAGGTGACGCTGGACCGCGACACCGCTTCGCGCCTGGGCATCACCGCCACCGCGCTGGACGAGGCGCTGTACAGCGCCTTCGGCCAGCGCATCGTCTCCACCATCTTCACCGAGACCAACCAGTACCGCGTGATCCTGGAGGCCAACCCGCGGCTGCTGAGCACGCCCGATGCGCTGAAGCTGCTGCACCTGCCCACCAGCGCGGGCACGGCCACGCCGCTGTCGGCCTTTGCGCGCATCGAGGAGGTGGCTGCACCGCTGCAGGTGACGCACGTGGCGCAGTACCCCTCGGCCACGCTGGGCTTCGACACCGCCAACGGCGTGTCGCTGGGCGAGGCGGTGGACGAGATCCGCGCCGCGGCGCAGGCCATCGGCCTGCCGGCCAGCTTGTCGTTGCACTTCCTGGGCGCGGCGGGGGCTTATGAAAGCTCGCTGACCAACCAGCTGTGGCTGATTCTGGCGGCGGTGGTGTGCGTGTACATCGTGCTGGGCGTGCTGTACGAAAGCACGGTGCATCCGCTGACCATCCTGTCCACCCTGCCCTCGGCCGGCGTGGGCGCGCTGCTGGCGCTCATCGTCACCGGCCACGACCTGGGCGTGATCGGCATCATCGGCATCATCCTGCTGATCGGCATCGTCAAGAAGAACGCGATCATGATGATCGACTTCGCCATCGACGCTGAACGGCACGAAGGCAAGTCGCCGCGCGAGGCCATCCACCAGGCGGCGCTGCTGCGGCTGCGGCCCATCCTGATGACCACGATGGCGGCGCTGTTCGCCGCGCTGCCGCTGATGTTCAGCTTCGGCGACGGGGCCGAGCTGCGGCGGCCGCTGGGCCTGGCCATCTTCGGCGGGCTGGTGGTCAGCCAGGTGCTCACGCTGTTCACCACGCCGGTGATCTACCTGGCCTTCGACCGGCTGGGCCAACGGCTGCAGGGCCGCGCATGAACCTCAGCCAGCCCTTCATCCGCCGGCCCATCGCCACGATGCTGCTGACGCTGGGCATCGCGCTGGCGGGGCTGGCGGCGTTTTTCGTGCTGCCGGTGGCGCCGCTGCCGCAGGTGGACTTCCCGGCCATCTCGGTGAGCGCCAGCCTGCCGGGCGCCAGCCCCGACACCATGGCCAGCAGCGTGGCCACGCCGCTGGAGCGGCGGCTGGGCACGCTGCCCGGCCTCAACGAGATGACGTCCAGCAGCGGCACGGGCTCCACCCGCATCACGCTGCAGTTCGACCTCAACCGCAAGATCGACAGCGCCGCCCGCGAAGTGCAGGCCGCGATCAACGCCGCACGCAGCGACCTGCCGGCCACGCTGCGCAGCAACCCCACCTACCGCAAGATGAACCCGTCGGCCGCGCCGGTGATCATCCTGGCGCTGACCTCGCCCGGCCGCACGCCGCAGCAGATCTACGACGAGGTGAGCAACCTGGTGCAGCAGAAGGTGGCCCAGGTCAGGGGCGTGGGCGACGTGGAGGTGGGCGGCGGCTCCTTGCCCGCCGTGCGCGTGGCGCTCAACCCGCTGGCGCTGGCGCGCTACGGCATCGCGCTGGACGACGTGCGCGCGGCCATCCAGTCGGCCAGCGCCAACCGGCCCAAGGGCGCCATCGAAGGCAACGGCCTGCAGCTGCAGGTCTACACCTCCCAGATCGGCCGCCTGGCCGAGGACTACCGGCGCCTGGTGATCGCCTGGCGCAACGACGCCGCGGTGCGGCTGGCCGACGTGGCCACGGTGAGCGACGGGCCCGAGGACCGGCGCACGCTGGGCCTGTTCAACGGCAGCCCGGCGGTCATCGTGCTCATCACCCGCCAGCCCGGCGCCAACGTCATCGAGACGGTGGACGCCGTGCGCGCGCTGGTGCCGCAACTGCAGGCGCAGCTGCCGGCCGACGTCACGCTGCACGTGGCCTCGGACGCCACCAACTCCATCCGCGCCTCGCTGCGCGAGATCGAGCTGACGCTGCTGATCTCCATCCTGCTGGTGGTGCTGGTGGTCAGCCTCTTCCTGCGCAGCGTGCGGGCCACGCTGATTCCGGCGGTGGCCACGGTGGTGTCGCTGCTGGGCACCTTCGGGGTGATGTACTTCCTGGGCTTCAGCCTCAACAACCTGAGCCTGATGGCGCTGACGGTGGCCACCGGCTTCGTGGTGGACGACGCCATCGTGGTGCTGGAGAACATCAGCCGCCACATCGAGGCCGGCCGCAACCGCTTCGAGGCCGCGCTGCTGGGCGCGCGCGAGGTGGGCTTCACCGTGGTGTCGATCAGCCTGTCGCTGGTGGCGGTGTTCATCCCGCTGCTGTTCATGGACGGGCTGGTGGGCCGCATCTTCCGCGAGTTCGCGGTCACGCTCAGCGTGGCGGTGATGATCTCGCTGGTCATCTCGCTGACCACCACGCCCATGATGTGCGCCTGGCTGCTCAAGCCCGGCGCGGTGCAGCACCAGCCGGGCCGGCTGGCCCGCTGGTCCGAGGCCGGCTTTGCCCGGCTGCAGCGCGCTTATGCCCGCAGCCTGGACTGGGCGCTGCATGCGCCGGGGCTGGTGATGTTCATCCTGGTGGCGGTGATCGGCCTCAACGTGTGGCTGTTCGCGGCGGTGCCCAAGGGCTTCTTCCCGCAGCAGGACACGGGGCAGATCAACGGCGGCCTGCGGGCCGACCAGAGCATCTCGTTCCAGGCGCTGCAGGCCAAGCTCAAGCAGCTGGTGGACATCATCCGCGCCGACCCGGCGGTGGACACGGTGGTGGGCTTCACCGGCGGCTCTCGCGCGGGCAGCGGCTTCCTGTTCGTCAACTTGAAGCCGCTGGAAGAACGCGGCGTGGGTGGCCAGGCGGTGATCGCACGGCTGCGGCCCCAGCTGGCGCAGGTGAGCGGCGTGAGCCTGTTCCTGAACACCGTGCAGGACCTGCGCATGGGCGGGCGGCAGAGCAACTCCACCTACCAGTACACGCTCAAGAGCGACAACGCGGCCGACCTGCGCGACTGGGCGCTGAAGCTGGCCACGCAGATGCGCCAGCAGCCCGAGCTGACCGACATCGACACCGACCAGCAGGACAACGGCGTGGAAACCTTCGTCCACATCGACAAGGACACGGCCTCGCGCCTGGGCCTGAGCGCGCGCGACGTGGACACCGCGCTGTACAACGCCTTCGGCCAGCGGCAGGTGGCCACCATCTATGACGAGCTGAACCAGTACCGCGTGGTGATGGAAGTGGCGCCGCGCTACGCACAAAGCCCGCTGGCGCTGAACGACGTGAACGTGGCCGCCGGCAACACCGCCAACCGCAGCACCACCACCTCGTCCACCGGCACCGACGCCGCCACGCTGGCCAGCAGCAGCACGGCCAATGCCTCGCTGCGTGATGCCTCCACCGGCTCGGCAGTCAGCACCAGCGCCCGCAACATGGTGCCGCTGCCGGCCATCGCCCGCTTCAGCGAAGAAAGCACGCCTTCGTCCATCAGCCACCAGGACGGCGAGCTGGCCACCACCATCTCGTACAACCTGGCCGATGGCGCCACGCTGTCGCAGGCGCAAGCCGCCATCGCCCGGGCCGAGGCCGAGATCGGCATGCCGATCAACGTGCGCGGCAGCGTGCAGGGCACGGCCGCCACCTTCCAGCAGTCGCAGGGCCAGCAGCCGCTGCTCATCCTGGCGGCGCTGGTGGTCATCTACATCGTGCTGGGCGTGCTGTATGAAAGCCTGGTGCACCCGATCACGGTGCTGTCCACCCTGCCCTCGGCCGGCGTGGGCGCGGTGCTGGCGCTGCTGCTGTTTCGCATGGAGTTCTCGCTGATCGCGCTGATCGGCGTGTTCCTGCTCATCGGCATCGTCAAGAAGAACGCCATCCTGATCATCGACTTTGCGCTCGATGCCGAACGAGCGCGTGGCCTCAGCGCCTTCGAGGCGGTGCGCGAAGCCTGTCTGCTGCGCTTCCGGCCCATCCTGATGACGACGCTGGCCGCCGCGCTGGGCGCGCTGCCGCTGGCCATCGGCTTCGGCGAAGGCTCGGAGCTGCGCCGGCCGCTGGGCATCGCCATCATCGGCGGCCTGATCGCCAGCCAGTTGCTGACGCTGCTGACCACGCCGGTGGTGTACCTGCTGCTGGACAAGCTGCGCCGCCGCAAACCCGACGAACACCACCTGAGCCGCCAGATCGACCCGGCGCCGGTGCCTGAACTGCCGCGATGACCCGACTGCCTTCCTCCCCCACCCGCCGCGCGCCGCCGGCCCTGGCTGCGCTGCTGCTGGCCCTGCTGCTGGCGGGCTGCGCCAGCACGCCGCTGCCGGAGGCCGGCCCGCTGCCGCCACCCGCCCAGTTCAAGGAGGCGCCCCCGGCCGGCTGGCAGGCGTCCGTGCCGGCCGATGCGTTGTCGCGCGGGCCCTGGTGGCAGCTGTTCGGCGATGCACAGCTGGACGGCTGGATGCCGCAGGTGCAGGTGTCCAACCAGAACGTGGCCGCCAGCGCCGCGGCCCTGGCCCAGGCCCGCGCCCTGGTGCGCGAGCAACGGGCGGCGCGTTTTCCATCGCTCAGCCTGTCGGGCGGCGCCACCCGCAGCGGCGGCGACGGCTCCACGTCCGCGGCGCGCGAGCGCTACAACCTGGCCCTGGGCGCCAGCTGGGAGGCCGACGTATGGGGCCGCGTGGCCGGCAACGTGGCGGCGGCCGGCGCCCGCGCCCAGGCCAGCGAGGCCGACCTGGCCGCGGCCACGCTGTCGGCCCAGGGCGAGCTGGCGACCAACTACTTCTCGCTGCGCGAGACCGATGCCGAGATGGCCTTGCTGCGCGACACCCTGGCCGCCTACCAGCGCGCCGCGCAGATCGCGCAGAACCGCTACGACGCCGGCCTGGCGCTCAAGAGCGACGTGCTGCAGGCGCAAACGCAGCTGGCCAATACCGAGGCCGACCTGGTGGCGCTGGAGCGCAGCCGCGCGCAGCTGGAGCATGCGATCGCGGTGCTGCTGGGGCGTGCGCCGGCCGACCTCACCATTGCGGTCGATGCCGCCAATGCGCCCTGGCGGGCCGAGCCACCGGCGGTGCCCACCGGGCTGCCATCGCAGCTGCTGCTGCGCCGGCCCGACATCGCCGCCGCCGAGCGCCGGGTGGCTGCTGCCAATGCCGACGTGGGCGTGGCCCAGACGGCGCTGTACCCCAGCTTCACGCTCACCGGGCAGTACGGGCTCAACAGCTCGCGCGTGTCCGACCTGTTCAGCGCCTCGGCCGCGGCCTGGTCGCTGGGCCTGTCGCTGGCGCAGACGGTGTTCGACGCCGGTGCCAACCGCGCGCGCATCGACCAGTCGCGCGCCGCCTGGGAACAGACCGTGGCCAGCTACCGGCAGACGGTGCTCACCGCCTTCCAGGACGTGGAAGACCAGCTGGCCGCGCTGCGATCGCTGGAGCGCCAGCTGCAGTTGCGGCGCGCCGCTTCCGAGGCCGCCGACCAGACCGAGCAGCAGGTGCTCAACCGCTACCGCGCCGGGCAAGTCAGCTTCACCGAGGTGGTCACGGCCCAGGTGTCGGCGCTGTCGGCCCGGCGCAGCGTGCTGCAGCTCATCGTGCAGCGGCAGACGGCCACCGTCAGCCTGATCCAGGCGCTGGGCGGCGGCTGGCAAGTGCCGTCGGCGGCCTCCGGCACGGGGGGTTGAGGGCGGCTTCTAGAATGGTTTGGTGTCTGAACGCCTCGACGTCCTCCCCCAGTACCTGCTGCCCAAGCAGGCCCTCACCCGCTTCGCCGGCCGCGTGGCCTCGGCCCAGGCCGGTGGCACCACCACCGCGCTGATCCGCTGGTTCATCGGCAAGTACGGCGTGAACATGGCCGAAGCCGCCGACCCTGACCCGGCGCACTACCCCAGCTTCAACGAGTTTTTCACCCGCGCCCTGAAGCCCGGCGCTCGCCCGCTGGCCGATGCCGACTGGGTGTGCCCGGTGGACGGCGCGATCAGCCAGTTCGGCGACATCCAGCGCGACCAGATCTTCCAGGCCAAGGGCCATGCCTACAGCACCACCGCGCTGGTGGGCGGTGATGCCGCGCTGGCCGCGCAGTTCGAGCACGGCCACTTCGCCACCATCTACCTCAGCCCCAAGGACTACCACCGCATCCACATGCCGTGCGAAGGGCGGCTGCGGCGCATGATCCACGTGCCCGGCGACCTGTTCTCGGTGAACCCCACCACCGCCCGCGGTGTGCCGGGCCTGTTCGCCCGCAACGAGCGCGTGGTGTGCGTGTTCGACACGCCGCACGGCCCCTTCGTGCAGGTGCTGGTGGGCGCCACCATCGTGGGCAGCATGGCCACCGTGTGGCACGGCGTGGTCAACCCGCCGCGCACCGGCCAGTTGCGCGAGTGGACCTATGCCGATGGCCAGGTGACGCTGGCCCAGGGCGCCGAGATGGGCCGCTTCCTGCTGGGCAGCACCGTGGTGCTGCTGTGGCCGCGCGGCACGCTGCGCTTCAACCCGGTGTGGGCGCCGGCCGGCCCGGTGCGCATGGGCCAGCCAATGGCCAGCAAGGCCGGAGCCGGCGCGTGAGCCCACGGCCGCCGCGCACCGAGCAGCAGGTGCGCGCCGACCTGGCGGCGGCCTTTCGCCTGGCCGCACTCAACGGCTGGGACGACACCATCTACACCCACCTCTCGGCCAGCGTGCCGGGAGAGCCGGGGCACTACCTCATCAACACCTTCGGCCAGCTGTTCGAAGAAGTGACCGCCAGCAGCCTGGTGAAGGTGAACCAGCGCGGCCAGGTGGTGGACGGCAGCGGCCGACCGGTGAACCCCAGCGGCTTTGCCATCCACGGCGCGGTGCATGCGGCCCGGCCCGAAGTGGCATGCGTGATCCACCTGCACACCCCCTGGGGCGTGGCGCTGAGCATGCTGCCCGAGGGCCTGCTGCCCACCAGCCAGTACGCGATGCGGCTGCACGGCCGGCTGGGCCGCCATGCCTACGAAGGCCTGGCGCTGGGCGCCGAAGAGCAGCAGCGGCTGGCCGCCCGGCTGGGCGCGCTCGACGGCCTGATCCTCGACAACCACGGTGTGTTGACCGTCGGCCGCACCGTGGCCGAAGCCTTCATGCTGATGCACCTGCTGGAGCGCGCCGCCCAGGCCCAACTGCGCGCTCAGGCCGGTGCACGCGCCGGCATCCAGGTGGTGAGCGACGCACTGGCCCAGCGCACCTGGCGCGAGTGGGTGGGCAACGGCCAGGAATGGGACGGCGACCTCGAATGGCCCGCGCTGCTGCGCCGCCTGGACCGGCTGTCGCCCGGCTACGCCGACTGAAGCTTCAACCTCAAGGAGATCCTCATGCCCACCATCCGCGTCGAGATGTTCGAAGGCCGCACGCTCGAGCAAAAGCGTGCCTTCGCCCAGGCCCTGACCGAAGCCACCGTGCGCACCCTGGGCGCCAGCCCCGATTCGGTCGACGTGGTGATCACCGAAGTGGCCCGCCACAACTGGGCCACCGGCGGCCAGCTGTGGAGCGACAAGGCAGCCTTCACACCGCCCGCGCCGGAGGCGGCGCCGCTGGCGGATTGACGCCCGCTGCCTTAGGCTCAGCGTCATGAGCACACGCGAACTCAAGCTGGATCTGCCCGAGCGTCTGGCCAACGACGCTGAAGCGGCCGGGCTGTTGACACCCAAGGCCATGACGCGGCTGCTGAAGGAAGAGATGCGTCGACAGGCCGCTCAGCAATTGCTCGCAGGTGCCGCACGTGCCACGGCAGGCGGCAGCCGGCCGCGGTCGCTGCGGCAACTGCAGGCCGAGGTCGATGAGGTACGCCAAGCCCAGCGGCCGGGGGTCCCCGGCACGCAGCGGTGATACCGCCACGCGCAGTACTCGACACCAACATCGTGGTTTCCGCCCTGCTGTGGCAGGGCTACCAGGCCGCATCGCTCAACGGGTGCATGCTGTGCCGCTGCCGTGCCCCGTCAGCCGCGACGGCGATGATGACGCCGTGTTGGCCTGCGCAGCCGCCGGGCGCGCTGACATGATCGTGACCGGTGACGACGACCTGCTCGTGCTGAAGCACCACGGCGACTGCCGGATCCTCAAACCCAAGGACGCGCTGCGCGCGCTCTCGCTGCGCCATTGATCCAGACGCTGAGGCGCCGGGCCCACACCCGGCGTGACGGCTTGCACGGCAAGCCGCCGCCCGCGCCGGCTGCACCGGCGGCGGGTCGCCTTCCGGCCCTACATTCCCGCTCCTCGCAGCCTGCTTTTCGGGCTGCCACAGCCGTTGGGAAGTCGTCCATGTCGTGTTCTTTCTCGCCCCGCCTCCGCTCGGCCGCCGGCCTGGTGGTCGCGCTCACCGCCGGCGTTTCGGCGCAAGCCGCGGTCGTGGACCTCGGCGCCGCCGGCAGCTTCAACGCCTTCGTGTTCGGGTCCTTCAGCGGCGTCAACGGTGCCACCCAGGGCCCGCTGGCCGCGGGCGGCTCGGTCACCTTGTCGAGCTGGGCGGTCAATGCCAACGCCAGCAGCAACGTGGGCGGCTACGCCATGGTGGTGGGCGGCAGCTTCATGGGTGGCAACGGTTCGGTCAACGGTGGCAAGAGCTACGTCGGCGGCGCGGTGGCCGGCAACTTCACGCAGGGCACCGTGGACAGCGGCGCCTCGCCGGTCGACTTCACGGCCGCGGCCAGCCGGCTCAAGGGCCTGTCCACCACGGTGGCCACGGCCAGCAAGACCGGCAGCTACGCCACCCAGTACGGCGGCGGCTACTTCACCGGCACCGGTGCCGACGTGGAGGTGTTCAACCTCAGCGCGGCCGACTTCAGCAGCGCCGGCTGGTTCAGCACCGCCAACATCAAGCAGGGCGCGACGGTGATCGTCAATGTGGCGGGCAGCGCGCTGCAGATGAACGGCACGCTCAACCCCGGCCAGCTGGGCAGCAACGTGCTGTTCAACTTCTACGAAGCCTCGTCGCTGAGCCTCAGGAGCATCGACGCCAGCGTGCTGGCGCCCTTCGCGGCGGTGTCGGGCAGCAACGGCAGCCTCACCGGCACGCTGGTGGCGTCCAGCTTCCAGGGGCTGGGCGGCTACGGATTGCGCCAGGACACGTTCACCCCGGTGAGCATCATCACCGCCGTGCCCGAGCCGGGCACCTGGGCCTTGATGGCCGGCGGCCTGCTGGCCGTGGCCGCGCTGCGGCGGCGCCAGCGCAGCGCCTGAGGGACGCGCTAGCCAGGGTGCCGCGTCACCGCGGCGCCGGGCTCACACCACCGCGTCGGCCACGCCCGCGGCGTGGGCCTGCTGGTCGGCGTGGTAGCTGCTGCGCACCATCGCGCCCACGGCGGCGTGGGTGAAGCCCATCTTGTAGGCCTCTTCCTCGAACATCTTGAAGGTGTCGGGGTGCACATAGCGGCGCACCGGCAGGTGGTGGCCGCTGGGGGCCAGGTACTGGCCGATGGTGAGCATGTCGATATCGTGCGCGCGCATGTCGCGCATCACCTGCAGGATCTCTTCGTCCGTCTCGCCCAGGCCGACCATGATGCCGCTCTTGGTGGGCACGTCGGGCGCGAATTCCTTGAAGCGCTTGAGCAGGTTCAGGCTGTACTGGTAGTCCGACCCCGGGCGCGCTTCCTTGTAGAGGCGAGGCGCGGTTTCCAGGTTGTGGTTCATCACGTCGGGCGGCGCGGCCTTCAGGATCTCCAGCGCGCGGTCCATGCGGCCGCGGAAGTCGGGCGTCAGGATCTCGATGCGGGTTTCGGGCGACAGCGCGCGCGTCTGGCGGATGCACTCCACGAAGTGGGCCGCGCCGCCGTCGCGCAGGTCGTCGCGGTCGACGCTGGTGATGACCACGTACTTCAGGCGCAGCGCGGCGATGGTCTTGGCCAGGTTGGCCGGCTCATCCTCGTCCAGCGGGTCGGGGCGGCCGTGGCCCACGTCGCAGAAGGGGCAGCGGCGGGTGCACTTGTCACCCATGATCATGAAGGTGGCCGTGCCCTTGCCGAAGCACTCGCCGATGTTGGGGCAGCTGGCTTCTTCGCACACCGTGTGCAGCTTGTGCTCGCGCAGGATCTGCTTGATCTCGTAGAAGCGCGTGGTGGGCGAGCCGGCCTTGACGCGGATCCAGTCGGGCTTCTTCAGCACCTCGGCCGGCACGATCTTGATGGGGATGCGTGCGGTCTTGGCCTGCGCCTTCTGCTTGGCAGTGGGGTCGTAGGCGGTGGGCGAGGCGGCGGCGGTGGGCGTGGGCTGGGTCATGGGGTCAGTTGGGCGGCCAGGCGCTTGGCAAAGCGTGCGGCGGCCTCGCTCCAATCGGTAGAGATGCCGAGTCTAGCCAGATCGATGGTCTGCAGCCCGGCGTAACCGCAAGGATCGATGCCCAGAAAGGGCTGCAGGTCCATCGCGACATTGAGCGCGACACCGTGGTAGGTGCGGTGCTGGCTCACCTTGATGCCCAGCGCCGCGATTTTGCCAAGGCCGGTGAACGGGTCGGCGCCCGGCGCCGGGTCGGCGAGCCTGGCATGGCCGAAGGGGTCGGCCAGCTTGACGTAGATGCCAGGCGCGCCGCTCACCCGGTGGCCGGTGACGCCATAGTCGGCCAGCGTCTTGAGCACCGCCTGCTCCAGCCGGTAGACGTACTCCTTGACGTAGATGCCGAGCCGGCGCAGGTCGACCAGCGGATAGGCCACCACTTGGCCGGGGCCGTGGTAGGTGACCTGGCCGCCGCGGTTGGTGCGCACCACCGGGATGCCTTCGGGGCTGAGCACATGCTCGCTGCGGCCGGCAATGCCCTGGGTGTAGACGGGGTCGTGCTCACACAGCCACAGTTCGTCGGGCGTGTCGGCATCGCGTTGTTCGGTGAAGGCGCGCATCGCCGCCTCGGTGGCGGCATAGTCGACGCGGCCCAGGGTCTTGACGATCATGGTGCGCATTGGCCGGCCAGCGCCGGCAGCAGGAGAAACGCATGCCCTTCCGCCCTTCGATCCACCCGTTGCTCGGCGCCCTGGCCCTGCTGGCAGCCACCGCAGCCGGCGCCGCCGAGCCGGCGCTGACGCCCGCGCAGAAAGAGGCCCTGCAGGCGCGCCTGGAGGCGGCGGTGGTGGACCACGACCAGGGCCGGCTGCTGCAGGCGCGCGAGGCCTTCGAGGGCCTGGCCCGCGCGGGGCTGCCGGCGGCCGACTACAACCTGGCGGTGATGCACCTGAAGCGCGAGCTGCCCGGTGCCAGCAACGGCGAGGCGCTGCGGCTGATGCAGCGCGCGGCCGAGCACGGCTTCGTCACCGCCACCTACGGCATGGGCCGGCTGTACGAAACCGGCGACGCCGGCCGGCGCGACCTGGGCGAGGCCAGCCGCTGGTACCTGCGCGCGGCCGAGCAGGGCAGCGTGCCCGGCCAGGTGGAGATCGCCACCGCCTACTACCTGGGCCGTGGCGCCGCGCAGGACCTGCCGGCGGCGGCGCACTGGTACCGCGAGGCGGCCAAGGGCGGCGACGTGGGGGCGCAGTACATCCTTGCCTCGATGTACGAAACGGGCGTGGGCGTGACGCACGATCTGCGGTTGGCCCGTTACTGGTATGCCGTAGCGGCGGCCAGCGGCGACGAGGTGGCGCCGGCCAAGCTGCGCGAGATCGACGCGCGGCTGGCCGAACCGCCCCAGCGGCCGCCGGCCCCGGTCACAACACCACCTTGACCATCGGGTGCGTGGTCAGCGTGCGGTAGAGCTCGTCCAGCTGCTCGCGGCTGGTGGCGGTGACGGTGATGGTCACGCCCAGGTACTTGCCGCCCTTGCTGGGCCGCAGTTCCACGGTGCTGGCGTCGAAGTTGGGGTCGAACTGCTCGGCCACCTGGGTGACCGCGTGCACGAAACCGTCCACGTTCTCGCCCATCACCTTGATGGGAAAGGCGCTGGGGTACTCGATCAGCGATTGTTCGGGCGGGATGGGCTGCATGGTGGCGGTACTCATCGCAAAGACAAGGGGTGGCGCCGCCCGATTGCAACCGCGCAGCGCGGGCCGCGGTCAGACGGACTGCAGCTTCTTGGCGTTCTGGTAGGCCTCATACAGGCGGGCGTACACCGGGCCGGGCTTGCCGCGCAGCGCGCCGTGGCCCACCTCGGCGCCGTCGATGCGGGTGACCGGCAGCACCTCCTTGGTGGCCGAGCTCAGCAGCACCTCGTCGGCGCCCAGCACCTCGGCCTCGGCCAGCGGGCGCAGGTTGTAGGCGATGCCGCATTCTTCGCACAGCTCGCGCAGCAGCTCGTAGCGGATGCCTTCGAGCAGGTGCTCGCTCTTGGGCGGGCCCAGCAGCGCGCCTTCCTTCACGACCCAGACGTTGCTGCTGCTGGCTTCGGTCAGCCAGCCGTCACGGAACATGATGGTCTCGGTGGCGCCCTGGTCGGCCGACACCATGCGCGCCAGCACGCTGCCCAGCAGCGAGGTGCTCTTGATGTCGCCGCGCTCCCAGCGGAAGTCGCGGGCGGTGATGCAGGCCACGCCCTGGTGGCGCGCCTCGGCGCTGGCCTGCTTCAGCTCGTTGGTCATCATGAACACGGTGGGCACCGGCTCGGCCGGCACCACGTGGTCGCGCATCGCCACTCCGCGCGTGACCTGGATGTACACCACCTGCACCTCGGCCGGATGGTCCTGCACCAGGCGGCGGGCGGTGGCCAGCCAGCGCGCCTCGTCCATCGGGTTGGGAATGCGCAGCTTGGCCAGGCTGCGGCCCAGGCGGGCGATGTGCTCGCTGAAGCGGAACAGGCGGCCGCCGTAGACGGGGATCGCCTCGTACACGCCGTCGCCGAAGATGAAGCCGCGGTCGAGCACCGAGACCTTGGCGTCGCACAGGCGCGTGTACTCGCCGTTCAGGTAACACAGGGTTTCGGGCAGCGCGATCATGGCTTTCTCCGCGGCGACTTCAGGCTGCACCTTACTTGATCCAGAGGCGCAGCGCGTCCCAGGCGCGGCCCAGCAGGCCCGCCTGTTCCACCGGCTCCAGCACCACCAGGGGCACTTCGGCCAGCGGCGCGCCGGCGGCGGTGCTCACCTTCAGCGTGCCCACGCGCTGGTTCTTGGTCAGCGGCGCCACCAGCGGGTCGGTGCGCTCCACCTTGGTCTGCAGCTTGTCGCCTTCGCCGCGCGGGAGCGTCACGTACACGGCGCCGGCCGCGCCCAGCTTGGCTTCACGCTGGGTGCCCTTCCACACCTCGGGCGTGGCGATGGGCTTGCCTTCTTCGAACAGGCGCACCGAATCCCAGGCGCTATAGCCCCAGTTCAGCAGCTTCTGGCTCTCGGTGGCGCGGGCTTCCTTGGAGCCGGTGCCCATCACCACGCTCAGCAGGCGGCGCTTGCCGTTGGGCATGTCGCGCTGGGCGCTGGCCACCAGGCAGTAGCCGGCGGCGTCGGTGTAGCCGGTCTTCATGCCGTCCACGCTGGGGTCGCGGCCCAGCAGCAGGTTGCGGTTGTCCTGCTTGATCTTGTTGAAGGTGTAGCTGCGCACCGAGTAGTACGGGTAGTACTCGGGGAAGTCGCGGATCACGTGCGAGGCCACCACCGCGATGTCGCGGGCGCTGGTGCGGTGGCCGGCTTCGGTCATGCCGGTCACGTTCTTGAAGCTGGTGTTCTTCAGGCCCCAGGCCTGGGCCTGGCGGTTCATCATGCCCACGAAGGCATCCACCGAGCCGGCCACGCCTTCGGCCAGCGCCACCGAGGCGTCGTTGCCCGACTGGATGATCATGCCGCGCAGCAGCTCGTCGACCTTGGGCGTCATCGTGGTGTCGATGAACATCAGCGACGGGTCGCCCTTGCGCTCATCCCAGGCCCGCTTGCTCACCGTCAGCGTCTGCTCCAGCGTCAGCTTCTTCTCGCGCAGCGCGGTGAACACCACGTAGGCCGTCATCAGCTTGGTCAGCGAGGCCGGGTCGGTGGGTGTGTCGGCGTCGCGCTCGGCCAGCACCTGGTTGCTGGTCAGGTCGAGCAGGATGTAGTGGCGGGCCGCCAGTTCGGGCGGCTGGGGCGCCTGGGCCCAGGAAGAAACGGTGCAGGCCACGGCCAGCACGAAGGCAAACAGTTTTTTCATTCGGAGAGCGAAAAGGAGAAAAAGCGTCGTTGGCAGGCGTCAGGCGGCAGCCAGGTGCCGCACCACCAGCGACTTGAGCAAGGGCAACTGCCCATGGAAGAAGTGGCCGACACCGGGCACCACCACCACGGGCAGCGACTGCGGGCGGGCCCAGTCCAGCGTGGCCTGCAGCGGCACCACGTCGTCGGCTTCACCGTGGATGACGAGCGTGCCTTCGGGCACCGTTGCCACCTCGAAGTTCCGTGTCGCCGGCCCCACCAGCACCAGGCCGTCGGCCGGTGTGCCTTGCGAGGCCAGGCGCGCGGCGGCCTGCGACGCCACGTAGCCGCCGAAGGAAAAACCGGCCAGCCACAGCGGCAGCGCCGCATCCCGGTAGGCGGCGATCACGGCCAGCGCGTCGTCCACCTCGCCCTGGCCGGCATCCCAGGCACCGGCCGATTCACCGATGCCGCGGAAATTGAAGCGCACGGTGCGCAGGCCCTGCTGCAGGCCGGCGCGGGCCACCGTCTGCACCACCTTGTTGTCCATGGTGCCGCCGTGCAGCGGGTGGGGGTGGCACACCACCATCACGCCGCGCACCGCCTCGGCCGGCTCGTCGATCGCGCACTGAAGCACGCCGGCCGGGCCGGCGATGGACGCTCGCTGGGTTTGGGAATTCACGTTGTCGGGGCAGCCGCGGGTTCAGCGGCCGACGTTGGGCGGCAGCACCAGGCGCTCGACCACTTCGCCGCCCTTGAGGTGATGCTCGACGATCTCGTCGATGTCGGATTCGTCCACGAAGGTGTACCAGGTGCCTTCGGGGTAGACCACGGCCACCGGGCCACCGGCGCAACGGTCCAGGCAGCCGGCCTTGTTCACCCGCACACCACCCGGGCCGGCCAGGCCGGCGGCCTTGACCTGGCTCTTGCAGCGGTCGAAGCCGGCCTGGGCCGCATGCTGCGCACAACTGTCTTCGCCGTTTTCGCGCTTGTTCAGGCAGAAGAAGATGTGGTGCCGGTAATAGTTCATACCCTGATTGTAGGCAGCGGCCGCCACCGCGAACCTGTCGATCGCCGGGCCGGCGGTCGGGACTTGGATGCAAATGCGAAGCGTTCGCATAACATGCCGGCATGAACAAGCGTCGTTTCCTGGGCCTGGCGGCCGTGGCCGCCACCGTGCCCGCCTGGCCATTGCATTCCTGGGCGCAGGCCACGCCCACGGCTGATTTTGCGAGCGTGGTGCGCCACTACGCGGTGCTGGTGAGCGCCGGCTATGAAGACACGCTGGCCGCCGCGCTGGAGCTGCAGGCCGCCATCGGCAGCTTCACGAAGCAGCCCAGCGCCGAAGGCCTGGACGCCGCCCGCAAGGCCTGGCTGGCCGCGCGCGAGTGGTACGGCCAGACCGAGGCCTTCCGCTTCTACGGCGGCCCGATCGACGACGACAAGGGGCCGGAAGGCCGGCTGAACGCCTGGCCGATGGACGAGGCCTTCGTCGACGGCACGCGCGACCGGCCCAATGCCGGCATCGTCAACGAGAAGAAAGTGGCCATCACCAAGGCCTACCTCAGCCGCATGAACGAGCGCGGCGGCGAAGAGAACATCGCCACCGGCTGGCATGCCATCGAGTTCCTGCTGTGGGGCCAGGACTTCAACGACAACGGGCCCGGCGAGCGCAGCTTCGAGGACTTCGTCGACGGCAAGAAGCCGAATGCCGATCGCCGCCGCCGCTACCTGGCGGTGGTGACCGAGCTGCTGATCGACGACCTGCGCTTCTTGACCAAGGCCTGGCAGCCGGGCGTCAAGGGCAACTACCGCGCGCGCTTCGAGGCGGGCGGCCGTGAATCGGTGCGCAAGATCATCGTCGGCCTGGGTTCGCTGTCGCGCGGCGAGCTGGCCGGCGAGCGGCTGGAGGTGGCGCTGAACACGCAGGACCAGGAGGACGAACACTCCTGCTTCTCCGACAACACCCACCGCGACGCGGTGACCAATGCGCTGGGCATCGAGAACGTGTGGCTGGGCCAGTACCGCCGCCGCGACGGCAGCACGCTGCAAGGTCCGTCGCTGCGCGACCTGGTGCAGGCCAAGGACGCGGCGGTGGCCGAGCGCACCACGCGGCAGATCTCGCAATCGGTGGCCGCCGCGCGCGAGATCCGCGCACCCTTCGACCGCGAGATCCTGGGCGACGACAACGCGCCCGGCCGCCGCCGCATCAAGACGGTGATCGACAGCCTGGTGCAGCAGTCCAAGGACCTGGTGGCCGCCGCCTCGGCGGTGGGCATCACGCAATTGACGCTGGTGAACCCGTGAAGGCGTTGCTGCTGGCCGCGCCGGGCGCGCTGGTGCTGGTACTGGCGGCGGGCCTGCCCGCGCAGGCAGGGCCGGGCGCTGGCCCTGCGAAGGCCGCCAGCGCGCCTGCGGGCGACCAACGCGCCGCCACCGCCGGTGCGGCCACGGTGTACGCCACCGGCCGCAATGCCTTCAGCTTCCCGGCCGCCAACCTCAGCGACGCGGAGCGCACGCGCTTCGTCATCGGCAACTCTTTCTTCCGCCGCAACTGGGTGGAGGCGCCTTCGTCCACCCAGGCGCGCGACGGGCTGGGGCCGCACTTCATCGCCCGCTCCTGCGGCGGCTGCCATGTGCAGGACGGCCGCGGCGCGCCGCCCGACTTTCGCAACGGGCTCAGCACCGAGCAGCCGGTGGCGCTGCTGATGCGCCTGTCGATCCCCGGCGTGGGCGAGCACGGCGCGCCCAACCCCCACCCGGTGTACGGCGACCAGTTGAACAACGCCGCGATCCGCGGCGTGAAGCCCGAGGGCCAGGTGCGCATCCGCACCACGCCCGTCAAGGGCCGTTTTGCCGACGGCACGCCCTTCGAGCTGCAGCAGCCCCACTACGAGATCGACCAGCTGGGCTACGGCCCGCTGGGCGAAGGCGTGATGATCAGCCCGCGCATCGCGCCGCAGGTCATCGGCATGGGCCTGCTGGAAGCGATTCCCGAGGCCGAGATCCGCGGCAACGCACAGCGCCAGGCTGCCACGCCCGGCCCCATCAAGGGCCAGGTGAACGAGGTGTGGGACGCCTTTGCCCAGCGCATGATGCCGGGCCGCTTCGGCTGGAAGGCCAACGTGGCCACCGTGGCGCACCAGACGGCGGGCGCCTTCATCGGCGACATGGGCATCACCTCCACGCCCTTCCCGACCGAGGCCTGCAGCACCACGCAATCCGACTGCGCGGCCGCGCCGCATGGCGGCAAGGACGGCGGCGTGGAGATCGACGACGAGACGCTGGCGCAGGTGGTCTTCTACACCGCCACGCTGGCGCCGCCGGCGCGCCGCCAGGTGAACGATGCGCAGGTGCTGCGCGGCGAGAAGCTGTTCAGCCAGCTGCAGTGCGCCGCCTGCCACCGCCCCAGCTACGTGACGGGCGACGCGGCGCTGGCTGAGCGCTTTCCGCACTTGTCCAGCCCGGCGCTCAAGGGCCTGGTGATCAAGCCCTACACCGACCTGCTGCTGCACGACATGGGCCCGGGGCTGGCCGACGGCCGCCCCGACTACGGCGCCAACGGCCGCCAGTGGCGCACGCCGCCGCTGTGGGGCATCGGCCTGATCCGCGACGTCAACGGCCACACCCGGCTGCTGCACGACGGCCGCGCCCGCGGTGTGCTGGAAGCGGTGCTGCGGCACGGCGGCGAGGCGCAGGCCAGCCGCGACGCGGTGCTGAAGCTCAACAGGCAGGAGCGCGAAGCCCTGGTCAAGTTCGTGGAGTCGCTGTGATGCTGCCAACCCCCTGGCCCCGCCCGCTGGCCACCGCCGCGCTGCTGATGGCCCTGGCCGCGCAGGCCGCGCCGGTATCCGACGTGGCCGTGCCCTTCTACACCCCGGTGAACGCGCTGGAGGCGTTGTACCGCCAGCACTACCAGCCGCAGGCCCAGGCCTTTGCCCAGGCCAGCGCGGCGCTGGTGCCGGCGCTTGAGCAGGGATGCGCTGCCAGCGGTGCCACCGCGCTGAACGACGCCCGCGCACGGTGGCGCGAAGCGATGCTGGCCTGGGAGCGGCTGAGCGCGGTGCAGATCGGCCCGCTGGTCGAGCGGCGCTCGGCCCGGCGCATCGACTTCCAGCCGGCGCGGCCGGAGCTGATCGCGCGCTCCGTCAAGGCGGCCCCGTCTGACGCCGACGGCATGGCCCGCGTGGGCTCGCCCGCCAAGGGCCTGCCGGCACTGGAACACCTGCTGTTCACCCAGCCCGCCGCGCCGGGCAGCGCCGAATGCCGCTTCGCTCAGGCGGTGGCCGCCGACCTGCGGCGCGAGGCCGACGCCATCCAGGCCGACTTCCAGGCCCTGGCCGGGCGTGAGTGGGACGAAGACGGCGAAGCCGCGTCCACGGCCTTCGGCGAGTTCATCAACCAGTGGCTGGGCGGCATCGAGCGGTTGCGCTGGGCCGACATCGAAAAGCCCATCCGCTCGGCCGAAGGCCGGCCGGTGGCCTACACCCGGCAGGCCGCTGCGGCCACCGCGCAGGCCTGGCATGCGCGCTGGCAGTCGCTGGCGGCCCTGAGCGCCGGCCCGGCGCGGCCGCTGGGCGAAGGCCTGGTGCCGGTGGAGGCCTACCTGCGCGGCCGCGGCCTCAACCCGCTGGCCGACGAACTGGCCGCCCAGGTGGCCCGCACCGGGCAGGCGATCGAGCGGCTGGGCAGCGGTGCCGCTCCCGCCCGCACCGAAGCGCCGCTGGCCGCCGCGCGCGAGTTGGGGGCGCTGAAGTCGCTGCTGGAAAAGCGCATTGCGCCTGCCTTGCAAGTCGCCCTTGGGTTCACGGATGCCGACGGTGACTGAACGTCTACCCCCAAGCTCGCTGCGCTCGCGCCCCCCCGAGGGGGAGCTCAGTCCCTTGGGGCGGCCCGGCGGGACTGAGGTGGGCCGGGGCTGGCGCCGCCGCCAGCTGCTGCAGGCTTTGGCCGCCCTGGGCGGCGCCGCTGCACTGCCCCGCCTGGCCGTGGCCGCGCCGGGCGCCACGCGCCTCTTCACCGCCTGGGACCTGCCCGATGGCCGCCACCAGCTGGGTTGCGTGCGCCTGTCCACCGCCGACGGCGCACCCTGCCAGGTGGAAGCGGTGATCGACGTGCCCACCCGTGCCCATGGCCTGTTGCCGCTGCCCGATGGCGGCGTGCTGGTGGCGGCGCGCCGGCCCGGCGAATGGCTGCTGCGCTGGCACCCGGCCCGGCCCACGCAGGCCCAGTGGCACTGGATGGACGGCGACCGCGCCTTCAGCGGCCATGCGCAGTGGCTGGACGGCCACTTCTACACCACCGAAAGCGACCTCGAAACCGGCGCCGGCCTGCTGTCGCGCCGCGACCCCCACACGCTGAAACGCCTGGCCGAATGGCCGACCGGCGGCACCGACAACCACATGCTGCTGGCCGACGGCCGTGGCCACCTGCTCGTGGCCAATGGCGGCGTGGCCACGCGGCCGGAAACCGGCCGCCTGAAGATCGACCTCGACGCGATGGATTCGTCCATCGTGCGCATCGCGGCCGCCAGCGGCCGCATCACCGGCCAATGGCGGCTGGACGATTCGCGGCTGAGCCTGCGCCACCTGGCCTGGCGCGGCCCCGACCTGGGCATCGCGCTGCAGGCCCAGCACGACGACCCCGCTGCCCAGCGGGCGGCGCCGGTGCTGGCGGTGCTGCGTGGCGCCCGGGCCGAAGGTGCAGAGCCCACGCTGGTGGCCCTGCCGACGCCGCAGCCACTGGGCGGTTACGGCGGCGACATCTGCGCCACGCCGGCCGGCTTCCACGTCAGCTGCCCGCGCGTGGATGCGGTGGCCACCTGGTCGGCCACGGGCGCGTGGCAAGGCACGCAGGCGCACGGCGAGGCTTATGCCCTGGCCGCCACCCACGGCACTGCGCTGGTGGCCGGCCCGGGCGGCTGGAAGGCGCTGGGCAATGCGCCCGCCCTGCACCCCTGGCAGGGGGAACGTGCGCCTGACAACCACGCCGCGCGGGCCGCCTGAAACACAAGATAACCACGGCGGCATGCCAACCTCTTTAAATGCGAACGATTCGCGTTTATAGTGGAGCCATGCAACACCACCTGACCCCGGTTCCTACGCCCTTCCGTGCCGACACCGGGTCGGCCGCCCACCACATGGCACCGCAATCGGTGCCGCCCCGCACGCTGACCAGCCGCACGCTGCTGGATGGCGCCAACGAGGTGCAGATCGAGCACTACGGCTCGGTCTACCGCCTGCGCCTGACGGCGCTGGGCAAGCTCATCCTCACCAAGTAGACGATCGGCCCCCAAGCTCGCTGCACTCGCGTCCCCCCGAGGGGGAGCGTTCAGCCTTGGGGCGGCCCGACGGCTGAACCATTCCTTCCACCCCAGGGCTGGCCGCCGCGCGCCCGACCACCAAGGTTGCCGATGCCAGCCCACCCCTTTCATGCCGACGACGACCTCGCCACGCTGGCATCGTCGCCGCTCTGCCACGTCAGCGCCTGCCCCGGCTGCGGCGTGGTGCACCTGAGCCTGCCTTCGCTCACGCTGCGCTTCGAGCCCGCTGCCTTCCACGAGGTGGCGCGGCTGCTGGGCCAGGCCTCACGGGCGCTGGGCGGTAACGGCGCTGTCGAGGCGCCACTGGCCGGCGAGGCCGCCGCCCACCCGGGCACGCCACCGCGCAGCGGTTGGCATTGACGGCAGCGGCTGGCATTGACGCCAGCCGGTGGCTTTGACGCAGCGGCCGGCCTTGCACCAGCCCGCCGGCTGAGCCTTGCCCGCACAGGCCCATGCCCGGGCGTGGCATGCGATGCTGCGCGCGAGTGGCGCTGGCGCGCCCTGGAGTCCGGCATGCCCGTCGTCCCTCGTCCGTTGTTCACCCCGCCCGGCCGATCTGTGGCCCGACCCCGCCGCCGCCTGTTGCGGGCCCTGGTGGCCGCACCGGTGGGCCTGCTGGCCGGCTGCGCCACCGCCACGCCGCGCACCAGCACCAGCGCCGGCGACCCCGCGCAGCGCCTGCAGGCGGCCCTGGCCACGCAGCCGCTGGTGCTGCTGGGCGAGGTGCACGACAACGCGGCCCAGCACCGCCTGCGTGCCGACGCGTTGGCACGCAGGCTGGCCAGCGGCGCCCGCCCGGCCTTGCTGATGGAGCAGTTCGACCGCGAGCGCCAGGCCGCCCTCGATGCGGCGATGGCCGCGCCCGGCGGGAATGCCGAGGCCAGGGCCGACGCGGTGATCGAAGCGGGCTGGCCGCAAGGCCGCGCCGGCTGGGACTGGACCTTCTACCGCCCCTTCATCACGCTGGCGCTGCAGCACAGGCTGCCGCTGGTGGCGGCCAACGTGTCGCGCACCGACACCCGGCGCATCGTGTCCGGCGGTCTGGCCGCGGCCGGCTTCGAGCCCGCGGTACCCGCCGACATCGCCCAGGCGCAGGCCGGCGCCATCGTGGCCAGCCACTGTGGCCAGGTGGATGAGCCGCTGGCCCGCCAGCTGATGCTGGCCCAGGTGGCCCGCGACCAGTTCATGGCGCGGCAGCTGGTGGCGCATGCCGCCACCGGCGCGGTGCTGCTGGCCGGCAACGGCCATGTGCGGCGCGACATCGGCGTGCCGCGCTGGCTGCCGCCCGAGTGGCAGCGCCGCAGCATGGCCATCGGCCTGCTGGAAGAAGGCGAGGCACCGGATGCGGCCTTCGACCTGGCCTTGTTCACGCCCGCTGCGGCACGCGGCGATCCGTGCGCCGGCATGGCCCGCATCCCGCAGCGGCCGGCGCCGGGCACCGCACGATAGAGGTGCGGCCCGCAGCGCGCCGAGCCTTCACTGCGGCTCGGCCGCGGGCAGCCGGTCCAGCGCCTCGATCAGCGGCTGCAGCTGGGCCAGCACTGCGGCCAGCGCATCGGCCTGGCCCTCGCCGTGGCGCACCGACTCCTCCAGCTGGCCGGCCAGCCGGGACAAAGGCCCCATGCCCAGCGCCCCCGAGACGCTGCGCAGGTCGTGCGCCAGCCGACGCGCCCGCGGCAGGTCGTGCGCCAGCGCGGCCTGCATTTGCGGGCCGAAGTCGCGCTGCATGTCGCCAAAGCGCAGCAGCAGCCGGCGGTACAGCGGGTCGTTGTGGCCGGCGGCAGCACGGCCCACGGCCGCGTCCAGACCGGGCACCTGGGCCAGCGGATCGGACGGCTCGGGCGGTGGCGCCGGTCGCCGGCCTGCGCCGGGCGCCATCCAGCGGGCCAGCACCTCGAACATGCGGGCCACGTCGATGGGCTTGGCGATGTGGTCGTCCATGCCGGCCGCAAAGGCGCGCTCGCGGTCGCTGGCCATCGCGTTGGCGGTCATCGCGATCACCGGCAAGGCGGCCCAGCGCGGCTGCGCGCGGATGGCGCGGGTGGCCTCGTAGCCGTCCATCACCGGCATCTGGCAGTCCATCAGCACCGCGTCGAAGTTCATGTGCTGCAGCCGCTCCAGCGCATCCTGGCCGTTCTCGGCCACCGTCACCTGCAGGCCGGCGCTGGCCAGCAGCTCGGCGGCCAGCTCCTGGTTGATGAGGTTGTCCTCCACCAGCAGCACGCGGCGCCCGGCCAACTGCCGCGCCTGCGGCGGCAGGCCGTCACCGGCCTCGGCAGCGTCGTCGGCGGGAGGCGGCAGCAGACCCAGGGCCGACAGGCAGGCGCGGCGCAAGGCCTGCGGCGTCACCGGCTTGGCCAGCACCTCGCGACGCCGGGTGCCCGGATGCTGCAGGCGCTGCAGCAGTTCATCGCCGTTCAGGCTGCCGGTGAGCAGCACCACCGGCAAGGCATCGCCGATCTGCTGCGCGCACTGCAAGCCGTCCATGCCGGGCATGTCGCGGTCCATCAGCACCAGTTCGTAGGGCAGGCCTTCCTGCGGCAGCAGGGCCACGCGCCGCAGCACGTCCCAGCCGTCCTTCGCGCAGTCGGGCACCAGGCCCAAGCCGGCGGCCATGTCGGCCAAGGCTTCGCAGGCGCCTCGGTGGTCGTCCAGCACCAGCACATGGCGGCCGGCCAGCAGGGGCACGCGCGCCTCGGGCTGCTGCGGCTGCAGCTCGAACTCGGCGGTGAAGCTGAATTCGCTGCCCGCCCCGGGCTGCGACTGCACGCCGAGATGGCCCCCCATCTGCCGCACCAGGTGGCTGGAGATGGCCAGCCCCAGGCCCGTGCCGCCGTGCCGGCGGGTGGCCGAACTGTCCACCTGCTCGAACGGGCGGAACAGGCGCTCGCACTGGGCCGCGTCCATGCCCACGCCGGAGTCGCGCACCGCAAAGCGCAGCGTGGCGCGCGGTCCGCAGCGCGACAGCAGCTCCACGCTCAGCGTCACCTCGCCACGCTCGGTGAACTTCACGGCATTGCCGCCCAGGTTGACCAGCACCTGGCCCAGCCGCAGCGCATCGCCCACCAGCGCGGTGGGCACCTCGGGCGGCAACCGGAAGATGAGTTCCAGCCCCTTCTCCTCGGCCTGCAGGCCCACCATGCTGGCCAGGCTGTCGATCACCTCGCTCAGGTCGAAGGGGGCGCTGTCCATTTCCAGCTTGCCGGCCTCGATCTTCGAGAAGTCGAGAACGTCGTTGATGATGCCCAGCAGCGAATGCGCGGCCCGCTCCATCTTGTGCACGTAGCGGCGCTGCCGCTCGTCGAGCCCGCTGGCCAGCGCCAGCCGCGCCATGCCGAGGATGGCGTTCATCGGCGTGCGGATCTCGTGGCTCATGTTGGCCAGGAAAGCGCTCTTGGCATTGGCGGCGGCGCGCGCCACCTGCTGTGCCTCGGCCAGCTCGGTGATGTCGCGCCAGGCGCCATGGATCACACGGCTGCCGTCGGGCCGGCGCACCGCGGTGGACAGCGCCTCGATCCAGCGCACACGGCCATTGACCCGGGTGCGGAAATGGATGCTGCCTACCAGGCCATGCGTCAGCGAGGCATCCACCCAGGTTTGCGTCCAGGCCAGATCGTCCTCGTGCACGCAGCGCCAGCGCTGCTCGGGGTCGCGCATCAGCTCTTCGGCGGTGCAGCCCAGGAGTTCGTGCACGCCGTGGCCGACGAAGGTGAAGGGACTGCCCGATGGACCCACCGAGCGCTGGAACACCACCACCGGCAGTTCGTTGGCAATGTCGTCAATGAACTGCCGCGCATCACGCAGGGCGACTTCGTCCTGCCGGTGCCGGGCCCGCTCCTGCCGCAGCTGCCGGTGCACCACGAACAGCCAGGCCGCCAACAGCACCAGTGCCGCCAGGCACAGCCAGCTCCACAGCGGCCATGCGGCATCGGCGGCAGGCATCGCCACCATGCCGACACCCGCCTGGAACCTGCCGATGTTGCCGAACCGAGACCCGGTCATGCACTCCCTGCCCGCTACTGCCTTGCCGGGGCGCCATTGTGCCCAAGCGACCGCAGGTGATCGTGGAAGCCGGCTTCAGCCGCCCTCGGTAAGGCGCGTGGGATCCAGCAGCTCGGCCAGCTGCTCACGCGGCAACTCGGTGCGCTCCAGCGCCACGTCGAGGATGGGTCGGCCGTCCTTGTAGGCTTCCTTGGCGATCTGCGCGGCCTTGGCGTAGCCGATCACCGGGTTCAGCGCAGTCACCAGGATGGGGTTGCGGTCCAGCGCCTCCTTCAGCCGCGCCTCGTTGACGCGGAAGCTGGCGATCGCCCGGTCGGCCAGCAGCCGGCTGGCATTGGCCAGCAGGCCGATGCTTTCCAGCAGGTTGCGCGCCACCACCGGCAGCATCACGTTCAACTCGAAGTTGCCCGACTGGCCGGCCAGCGTGATGGTGGTGTCGTTGCCGATCACCTGCGCGGCCACCATCGCCACCGATTCCGGGATCACCGGGTTCACCTTGCCGGGCATGATGGAAGAGCCGGGCTGCAGCGCCTCCAGCTCGATCTCGCCCAGGCCGGCCAGCGGCCCGCTGTTCATCCAGCGCAGGTCGTTGGCGATCTTGGTCAGCGCCACCGCCACCGTCTTGAGCGCACCCGACATCGCCACCGCCGCGTCCTGCGAGCCCATGGCCGCGAAGAAGCTGGGCGCCCGCGTGAAACGCAGGCCGGTCAGCTCGGCCAGCTCGGCATGGAAGGCCGCCACGAACTGCGGATGCACGTTGACGCCGGTGCCCACCGCGGTGCCGCCCTGCGCCAGCTTCAGCAGCGACTGCTGCGCATGCGCCACCTGCTGCGCGCCGTGGCTCAGCTGCTCGGCCCAACCGTCCAGCACCTGGCTCATGCGCACGGGCATCGCGTCCATCAGGTGGGTGCGGCCGGTCTTGATGCTGTTGTGCAGCGACTCGCCCTTGCGACGGGTGACGGCCACCAGGTGCTGCAGCGCCGGCATCAGCTCATGCTCCACCGCCAGCGCGGCGGCCACGTGCAGCGTGGTGGGAATGGTGTCGTTGCTGCTTTGCCCGGCATTGACGTGGTCGTTCGGGTTCACTGGCTGGCCCAGCGTGCGGCTGGCCAGCGTGGCCACCACCTCGTTGGCATTCATGTTGGTGCTGGTGCCCGAGCCGGTCTGGAACACGTCGATCGGGAACTGGACCATGAAGTCGCCTTCGGCCGCCTGCGTGCAGGCCTGCGCGATGGCCTGCCCCAGCTCGGGCTCCAGCTGGCCGATCTGGGTGTTGGCCCGCGCCGCGGCCGCCTTGACCAGCAGCAGCGCCTTGATGAAGCCGGCGGGCATGCGCTGGCCGCTGACCGGAAAGTTCTGCACCGCGCGCTGGGTCTGGGCGCCGTACAGCGCATCGGCCGGCACGGCCACCTCGCCCATGCTGTCAGTCTCGATCCGGGTGTCGGTCATACATCGTCCTCGTGGTGGATAGGCCGCCCAGTGTGGTGCCGCAGGCAAGGCCCATACTGCGGGGTGGCTATGCCGGGTCCGCCTCGCGGGCGGCGATGCGCGACAGCAGCCAGGCCATGGCCACGTAAGGCCACAGCCAGCCGATCCAGCGCGCCAGGCCATGGAAGCGGATGAAGCGCCCCTGCTCCCAGGCCTGCAGGCTGGCCGCGAAGTAAGGATCGGATGGCGCCTGCGCCACCAGGGCCACCAGCGCGGTGAGCGCCATCAGGCCCAGCGCTGCGGCCAGCCGCCGGCCCGCCAGCGAGCACAGCAGCGCCAGCGCCACGCCGCCCGCCAGGGCCGGCAGGCTGGTGGGCGTGAGCCAGGCCAGCGCATGGTCGGGCCCGAAGTTGAGCGCGGTGGACAAGGTGGTGGCACCGAAGGCCAACCCCGTGGCGCCGGCCACCAGCACCAGCCGGCGCCAGCCGCGGGCCGTGACGGCAAAGGCCACCAGGCAGGGCCCCAGCAGCCCCAGCGCGATGGCGGCGCTTTCGTGCAGCGGCGTCAGCGGCGGCTCGGGCGCCAGCGAAGGCTCCAGCCACTCTTCGGCCAGCGGCTCCCACGGTGTGTCGGCCAGCGCCGTGGCGGCAAACTGCCGCAGTTCGTCACCGAACTGGCCCACACCCAGCGGCACCGGCTGCGGAAACAGCAGGCCCACCGGCCACAGCAGCAGCAACGCGATGGCGCCGGCGCTCTGCTGCACGAACCAGCGCTGGCGCAGGCGCTGCCAGGCCACGTCCAGCCCCAGCCGGTGGGCCAGCGCGGCCAGCGCCACGCCCAGTGCGGCGCCGCCAGCATTCATCACCCAGTCGCGCAGCGAGGGCACGCGCGTGGCCAGGAAGGTCTGCGTCACTTCCATGCCGTAGGACAGCGCGGCCGGCAGCGCCAGCGCCAGCAGCGCCGCCTTCCAGGCCCGCATGCCACCGCGCACCGCGCCGCCGAACAGCAGCACGCCCAGCGGCAGGTAGCCCAGGAAGTTGGCCACCTCGTCGAAGCGGTCGCGCCAGCGCGGCCAGGGCAGCGCCATGAAATCGGCCAGCGCATGGCCGGCCGGCCAGCGCCAGGGCCCGAACGGGTAAAGGCTGGCGTAGACGATCAGCAGTGCGTAGGCCCAGGCCAGCGGAATGGCCGAACTGCGCTGGCCCGCCATGCTCAGAACGGCTTGACGACGACCAGCAGCACGATGGCGATGAAGAGGATCACCGCCGACTCGTTGAACACGCGGAACCAGCGCTCGCTGTGCTTGTTGGAGAAGGACTCGAACTTGCCCAGCAGCAGGCCGCAGGCGTGGTGGTAGCCCAGCACCAGCAGCACCAGCGCCAGCTTGGCATGCAGCCAGCCGCCCTTGAGGCCGAAGCCCAGCCACAACCACAGGCCCAGCACGAGCGCTGGCACGGCCAGCACCGCCATGAAGCGGTAGAGCCGGCGCGCCATCACCAGCAGGCGCTCCCGCTCGGCATGGCTGTCGGCCGGCACCTGTGCCAGGTTGACGAAGATGCGCGGCAGGTAGAACAGGCCGGCGAACCAGCTGGCCACGAAGACGATGTGGAAGGCCTTGACCCAGAGGTATGCGGAACTCATCGGGCCATTATGGACAGCGAGCGCAGCGAACTCGGGGGCCAACCACCCGCCCGCCGGGCCGCCCCAAGGGCGGGTGCGCCCCCTCGGGGGGCCGCGAGCGCAGCGAGCTTGGGGGCACCATGAAAAGAAGAGCCCCGGACCGGCCGGGGCTGCAAAACCTTGCCGTGCTTGTCGACAAGGCACCTGCTCAGGGAGGAAAAGCAGGGGATGGCGACCTTGCGGCTACCATCCAGATGTGATTTTAGCCGCTGAAACAGCATTTGTTACAGCCCCGGTACAAGGGCAAACCAGAAGCTGAGCAGCTCTTACCGAAGAAAGCACCGCCGTGAGCTCCTTCCACCTGCCCCCGCTGCCGCCCTACCCCGCCAGCCGTCCGCGCCGACTGCGGCGCGACAGCTTCACCCGTGCGATGGTGCGCGAGCACCAGCTGAGCACCTCCGACCTGATCCTGCCGGTGTTCGTGCTCGAAGGGCAGAACCAGGTGCAGGACATTGCCAGCATGCCCGGCGTTCAACGGCTGTCGCTGGACCGGCTGCTGCCGGTGGCCGAAGAATGCGTGAAGCTGGGCGTGCCGGTGATGGCGCTCTTCCCGGTGATCGACCCGCAGCGCAAGTCGCCCGATGGCCGCGAAGCCACCAACCCCGACGGCCTGGTGCCCCGGGTGGTGCGTGCACTGAAGGACCGCTTCCCCGAGCTGGGCCTGCTGACCGACGTGGCGCTGGACCCCTTCACCACCCACGGCCAGGACGGCCTGCTGGACGACACCGGCTACATCCTGAACGACGAGACGGTGGAAGTGCTGATGCAGCAGGCGCTGGTGCAGGCGCAGGCCGGCGTGGACATCGTGGCGCCCAGCGACATGATGGACGGCCGCATCGGCGCCATCCGCGGCGCGCTGGAATCGCAGCGCCTGATCCACACCCGCATCATGGCCTACAGCGCCAAGTACGCCAGCGCCTTCTACGGCCCCTTCCGCGACGCGGTGGGCAGCAAGGCCAACCTGGGCAAGAGCAACAAGCAGGTCTACCAGATGGACCCGGGCAACAGCGACGAGGCCCTGCGCGAGGTGGCGCTGGACATCGCCGAAGGCGCCGACATGGTGATGGTCAAGCCCGGCATGCCGTACCTGGACATCGTGCGCCGCGTGAAGGACCAGTTCCGCGTGCCCACCTTCGCCTACCAGGTGAGCGGCGAGTACGCGATGCTCAAGGCCGCCGCCAACAACGGCTGGCTGGACGGCGAAGCCGCGATGATGGAAGCCCTGCTCGCCTTCAAGCGCGCCGGCGCCGACGGCGTGCTGACCTACTTCGCGCTGGAGGCAGCGCGGTTGATCAGGCAGCGCTGAAGCGCTGCCGGCAGGGTGACCGGCTCACCCCACCGGGTACGGGTCGTGCAGCCCCAGGCCCTTGAGGATCTCGCGTTCGCGCGCCTCCATGGCCTCGGCCTCGTCGTCTTCCTCGTGGTCGTGGCCCTGCGCATGCAGCGCGCCGTGCACCAGCAGGTGGGCGTAGTGGTCGGCCACCGGCAGGCCCATCTCGGCGGCCTCGCGTTCCACCACCGGCGCGCACAGCACCAGGTCGGCCACCACCACCGGCTCATGCTGGTAGTCGAAGGTGAGCACGTTGGTGGCGTAGTCGCGCTGGCGGTATTCGCGGTTCAGCGCCTGGCCTTCTTCGGCGTCGACGATGCGCACCGTGATCTCGGCCGGGCCTGCCAGCGCGGCGCGCAGCCAGCGCATCACGCGGTGGCGCGGCAGGTGGGCGCGGTGGCGCGGGTCGGGCTGCTGCAGCGACAGGTTCAGTTCCACCGCCATGCTCACACCCCGCCGCGCACGCCTTCGGCCTCGTAGGCCTCGACGATGCGGGCCACCAGCGGGTGGCGCACCACGTCGGCCGCGGTGAAGCGGGTGATGGCGATGCCCTTGACCCGGCGCAGCACCCGCTCGGCCTCGATCAGGCCGCTCAGCGTGCCCTTGGGCAGGTCGATCTGGCTGACGTCGCCCGTGACCACCGCCTTGGCGCCGAAGCCGATGCGGGTGAGGAACATCTTCATCTGCTCGCTGGTGGTGTTCTGCGCCTCGTCCAGGATGACGAAGGCATGGTTGAGCGTGCGCCCGCGCATGAAGGCCAGCGGCGCGATCTCGATCGTGCCCTTCTCGAAGGCCTTGGTCACGCGGTCGAAGCCCATCAGGTCGTACAGCGCGTCGTAGAGCGGGCGCAGGTAGGGGTCCACCTTCTGCGTCAGGTCGCCGGGCAGGAAGCCCAGGCGCTCGCCCGCCTCCACCGCCGGGCGGGTGAGCACGATGCGCTGCACCTGGCTGCGCTCCAGCGCATCCACCGCGCAGGCCACCGCCAGGAAGGTTTTGCCGGTGCCGGCCGGGCCGATGCCGAAGGTGATGTCGTGGCCCAGGATGTTGCGCAGGTACACCTGCTGGTTGGGCGTGCGGCCCTGCAGGTCGGCCCGGCGGGTCTGCAGCACCACCTCGCCGGCACCGGGCACGGGCGCTTCGTCGTCGGCGCGGGCGCCGCGCTTGCGGGCGGGTGTCGCATCCTGGGTGGCCTGGGCCAGCGCCAGCTGGAAGAACTCGGGCGGAATAGGACGGCGGGCCCGGTCGTACAGGCTTTGGAGCAGCAGCACCGCCCGCTCGGCCGCGGCCTTGGCACCTTCCACGCGGAACGACTCGTTGCGGCGGGCGATGCGCACATCGAAGGCGGCCTCGATGGCACGCAGGTGCTCGTCGAGGTTGCCGCACAGGTTGGCGAGCCGCTGGTTGTCGGGCGGAATGAAGGCGTGGCGGAGGATCAAGTGGATGGGCCTGCGGTTTCGAGGAACTCTTCACATTGTCGCGCCCGCAGCGGTACCCGGGTTCACGGGGTGGCTCCTGCACAATCCGCGCTCCATGCGCCATGTCCGCCTTCGTGTCATGAACTCATCGGCGGGCCTGAGGCTCGCCTGGGGCCTGTTGTTGGCCCTGGCGGCCAGTCTGTGGCTGGTGGCCGCCGCACGGGCGGTGCCCGAAGCCCCGGCGGCCGCGGGCGGCCTCAAGCCCATCACGCTGAACCAGGCGCTGAGCGCCGAGGGCGACAGCCTGGTGTTCCCGGTGGCCACGCCCAGCTGGCCGGTGAGCCTGCCGGACGACTGGGCCGAGACGCGTCCGCGCCACCTGGGCCCCATCTGGTACCGCGCCGCCTTCGACGCGCAGGGTCTGCAGGGCAGCGGCGCCCTGCTGGGCCTGTTCATCGAGCGGGTGTGTTCCAACGCCGAGGTGTACCTGAACGGCCAGCTGCTGCACGTGGCCGGCCGCATGCGCGAGCCCATCACCCACAACTGCCAGCATCCGCAGCTGGTGGCGCTGCCGTCGACCCTGCTGCGCGACCGCGACAACCTGATCGACATCAAGGTGGCCGGCCATCCGCTGGAGCGCGTGGCTTCGTGGCAGCGGGCGGGCGGGCTGTCGGCGCTGCAGGTGGGGCCGTACGACGAGATGGCACGCCGCCATGCCACCGAGTACGCGATCGACGTCTCGCTGCCGCAGGCGGTGAGCGCCACGCTGGCGCTGCTGGGCGGCATGCTGATGGCGCTGGGCGTGATCAACGCCCGCGAGCGGCACCTGGCCTATTTCGGCGCGCTGTCGCTGGGCTGGGCGCTGGTGACGGCGCGGCTGTGGTGGCGCAACATGCCGCTGCCCAATTACGACGCCGAGCTGCTGGTGGTCTCGTGCATGCCGCTGGTCACGCTGGCGGCGGTGCAGTTCGTGCTGCGCTATTCGGGCACCCGGGTGGCCAGCGTCAGCGCCGCGCTGTATGCGCAGTGCGCGGTGGTGCCGGCCACGCTGCTGATCGGCGGCGCCAACCGCCTGCACACGCTGGCCACGCTCTGGTATGCGGTGCTGCTGCTGGAGGTGGCGGTGGCCGTGGGCTGGCTGCTGTGGAGCACCTGGCACACGCGGCGCCAGCGCATGCTGGCCGCCGGCAGCGCGCTGCTGGGCGCCGCGGTACTGGCCGGGCTGGAGATCGCGCAGCAGCGCGGCCCGCTGGCCACCGGCTGGCAGCTGCTGTCGCACATGGCCATTCCCATCGTGTTCGTGGCCACGGGGCTGCGCCTGACCTCGCAGCACGGCCGAGCGCTGCAGGTGGCCGAAGAAGGCCGCGAGACGCTGGCGCAGAAGGTGAAGGAGGCCACCGCCGAGATCGAGCGCAACTTCGCCCAGCTGGCCGAGCTGCGGGTGGAACAGGTGACCGAGCGCGAGCGCAAGCGCATCGCGGCCGACCTGCACGACGACCTGGGCGCCAAGCTGCTGACCATCGTGCACACCAGCGACGACCAGCGCATCAGCACGCTGGCGCGAGAGGCGCTGGAGGAGATGCGGCTGTCGGTGCGCGGCTTGACTGGCCGGCCGGTGCGGCTGATCGATGCGCTGGGCGACTGGCGAGCCGAGGTGGTCTCACGCCTCGGCCAGGCCGGCATGGAAGGCGAATGGACCTCGCCCACCGACGACGTGCCGCAGATGCTGTCGGCCCGCGCCTATGTGCAGACCACCCGCATCCTGCGCGAGGCGGTGAGCAACATCATCAAGCACAGCGGCGCCAGCCAGTGCAAGGTGCGCTGCACCATCGCCGAGGGCGACTTCCAGTTCGTCATCCAGGACAACGGCAAGGGCATTCCGCTGGAACTGGACGGCCGACTGGACCGCGGACACGGCATGTCGAGCATGAAACACCGCGCGAAACAACTCCAGGGCCAGTGTTTGGTGGAATCCGGCCCCGGTTATGGCACTGTGATCCGTTTGACCCTGCCGCTTGAACCGCACAGCTCAAGTTCCTAGGCTCTGGTTTCGATAACCGTTCTTTCCCCCCAAGGCCTCGCCATGAAGACGATCCTGCTGCTCGAAGACCTGCCGGAGATCCGCGCCTGGCTCAAGGCGTTGGTGATGCAGGTGTTTCCCACCGCGCAAATCTCCGAAAGCGCCCGCGTGCACGACGCCATCGCGCTGGTGCAGGCGGTGCAGTTCGACCTGGCGCTGATCGACCTGGGGCTGCCCGACGGCTCGGGCCGCGACGTGGTGGAAAAACTGCGCGAGCTGCAGCCCGAGGCGCAGTCGGTGGTGGTCACCATCCACGACGACGACGAGCACCTGTTCCCGGCGCTGCAGGCCGGTGCCTACGGCTACATCCTGAAGGAGCAGCCGCGCGAGCTGATCACCGAGCAGTTGCAGCGCATCAGCCAGGGCGAGCCGCCGCTGTCGCCGTCGATCGCGCGCCGCGTGATCTCGCACTTCGCGCAGCAGGCCAAGCCGCAGGCCGACCTGATGCCGCATGTGTCGCTGACCGAGCGCGAGACCGAGGTGCTGCTGCGAGTGGCCAAGGGCTTCACGCTGCCCGAGATCGGCGTGCAGCTGAACCTGTCGCGCCACACCATCGCCGACTACGTCAAGCAGATCTACCGAAAGCTGAACGTCAGCTCGCGCGCGGAAGCTGCATTGGAAGCGCAACGGCTGGGCCTGTTCCGCCGGTCATGACCTTCGGGCCGGGATAATCCGGCCATGATTGGACGACTCACCGGCGTCATCGCCGAAAAGACGCCACCGCAGGTGCTGGTGGATGTGCACGGCGTGGGCTACGAGGTGGACGTGCCGATGAGCACGTTCTTCAACCTGCCGGCCCTCGGCGGCCAGGTCAGCCTGCTGACCCACTTCGTGGTGCGCGAGGACGCGCAGATCCTGTTCGGCTTTCTCACCGCCGAAGAACGCGCCACCTTCCGCCAGTTGGTCAAGATCAGCGGCGTGGGGCCGCGCACCGCGCTGTCCATCCTCTCGGGCCTGTCGGTGGCCGAGCTGGCGCAGGCCGTGAGCCAGCAGCAGGCCGGTCGACTGGTGAAGGTGCCGGGCATCGGCAAGAAGACGGCCGAGCGGCTGCTGCTGGAACTCAAGGGCAAGCTGGGCCCCGACCTGGCGCTGCCCACCGAAGCCCCGGCCAGCGACGCCCAGGCCGACATCCAGCAGGCCCTGGTGGCCCTGGGCTACAACGAACGCGAAGCCGCGGCTGCGCTGAAGAAGCTGCCGGCCGATATCGGGGTGAGCGAAGGCATCAAGCAGGCCCTGAAGGCCCTGTCCTGAGCGGAGAAGCCAGGGCGCAGCTGCGAGCGCTGGCCCGTACAGCTTCACAAAGGCGGCCCTGCTGGAACAAGCTTCGCACTGCGGTGCGTGACTTCATCCGAAGCCTATCTTGACTCGTGGGTCCGCGGACACAGGTGCAGGTGCAGGTGCAGGTGCAGGTGCAGGTGCAGGTGCAGGTGCAAGCGTTATCGAGAGGTAGCGACGATGTCCCTGCCGGTCACGGGACCTTATCTCAATCCAACGTCTGCTCGGGCTCCCTGAGGAAGCACGCGTTGTTAGTTTCGAGCGAATAGCTGCTGCATTGGCACAGCTGGCCTTTTCAGTGGCCAAACTCTGACCAAGCATTCAATGCGGAGGCCGGCCGCATTGAATTCCGGCACTAATCTCCCTTGTAATTCATGCCCCGCGGGCGGTTAATTTTGGCATTACACAGAGCACATACAAGTGCCAGACTTCCAACTTATAGTGTGACGCAATGGGATCTTGCCCGGCCGCGCACCAAGTTGCAGCCAATCGCCATTCGTTGGAGGTCGAGATGAAGAAGCTGATTTACAGCATCGCCGCCTTGTCAGTTTCTGGATACTGCATGGCCCAGGCGAGCGACTCCGATTTCATTGGCTCGTATGTAGCCAAGGAACGCAGCGGCGCGGAATTTGTCGTGCTTCGAGTGATAGCAAACGCCGGCAAGCTCATGGCTTCAGAAGGGGAAAGCTCAAGCGTCCTGTTTGAGGTGGAGCTTGCGTCAAGGCAGGATATTCAGAGGCTTCTTTCCGTACTAGACAGGCCTTTGATTGCAGCTCAACTTTCTGGCCTAAAGGTGCGCGACGGCTCCAGGGAAAAGATCATCCTATTGAAAGTGCCACTCGGTACCGTGCTCGAGCGTGAAGCCTCCACGACTGGCTACGTGGTCTTAGGCATGGGACCGGTCGAGGTGACAAAGCGATGATACTGGCCATCACGCGTTGGCTCACTGGTCTGGCCCATGGCGCTCTGTGATATTGCCTCCTGCCGGCGGTCGATTGCAAATAAGTCGTCGTGTCAGCGCCCACTCGCTACTCGGGATAGTAGCCTCTACGCCGAGGGTTGTCCGTGAAGACCGGCATGCGTGTCGGCGGCTTTGGAACAGGCCAGCCGTTGGCCGCGGCCCATGCTTTGATGTCGGCAATTTCCCCCGGGGGTTCGCCCTGCGGGCACTCATGCAGGCAGTACCACTTATCGGCATGCTTGCCGATCACGGGTTTGTGGCGGTCGAACCGGCTCCAGCCGACGAACTCCTGAATGTAGGTGCCGTGGGGATAGTTCTTCTTGTATCTGGAATTCGGGCGGCCGTAACTGGTCACGTCGATGTATGGGCGCTCCGGCTCCTGCATCTGCCAGGACCATTCGCGGCAGTTGAAGGGCGGAGTAGTCAGCCAGCTCTTGTCGGCCTGGTAATAATTGCCGTAGACGTAGTTCTCATCTTTTGGGCCAGCATAAGACGCTAGAGCCTCTGGGTTGCACAACGCGGGTGAAACGCCATCGGGTGTGTCTTCGCGGTGACCCAGATACCACCAGTCGAGGTACGCATACGGAGCATTGATGTCATCCCCGGCGGACAACATCACAGCCATCGTGCTGGAGTTGTTGATTCGACCCCGAAGAGAGCGACCGAAGCTGTGTGGCGTGATCACCCATCCATCATTGTCAAACTGAATGACGACAACTGCCAAATCCTTGGGGTACCTGGAAAGCTCGGGCTGGCTTGCCAAGTTCCAATGCGGTATGTTTACTACATAAGCAGGCTCAAAGTACTGCTCCCACCAAAATTGGCTGCGAGTGGCAGGGTCTTGGTCGCGTTCACTGGTGAATTTTCTTGCCAGTGCTTGAGCCTGCCTCCAGACGTGCGCAGGCGCTACATGAATAAAGTAGCGCATCTCCCAGGGCCTTGGAATCCACTCCAGATACCTAGGACGCAGCTCTGGTTGAGACTGCGCGGAACCGCATCCCAGCGCGAGGACAGCGAGCATCAATGCCATGATGGCGACTCTCTGCATGCGGTAAAGATGGATGGTCATGGAAACACCTTCGCGTCTTCCACTGTGATGTGCAAATGATGTGCGTGGGAGACCTGAATTGCGTCACCCTTGATTTGCTCATTCGGCATCGGTTCGATCTGGTCTCTGGTGTCAACCTCGATGTACCACGGGTCAAACAGCTGGCGCACGCAAGCGCACCGATACAAGGTTTGCCGGAAGGCCCGCACCTTCAACGGCTCATTCTTGTCCCGCTCCCTATTCCATAGCATCCAACTATTGCGTTCCGCCGCTCGCGCCGCCTGGAGCCGATCCGTCGCGGAAGACTGCTCCTGATCCCCGCCCACCCTTTGCTGTCGATCCCTCTCTTCTTTCGCCACCTTCACCTCCTCCTTGGCAGCCATCCACGCCAGATACCTTCGCCGCTCTTCATCACTCACATTGGCATCGGCGCCGGCCGACTTGGCTTTGCCGGTGATCAGTTCCTCTCGGTTCAGGTGGACGTCATCGATGTAGGTCACATCAAGCCCCAAACCCAAGCGGTGGGCCACAGAGCCCAGCATGGGACGCCAGCACGAGCTGATTCGCATGCGTTGCACGCCGTTGTCCAGGGCTGCATTGATCAAGGCTGCATACCCGCCCGGATGCACGCGGGTCAGCCCGTCCCTCTTCAGGTCGAAGCCTTTGATGTTGTCGCGGCAATTGCCAGCTTCGCTCTCCGGGAACTCCAGCGTGACCTGCTGCAGTTGGCCGGGGGCATCCGCCCTATCAACGCGCAGCTCGTTGCGAAGCAGAACCTGGTAGATGCGTTTGACAGCCGCGGCGACGTCGGCATGCGTGCCTGGCGGCAGCCGGCTGGCGACTTCCTCGGGCGTGTAGCGGTGGCTGAACTGCATCCAGGTATTCCCGGTCCACGCAGCTTCATACTCCTCCTGCGGGTGGCCCGGCGCGCTCTTGGCACGAACGAGCAAGGCCGCATCGTCGTGCAGGCCCTTCTTCTCGCGGATGTGGACACGTACGTTCTTGTCTGCGACCTGCACTGCGTAGAGTGGCTCCAGCCGCCAATCGGCGCTGGCGTCGCTGCCCAGGTGCAGTGCCACTTCATCGCCCGAGCGCGCGGCGACGGTGATGCTGCCGCTGGGGCGCAGGGCGAGCTTTTTGGGCTTGTCCTTGTATGCCGGCTGGATCTGCCCGTTCACCCGAACGGCGTATGGCAAGTTCAACGCTCCGCTTTGGCTGTGGAGGATGAACTCCACCATCAGCGGCATCGCGCAATCCACGACGCAGACCGGACTGCTGGTGATGGGCCGTGCCGTCGCTCGGGCCACGGTTGACGCTTCACCCATTTCAGCACCCCCGCTCGTCGTGCTCGTCCAGGGCTGGCGCATCATCGTGGTGAGTCAACCACTCCAGTCGAGCTTCCTGTGCCGTGGCGGACGGGATGCGCGCCGTCATGCCGTGTTCGTCAGTCTTGCCGAAGAACACCTGCCCATCTGCCAACGTGACGCGATAAGGCGCACTCGCGACCAAGCGTCCGGTGTTGCGCTCGACCGCGCGGAACTGGATGTGGAACCTGGCCGGTTCCTTGACCACGGGAAGTGACGGTGCAAGTACCGCCTTGCTTTGCGGTCCGGGCATGCCATGCACCGCCGCATGCGCCACCCAGGTGCCGGCGGTGTTCTCGGTGATGCCGTCAGCCTGCCACTGCGTCGCGCTGCCGCCGCCGTTGACGGTCACCGCCTCCTGGGCTTCGATGTGCACCCGCTGCGCGGTGGCGGTGATCTTGAGCTTGGCCAGCAGGTGGATGCTGGCTTCCACGGCCTTGAGTTCGATGCCGCTGGTGGCGCTGATGAGCTTGACGCCGGCCTTGTAGGCGAACAGACGAATTGCCTGGTCTGCACTGGCCAGCAGGCTCTTGCCCGCGCTGACGCTGGTGTGCCCGCCGCTGCTGATGGCGTGGTGCTGGCCGCTGTGCTGGTGGGTGCTCTGGGCGGTGGTGCTCTCGATGCCGGCGGGGCTGGCGAGGATGAGGTGGGGTTCCTGCAGTTCTGGGAACCGGCCTTCCTGGGCTTTGCCTGCGATGCCTTGGTTCTGCGCACTCAACGCCTGCGCCACCTCGTTCTGGTCGCCCTGCGTTTGAGCCTGATGCATCTGCGCCAGGTGGCCCAGGCTGTCGTGTTGACCCTGGGCCTGGTTCAGCCGCGCGATGGTTTCGCTGAGATCGGTGACGTGGCCTGTGGCCTTGCTTCTAGCTTCGGTGCTGAGGATCAAGCCGTCTTTGGCGCGGATGGCGCCGTGGCCGTCGGTGCGCAGCTCGAAGCCTTGGCCGCGGTGATCCTTGCGGCCCTGCCGGTCTTCGATGCGGGTGATGTGGCCCAGGGACAGCTGACTGTGCTGGTGGTCGCTCTTGAGCTGCGCCTGGATGGCCTGGTGGGTGTCGTCCAGCACCAGGTGGTTGGAGCGGCCCGCGGCGCTGTTGCCGCCGCCGAGCGTGAGTTCCCTGGAACGAAGGCCGCTGAGCGCCTGCTGGGCCGGCAGTTCCCACGGCGGTAGGTTGACCTGGTTGTAGACGCGGCCGGTGCAGATCGGCCGGTCGATGTCGCCGCCGATGAAGCTGACGATGACTTCCTGCCCCACCCGGGGCAGGTGCATGCCGCCCAGCTGGTTGCCGGCCCAGTCGCTGCTCACGCGCACCCAGCAACTGCTGTTGTGGGTGTTGGGACCGTACCGGTCCCACGGGAACTGGACCTTGATGCGGCCGAGGTGATCGGTGTAGAGGTTGGTTTCGGCCGTGCCCGCGTCAGGACCGCAGACTGTGGCGGTCTCGGGGCCGGGGATGTGGGGCTTGGCTTGGGTGGCCTCAGGCCGCAGCAGTTCGCTGGCGGGCTGCACCTCAAAGTCCACCGTGCAGCGCCATTGGCCGCCGAGGCGTTGGGCGTCTGACAGCGCCTTGGGCGCTCCAGCCCGCGCCGTGTCTTCGCTGACGTTCTCCACCACCAAGTCCGCCGCCAGCGTCAGGTAGTCGATGTTGGCGGCGTGCTGCGGATGCTCGCGCAACTTGAAACTGTGGCCGGCGGCGATGCCACGCACATGGCCTTGGCCGCGGGCGCGGTGGCCGATCTGCCGGAGGGCATCCATGCGCAGCCGGGCCAGGTGGCGGCCTTGGGCTTCGGTCTGGTTCGCGGTCTTGTCGGCGCCGCGGTTGGGTTGGCTCCAGTCGCTGGCGGGCAGGTGCACCGCGGCCTCACCCTCGCCGACGGTCTGGCTGCCGCGCCACAGGTACACGTCCTGGCCAGCCTGGCCAGCCTGGCCGGTGGGGCGCGCCGCACGAACCTTGGCGCTCAGCTGCGCCCGCGGGCGCGTGTGGTCGTATTCGCGGCTCTCGTAAGACCCGGCGGTCAGGCGGTCCACCGGCGCAAACGCGTGGATGTACTCCTCGTCGATCTTGTGGCCCGGCGGGTAGTAGGCGATGGCGTGGTAGCTGCTGTCGGGGTCATCCGCCTGCAAGGGCATGAAAGCGCCGTTGTGGTCACTGAGCACCAGCCGGTGCGCGCCGCTCGTGTGCTCGAAGTGGTGGTTGATGCCCCAGGCTTGCATCAGCCGGCACAGGAACTGGTAGTCGGTCTCGTTGTACTGGACCAGGTAGTCCACGACCGGGTACCGCTCGATGAGCCGCCACTCGACCGGGAAGATGTAGTCGTCCAGCACGGCGCGCAGCACATCAACCGGCGTCTGGTTCTGAAAGACCTTGCAATCAGTGCTCAGCGTGGCCAGGTACAGCCAGGGCCGCAGCGTCAGCTCGTACAGCGCGTGCCGGCTGTCTTCGCCCAGCAGGCGGGCTTCGGTGATCAGCGCGTTGATCTGGCGCTCGCCGGCGCCCTGGTTCCCAAGAAGGCCTGACCCGTGGCCTTCCAGCTCGATGGCGCAACAGATCTCGCGGCCCACCATGTCCGGCAGGCTGAAGTTGGCGCCGCGCAGCAGGCCGCCAAGCTCTGCCACCTCATCCGGCGTCTGCAGCACCAGCCGGTACTCGAACAAGCCGTTGACCGCCTCGCGGCCACTCAGCCGCAGGGGCACCAGCGCCGGCCGGCCCAAGTGCTGCGGGATCGCGGGGCTGGTGATCGTCAGCGCGCGTTCGCCGCTGAACAGGGGTACAGCGGGGCGTCTCTGGTTCATGTCGGCCAGACAGGTGTATGGGGAACAAGGCACCGAGCGTAGGAACTCGGGCCGAGCCAGACAACCATTGCAAGGAACTGTGACGACCTATCGGTCACCGCCTGGAAACTCCCTCAGGCTGTCCTCAGCTTCGGCCCCTCGTGGCTGACCTTCAAGGCAGCTATTCACCATCAAGAGGCCCGCAGCACCGCTGGCGGGCTTGATCTCATCGGGCCACTTGTGAATGCTGCACCTTCAGCCCGATTGCATCAGCGCCACAAACCGCCGCGCCGCAGGCCCCATGGGCCGCTCTTTCGACCACACCAGGTCCACCCACAAGGTGTTGCCGTTGGAGAGGTTCTCGAAGGCCATTTCCACCAGCCGGCCGGCCGCCACGTGCGGCTGCACCAGGCTGCGCGGCAGCCAGCCAAAGCCCACGCCGGCCAGGATGAGGCTCAGCGCCGCCAGCGCGTTGTCGGTGCGCCAGCGGTGGCGGGCGAACTCGAAGCGGCTGTCGCCCTGCGCCGGGTCGCGGCCGGCCACGACGATCTGCCGGTTGTCGATCAGGTGGTGCTCACACAGCTTTTCGCCCGGCGCCATGGCCTGCAGCGCCGGATGGCCGGGCGCCATCACCAGCACCAGCGTTTCGGCGCCGATTTCCTGAAAGCCTTCGCGCCCGTCCAGGCTGGGCCGCTCGAACACCAGCGCCAGCTGGGCACGGCCGCTGTGCAGCATGGCCAGCGCATCGGCCTGCGGGGCGGCCAGCACCTCCACCTCCAGCAGCGGGTAGTCCTGCGCCAGGCCCTGCAGCGCGTGGCTCCAGGGCGCGGTGAGCAGTTCGGGCGCAATGGCCAGCGTGAGCCGCGTCTCCAGCCCCTGCGACAGCGCCAGCGCATGCGCCTGCAGCTGGCGCGCCTGCGCCGCCAGCGCCCGCGCCTGCGGTGCCAGCGACAGCGCCGCCTGCGTCGGCCGCGGCTCACGACCGCTGCGGTCGAACAGCGTCAACCCCAGCTCGGCCTCCAGATGGGCCATGGCCATGCTGACGGCCGAGGGCACCCGGCCCAGCGCGCGGGCGGCGGCGGAAAAGGAGCCGTGATCCAGCACGGCCAGGAACACGGGTACGTTGTCGGCGGTGAAGGCCATGATCTGTCAGCGAAACTGAAAGAAGACGACTTTATATATCAGCACCGCGCAACTACAGTGGCGGCCCAAGGACAAGCAGGACAACCGCCATGCAAGGCATCAAGCGCCGAATCGTCTTCATCACGCTGTATGAAGCGATCGCCATCACCATCGTCGCCGTCACGCTGGCGCTGGTGTTCGGCCAGGGCCTGGGCCACTCGGGCGCGCTGGCGGTGATGAGCTCCATCATCGCGGTGCTGTGGAACCTGACCTTCACGCACTTCTTCGAGCGCTGGGAGGCCCGCCAGGCCGTGCGCGGCCGCAGCCTGAAGCGCCGCATCGCGCATGCCGTGGGCTTCGAGGGCGGGCTGGTGGCGTTGCTGGTGCCCACCTTTGCCTGGTGGCTGGACATCAGCCTGTGGGAGGCGCTGGTGGCCGACCTGGGCTTCGTGCTGTTCTTCCTGGTCTACACCTTCGTCTTCAACTGGGGCTTCGACCGCGTGTTCGGCCTGCCGTCCTCGGCGGCGCCGGGTGGGCAGGCCTGCACGCAGGCCTGAACGGGCAACTCAGTGTTCCGCCGCCGGGCCGCCCCAAGGCGGAACGCGCCCCGAGGGACCAAAGGGCCCTTCTGCAAGGGCCTGGGGGCCGCGAGCGCAGCGAGCTTGAAGGCTCCGTCAGTGTTTGTGGGCGCCGTGGCCTTCGGCCTCGGCCTTGCCACCCGGCGCGGCGGTCCGCACCTCCACCTGCACCGGCACCTCGCCCGCCTTCTCGAACTTCAGCGTCAGCGGAAAGCGGTCGCCGGCCTTGAGCGGTGACTTCAGGTCCATCAGCATCAGGTGCAGGCCACCGGGCTGCAGCGCCACGGCCTGGCCGGCCGGCACCTCGATGCCGTCGACCTCGCGCATGCGCATCACGTCGCCTTCCATCTTCATGCTGTGCAGTTCCACGCGACCGGCCACCGGGCTGCTGCCGCCGATCAGGCGGTCGGCCGTCGGGCTTTCGATGCGCAGGAAGCCGCCGCCGGCCTTCTGGCCCTGCACCGTGGGCCGCGACCAGGCGCCCTCCACCTTGGGCTGGGCCATCGCGGCGGTGGCGGCGACGGCCAGCAGCAGAGCGGTGGCGAGGCGGGTCTTGAACGTCATGTCTTTCTCCTTGTGTGAGTGAATCAATGGGCGTGGCCGCTGCCGTCGCCCGGCAACACCTCCAGCACGGGCGCAGGTGAGCGCGGGGGCTTGGCGCCCGGCACGGCCACATCGAACCATTCGAGCCGGGCTTCGTTGCCGCATTGCTGCAGCACCTGGATGGGCAGCGGGCCCGGCCGGGCCGGCAGTTGTGCCACGAAACTGAATTCGTCGGCCCAGGCGTCGGGCAAAGGCCCACCTTCCCAGGTGATCTCGCGCACGTCTTCGGTGATGCGCTTGCCGTGGCTGTCGTAGGGCCGGGCCAGCGGCGCCTTGGTGGCCTGCAGCGTCCAGCCCGCCTTGGGCATTGGCCGGGCGCCACGCAGGCCTTCGGGCACCAGCACCTTCACCAGCGTGGTGGCGCGGCCATCGCAGCCGTGGCCGATGCGCAGCGTGGCCTTGTAATAGCTGCCAGCCAGCGCGGCCGGCTGGTCCAGCACCACATGGGCGCTGGCGGTGGGGCTCAGGCCGGCGGCGGTGGCGGCCAGCAGCAGGGTCTTGATCGTCGTCTTCATGGTGCGGGCTTTCACAGGTCGAACTTCAGCTCGGCGCTGTAGGTACGTTGCGGGTAGGGGTGGAAGTTCCAGTACTCGGCGTTGTTCAGGTTGTCGATGCCGAAGGCCGCCGACCACTGCTTGCTGATGGCATAGCGCAGCCGCAGGTCGGTGGTGAAGTAGCGCGAGAAGCCCTGGTAGGCCATGCCGTGGCCGTCGCTGTTGTCCAGCGTGCCGTACTGGGTGCTGCCGTAGCGGGCGCCGAAGCTGGCCGACAGCCGCTCGGTGGCGCGCCAGGTGGCCAGCAGGCTGCCCCGCCAGCGCGGCACGCGAGGCTGCAGCTTGCCTTCACTGGCCACAAAGCCATCGTTGTCCAGGATGCGCGAATCGGCGAAGGTCAGGCTGGCCAGCAGGTCGACCCCCTTGATGGCGACGTCGGTGCCCTCGAACACGCCTTCCACGCCGCGGGTGCGGATGCGGCCCACGTTCTGCGTGCTGCTGACCAGCGGCTGGGTGCCGGCGATGGTCTGCGCGTACAGCGCGTCACGCGTGTCTTCATGGAACAGCGAGGCACGCACCCGGTGCGGCCCCAGGCTCCAGGTGGAGGCCAGTTCGGTGGTCCACGACCGTTCGGGCTTGAGCGCCGGGTTGTTGACCGGCGGGTTGTCACCCGGCGTGCCCTGGAACAGCTCGGCCACCGTGGGCATGCGCACCGCGCGGCCGGTGGCCAGCTTCACCGACCAGTCGGCCGAGGGCTGCCAGCCCAGCGCCAGCTTGGGCGAGGTGGCGTGCTCGCTGCGGTCGGCGAACTGAACCGGCGCGCCGGTGCCCACGGTCTTCTCGCCGCCCCAGGCCTGCCAGTGCTCGAAGCGGGCGCCCAGCAGCGCCTTCCACTGCGGCGCCAGCGTCCAGGCGTCCTGCAGATAGAGGCTGCGCAGCCGGGTATTGCCGCTGAAGCCGCTGGATGGGCTGGTGACGCTGCCATCGATCCAGTCGGCGGTGTTGCCGATGGCCTGGCGCCAGCGGTACTGCTCCTGCTGCAGGCCGAATTCCAGCTGGTGGGCGCCGCCGGGCCGCCAGATGGCGTCCAGCGACAGCGTGTCCCAGCCGGTGCCGCCGAGGTCGGTCAGGCGGCCGGCGCCACCGTCGTCGGCCGCCGGCTTGGCAGCGGTGGGCGCGCGCTGGCGGTCGCGCCGGTAGTCATAGCCGCTGGTAGCCAGCTTCCAGTCGAACACGCCGCCGCTGCGCTGCTGCAGCGTCAGGCCCTGCATCAGGTGCTGCAGACCTTCGCGCGACTGGTTGAAGTCGGTGGCGCCCAGCGTGTAGCCACGGCCGTCGATGACGACCGGCCCCGCATACACCGGCTGGCCGGCCGCATCCCGCAGATAGCTGGTCGACTGGCCCACCGAATCATTGCGCCACAGGCCCACCACATAGGTGGCGCGCAGGCCGGGCGCAAAGTCGTAGGCCAGCTTCAGCTTGGCCTGGTCTTGCTGCGTGCGGTACTGAGTGGCGCTGCCCAACAGCCACCAGGGCAGGTTGCTCTTGTCCAGCCCGGCCACGGCGCCGGTCACCGGCACAGCGCTGGCGGCGGGTGTGCCGCCCTGCGACCGCAGCCGCGTGGGAAAGGTCAGCGGCTGGCCCTGGCTGTCGAGCCGGCTGGCAGACAGCCACCACGACCAGGCACCGCTGCGGCTGCCCAGCGAGGCGCTGGTCTGCCAGCCGGTGTAGGTCTCGTGCGTGCCGTAGAGGTCGAAGGGCTGGCTGAAGAAGCCCACCTTGGCATGCGCCTCGAAGCGGGTGGGCATGCGGGTGACGTAGTCGACCACCGCGCCCACCGAGTTGCCGGCGTAGGCGGCCGAGAACGGGCCGTACAGCACGTCGACGCGCTCGATCTCCTCGGGGTTCACCAGGCCCCAGCGCGGCGTGAAGCTGGCCCCGTTGCCCAGGTAGTTGGACAGCAGGATGCCGTCGGCGAACACCATGGAGCGGGCGCTGTTGCCGGTGCCGGAGGCGCGGCTGGACAGCACCGCATGGTTGTAGTCGCCGATGTAGCGCTTGCGCACCAGCAGGCTGGGCAGGTACTTGAGCGCATCTTCGCTGTCGGTGGCGTTGATCTTCTCGGCGATCTCGGCGGCGGTGATGCCCTCGATGGTGGTGGGCAGGTGGGTGGGCAGCGAACTGGGGCGGCCGGCCACCACTTCGACGATGGCGGCATCGGCCGCGAAGCCCCAGGCGGGCGCGGCCAGGGCCAGCGCACCGAGCGCGGCCCTTGGAATGGCTTGGTTCACGAACAAGATCTCCTGAACGGCAGGCCGGCGCGGCGCGCGAGGCGCACGCCACCGGCGGCAGGCACCCACCGTCACGCGGGGCGCGCGGCGGCGGGCGGGCGAGGCAGGTTCAGGCGAAGAAAGGGGGGCCGCGCGAGAGCGCGTGCCGCCACGCATGCAGCGTGTGCGGCGCCTGCAGGAAGAGCCGCGGCAGCTCGTGCGCGCGCTCGTCGGGCAGGAAGATGAAGGCCGCCGGTGCCGGCGGCAGCGCGGCCCCCAGCTGCGACAGCGCGCAGAAGGGGCAATGCGACTTCAGGTGATCGGCCGCTTCGGCGGGGCTGCCAGGCGCCGCCTTGAAGCCGCTGGCCGAGCAAATCTGCGCCCAGGGCATGGGGCCCTGCACCGCCTCCACCGCATGCACCACGGTCGGCGCCAGGGCCAGCCACAGCATCGCGCAGAGCGCGAGCCAGGCTGCGCGGCGCAGCAGGTGAAGGCGGAAGGTGGGGTTCACAGGGCCGGCATGTTAGCGGCAGCGGCCAGGGTGCTGGGGATAATGGGCCATGAGCATCCAGACCGACGATTTCGGCGCCTCCGCCCTGCCCGCGCGCCGCATGGTGAGCGCCGCGCCGTCGTCGCCCAACGAGGAAGCCATCGAGCGGGCCTTGCGCCCCAAGGGCCTGGCCGAGTACGTGGGCCAGGCCAAGGCGCGGGAACAGCTCGAGATCTTCATCGGCGCGGCCAAGAAGCGCGCCGAGGCGCTGGACCATGTGCTGCTGTTCGGCCCGCCGGGCCTGGGCAAGACCACGCTCAGCCACATCATCGCCACCGAGCTGGGCGTGAACCTGCGCCAGACCTCGGGCCCGGTGCTGGAAAAGCCGAAAGACCTGGCGGCCATCCTCACCAACCTCGAGAAGAACGACGTCCTCTTCATTGACGAGATCCATCGCCTGTCGCCCGTGGTCGAGGAGATCCTGTACCCGGCACTGGAGGACTACCAGATCGACATCATGATCGGCGAGGGCCCGGCGGCCCGCTCGATCAAGCTGGACCTGCAGCCCTTCACGCTGGTGGGCGCCACCACCCGCGCCGGCATGTTGACCAACCCGCTGCGCGACCGCTTCGGCATCGTCGCGCGGCTGGAGTTCTACACGCCCGAGGAACTGGCGCGCATCGTGCACCGCTCGGCCGGGCTGCTGAATGCGCCGATCGACGCCGCCGGCGCCGCCGAAATCGCCCGCCGCTCGCGCGGCACGCCCCGCATCGCCAACCGGCTGCTGCGCCGGGTGCGCGACTATGCCGAGGTCAAGGGCAATGGCCGCATCGACAAGTCGATCGCCGACCGCGCGCTGGCCATGCTGGACGTGGACCCGCACGGCCTGGACGTGATGGACCGCAAGCTGCTGGAAGCGGTGGTGCACCGCTTCGACGGCGGGCCGGTGGGCCTGGACAACGTGGCCGCCGCCATCGGCGAAGAAAGCGGCACCATCGAAGACGTGATCGAGCCCTACCTCATCCAGCAGGGTTACCTGCAGCGCACGCCGCGCGGGCGCATCGCCACCCTGGCCGCCTACCGCCACCTGGGCGTGGCCCCGCCGGCCAGCGGCGGCGGTGGCGACCTCTTCAGCAGCTAGCACCGACCCACCAGGCGCCGCCTGAACAACGGGCGGCACACCCGCCTGTTCCACCGATCACGTTCGCCCACGCCGGGCGACGATCGCGGTGCGCCGCTCGTCGGCCCGATGCCGCCGTTGATCCGCCCTGCGCGCCCGCGGGCTCAAGCCGGGCAGCTGGATGACCGACATCGTGGTCGAACCCGGGCCAACGCCGCCGGGCCTCGAACCTCCAGGAACCTCCAGCATGCAACCGTCCCGCCAACGCGGCTTCACCCTGATCGAGTTGATGGTGGCCGTCGCCATCGTGGCCATCCTGTCGGCGGTGGCCCTGCCGGCCTACAACAGCTATGTGCAGCGTTCACGGGTGCCGCCCGCGCTGGACGCGCTGTCGAGCTACCAGGTGCGCATGGAGCAGCGGTTTCAGGACACTGGCAGCTTCGCCAACAACGGCAACTGTGCCGTACAGCTGCCCACCAACATCGCCAACTTCACCATCACCTGCGCGGTGAACGGCACCAACGGCTACACCGCCACCGCCACCGGCAGCGGTTCCATGAGCGGCTACACCTACACCGTCAACCAGGCCGGCACCCGCGCCACCACGGCCCACCCCAAGGGCACCAACGCCACCTGCTGGTCCACCAAGGGCACGGTATGCGACACCTGATGCACCGCCGCGCCGCGCGAGGCCTGACGCTGATCGAGCTGATGGTCACCGTGGCCATCGCCGGCATCCTGATGATGGCCGGCATGCCCTACCTGGGCGACTACATCCAGAACTCGCGCCTGCGCGAAGCCGGCAACAGCGCCTACAGCAGCGCCATGTACGCGCAAAGCGAAGCCATCAAGCGCAACGGCCGCGTGCGCCTGTCCATCGACGGCAGCACGGTGCAGGTGATCGACCGCGTCGGCCTGGCGGCCGCCGACGCCGGCACGGTGTTGCGCACCGTGACCCTGCCCGACGGCGTGCGGCTGTCGGCCGCGGCCACGGTGGACTTCGGCAGCGAAGGCCGCACCTGGCCCGCCGGCACCACGCAGACCTTCAACTTCATCAAGACCGGGGTGACCTGCTCCACCGACATCCGCTGCCCGGCCCTGGTGGTCGAAGCCGGCGGCGGCGTGCGGCTGTGCCCCATCCAATCGCAATGCAGCTGATGCGCACGCCCCGCACCCGCCGCCATGCGCTGCGTGGCTTCGGCATGCTGGAAGCCCTGATCGCCATGGTGGTGCTGGTGTTCGGCCTGCTGGGCATGTCGCGCTTCCAGGCCAAGGTGGTCAAGGCCGGCACCGATGGCCAGGTGCGCCTGCAGGCGCTGCGCATGGCCGACCAGCTGGCCAACCTGGTGCGCATCGACCGGCCGGCCAATGCCGCCTGCTACACCGCGCCGGCGGCCGGCACCTGCGACAACGCGGCGGCACGCACCCTCACCGACAACTGGCGCACGGCCACGCTGGCCGCGCTGCCCGGCACGGCCACTGCCACGTCCACGCTCAACGCGGCCAACGGACGCCTGACCATCCGCCTGGGCTGGACCGGCAAGCTGCAGCAGGACGCGGGTGAAGACGACGCCAACGCCCCCTACGTGGAGGTGGTGACCGATGTGCGCTTCTAGACGCCTGGGCGCCGCCCAGCGCGGCCTGTCGATCATCGAGCTGATGATCGGCATCGTCATCTCGCTGCTGGTCGGCCTGGCCGCCAGCAGCAGCGCGATGGTGTTCGGCGCGATGCAGCGCCAGGGCCTGGGCGCCGGCGCCGCGGTGGTGAGCGGCGCCACCACGCTGGCGCAGATGAAGGAAGACGCGGCGCAGGCCGGCCTGGGCTTCTTCGGCAATGGCGCCTACATGTGCAGCGGCCTCAACCTGCGGGTGGGCGCCACGGTGCTGGACCAGGCGAACTTCTCCCCCGTGCGCATCACGCGCTCCGGCGGCCAGGACCAGCTGGATCTGGTGTACGCCACGGCGGTGGCCGGCGGCGCCAACGTGGCGCTGCGCACCGCCTCCAACATGGGCCAGGCCGAGCTGCAGACCTACCTGCCCGCCAACGTCGGCGATGCGGTGCTGCTGGCTCCGGCCCAACTGGGCGCGCCCTGCACTGCGCGCAGCGTCACCGCGGTCGTCGCGTCCACCGAGACCACGCCGCAGACGCTCACCTTCGCGGCCACTGGCCTGCACAACCAGGGCGCCGCCATCACCAACCCGGCGCTTTATCCCATCGGCGCGCGTGTGTCGCTGCTGGGCGCCCTGCAATGGCATCGCTACCGAGTGGTCGAAGGCAACCTGCAGCTGGAGCTGCCGCTGCAGGCCGGCGCCAATGCCACGGTGGTACTGGTACGCAACGTGGTGGCGCTGCGGGTGCGCCTGGGCATCGTCGCTCTTGGCACGGACACCCTCCAGGGCTGGGTGGAGCCCGATGCCGCCGCGCCCGGTGGCGGCACCTGGGGCGAACCGACCACCGCCGCCGACGCGCAGCGCGTGCGCGCCCTGCGTGTGAACCTGGTGACGCGCAGCCCCCAGGCCGAGCTGCCCAAGGCAGGCCAGTCCTGCGAAGCCACCACTGCGGCCATCCCGCTGTTCGACGCGGCCGACAACCTCACGCTGACGCCGACCGACATGGGCAGCACCGCCTGGCAATGCTTCCGCTACCGCAACAACGACATGGTGATTCCGCTGCGCAACTACATCGTGGGGCTGCGCCCATGATGCGGCCCCGCGACCAACAAGGCGTCACGCTGATCGTGGTGCTGGTGCTGCTGCTGGTGATGCTGCTGGGCGGCCTGTCGATGGCGCGCATGACCGAGGTGGGCACCCTGGTGGCCGGCAACGTGGCCACCAAGGACCGTGCGCTGCAGGCCTCGGAGGTGGGCATCAACACCGCCTTCGCACGCGTGGTGGCACTGGTGAACACCGACGCCGACAACGGCAGCTGGTACGTGGCCCAGCAGCGGGCCTCCGATGCCGACGGCGTGCCGATGAACGTGAACTGGGAAAGCGCACCCGAAGTGCAGGTGGGCAGCAACAACGAATTCAGCGTGCGCTACTTCGTCGACCGCCAGTGCAGCGTGGCTGCCGTGGCCAACCCGCAGCGCGAATGCCTGCTGCGCCAGGCCAACACGCCGCAGAGCGCCACCGCCTGCAAGCAGGAAGACTGCAGCTACGACCCGCCGGCCGGCCGCCAATTCCGCATCACCGTGCGCGTGACCACCATCGGCCGCGACGGCCAGGCCGACGTGAGCACCTTCGTCCAGTCGCTGGTCACCAAGAGCTGATACCGCCATGAAGCCCCTTGCCCGTTTCGCCGTCGCCTGCACCGCGCTGGCAGGCCTGCTGTTTGCGGCTGCCTCGCATGCCACCGACGTGGCCAAGCGCCCCCTGAAAGTGGACGTCAACGTCAAGCCCAACGTCATGTTCGGCATGGACGACTCGGGCTCGATGGACTGGGAGATCCTGATCAGCGCCTACAACGGCGTGCTGAACTGGAACGTGGCCAACCGCAGCTACTGGGACGGCAACAACCTGCTGGCCAAGGGCGACTTCTACATGTCGTACCTGTTTCCGAACGGCACGGGCACGGGCGCCAAACAGTTTGCCGACGACAACTCCCTGGGCCGCGGCGTGCCGCCTTCGCCGCAGTTCGCGGCGATGCGCTCGAGCACCTTCAACCCGATGTACTACAACCCGGCGATCACCTATTCGCCGTGGAAGCCGGCCTACCACGACGGCGCGCTGCAGACCTACAGCAACGCCTCGCCCACCGCCGCCAAGTCGCACCCGGCGCTCAGCGGGTCGGTGACCATGAACCTCACGGCCGACCAGACGGCCAACTTCTACTACCGCCCGGGCATGTTGCGGCCCGATGGCAACGTCTACACCAACTCGGCCACCGTGGCCACCACCTACTACCCGGCCACCTACTGGGTGCTGGACAGCAGCTGCACCGCGCCTGCCACCCTGGCCTGGACCACCAGCTGCGTGAGCGTGCCGGACGGCCGCAAGCTGCGCAAGGTGGAGATCAAGGCGGCCAACTACACCAGCACCGCCGCCTACGACGCCGAGCTGCAGAACTTTGCCAACTGGTGGAGCTACTACCGTAAGCGCAAGCTGATGCTGGCCGGCTCGATGGGCAGCGTGCTGGACAACCTGACCGGCATGCGCGTGGGCGTGGTGGCCTTCAACCGCCGCAGCGGCAACGTGTCGATGTACGACAGCGACGCCAGCGACGATGCGTCCAACCGCCGCCGGGTGGCGGGCGTCTTCTACACCAACCCCGCCGACAGCGGCACGCCCACCACGGCCACGCTGAAGTACATCGGCGAGCAGTTCAAGAGCAGCCCCAACGCCATCCAGTACAGCTGCCAGCGCAACAACGCCTTCGTGGTGACCGACGGCTTCGCCAACGACACCGCCGCGCCGCCCAGCTACGACAGCGCCACCTACGGCAGCGGCTTTCCGTATGCACCCACCACGGCCAGTTCGCTGGCCGATGTGGCGCTGGCCTACTTCACGCTCAACCTGCGCAACAACCGCACGACCTCCGGTGCCGGCAATCCGCTGTCCGACGGCCGCGTGACCCTGCCCAACCAGCAGGTCAGCAACCCCGACAGCAACACCAACCTGCACATGAACACCTATGCGATCACGCTGGGTGCGAGCGGTACGGTGTGGCCGGGCATCACCGACCCCTTCACCACCAGCTTCACCTGGCCCACCCCGCAGCCGGATACGCCCAGTGCCATCGACGACCTGTGGCACGCCACCATCAACGGCCGCGGCCAGATGTACAAGGCCGACAACCCGACGCAGGCGGCCATCGCCATCCAGCGCGGGCTGAACGACATCGCCCAGCAGGCAGGTGCGCAGAGCGAGGTGTCGGTGAACACCGTGAACCTGGCGCGCGGCGACGGCAAGGCCTACCTGGGCAAGTACACCTCTTCCGTGTGGACAGGCGACATCACGGCCAACTCGGTGAACAGCAACACCGGCTCGGTCAGCACCACCAACCTCTGGTCGGCGGCCAGCCGGCTGGCCTCACGCAGCAATGCGCGGGTGATCGTCACCACCGTCGGCGGTACCGCCAAGGCCTTTACCGCCGACAACGTGGGCGCCACGCTGTCCGCCACCGACGGCGCCGGCCTGACGGCCTACTTCCGCGGCAGCCGCACCGGCGAGGGCACCGCCTACCGCCCGCGCGGCTCGTTGATCGGCCCGGTGATCAATGCCAAGCCGGTGGCGTCCACCGCGCCGAAGGTGGTGTTCGCCGCCTCGGGCGAAGGCATGATGCACGCCTTGGACGCAGACACCGGCGACGAGCTGTGGGCCTACGTGCCCGGCAGTGTGCTGCCCCGGCTGGCCAGCACGGCCAACCTCAACTACTACTTCGAAACGCTGCTGGACGGCACGCCCACGGTGCAGATGGTGGGCGGCAAGCGCTACCTGGTGGCGGGCCTGGGCACCGCCGGCGCCGGCTACTACGCCATCGACATCACCGACCCGCGTGACCTGACGGAAGCGCAGCTGGCCGGCAAGGTGATGTGGGACATCGGCAATGGCGGCAGCTTCACGCTGGGCCAGTCGGTGGGCCGGCCGCTGGTGGTGCAGACGCGCAGCTACGGCACCGTGGCGCTGTTCACCCAGGGCTACAACGGCAGCACCGACGGCAAGGGCCGGCTGTACATGGTCAATGCCGACACCGGCGCGCTGCTGAACACCTTCGTGGCCGACGGAGGGAGCAGCGGCGACCTGGGCCTGGGCCAGATCAATGCCGCGGTGGAAGGCGACGGCAAGGTGGTGCATGTGTACGGCGGCGACCTGCAGGGCAACCTGTGGCACTTCGACCTGGAGGCCAAGACCACGACCAAGCTGGCCACGCTGACGAACGGCAACACGGCGCAGCCGATCACCACCGCGCCCGAGATCATGTTCAACGGCAGCGACCGGCTGATCCTGGTGGGCACCGGCCGGCTGCTGGGCGTCAGCGACTTCGGCCGCGCCACGACCGAAACCTTCTATGCGATCAAGGACGGCACGACCCTGTCGGGCTCGGCCCGCGACAGCCTGGTGCGCCGCACCTTCGTCACCGACACCGACAACACCGTGGATGCCACCGGCAACGACTTCGCCTGGAACAACTCCCGCGGCTGGTACATCGACATCCCGAACAACCTGCAGGTGATCAACGACCCGACGATCGCCTTCGGCGCCATCGCCTTCTCGGCCAACAAGGCGCTGCTGTCTGAATGCGCTTCCAACTCCTCGCTGTTCGTGCTGGACGTGCTGACCGGCAAGAACGTCAAGGACATGGGCTACGCCGCCATCGACCTGGGCCAGACCTCGGCCTCGGGCGTGACGCTGCTGCGCACCAGCGGCACCAATGGCGACCGCATCGTGGCGCAGTACCAGCGCGGCGATGCGACCCAGCCCGACCCGCCGCCGGAGGTGCCGCTGAACTTCGGCATCACCGACCGCAAGAACGCCTGGCGGCAGATCCGCCGCGGCGACCGCTGAGGCTGTGCGGCAGGCGGGGCGCCTGCCGCTGCAGGATCAAGGCGCGGCCGCGCCGGCGTCGCGCACCGCGTGGTCCAGGTGGCCGGTGTCGCTCCAGCCCACCAGCGTCAGTCCGCCTTCGGAATGCAGCAGGCGGTTGATGCTGGCATTGCCCACCTGCCAGGTACGCGGTGCGTCCAGCGCCAGCCGGGTGGCGGCGCGGTACAGGCAGTCCAGCACGCCGCCATGGGACACCACGGCAATGCTCTGGCCGGCGTGGCGCAGCGCCAGGCCGCGCACGGTGGCCACCACCCGCTCATAGAACTGCACCAGCGTCTCGCCGCCTTCGGGGCCGAAGCCAGGCTCGCGCTTGCGCCAGCGCAGGGCTTGGTCGGGCCAGCGGCGCTCGATCTCCTCGAAGCTCAGGCCCTCGAAAGTGCCGAAACGGCGCTCGCGCAGGCCGACCTCGGTGCCCACCGCCAGTCCCTTCGGCTCGGCAAAGGCACGGGCCGTCTCGTACGCGCGGCCCAGGTCGCTGGCGTACACCGCGTCCAGCGGCTCGTCGGCCAGCGCCTCGGCCAGGCGGCCCGCCTGCCAGCGGCCCTCATCGTTCAAGGGAATGTCGGTGTGGCCCTGGATGCGGGTGGCGACGTTCCAGTCCGTCTCGCCATGGCGGATGGCGATGAGCCGCGTCGCCAGCGTCACGCCGCGGCCAGCCGCTTGTTGAGCGTGTAGGTGCCCGAGTGCATCACCTCGCCCAGCACGTGCGGGGCCATGGCCTCGCGCACCTGCTGGCCGGTGAAGGCGCCTTCCACGGGCAGGCGCTCCACGTCCAGCGCATAGAGCGTGAACACGTAGTGGTGCACCAGCGAATCGTTGAAGGGCGGGAACGGGCCGTCGTAGCCGAAGTACTGGCCAGCCATCTCGGCATTGCCGGCAAACCAGCCGGTGTAGTCGTTCAGCCCGTGGCGGGCGCCGTGCAACGTGGCCGGGCCGGGCTTGCCGCGGGCGGTGAAGCCGCGGCTGAACTCACCTTCGGCAATCTGCGTCAGCGAAGGCGGCAGGTCCACCAGCACCCAGTGGAAGAAGTCCACGCGGGGCAGGTCGGCCGGCACTTCACGGTCGGGCTGGTTCACGTCGTCGCCCTTGCTGGGCACGTCGAAGTCGTGGCACACCAGCACCAGCGATTGCGTGCCGGCGGGCAGGTCGCTCCAGGCCAGGTGCGGATTGAGGTTGTCCGAAAAACCCACGCCACCGGCGTCGTCCAGCCGGCCCGCGGCGTAACGCGGCGGAATCGGCTCGCCATTGGCCCAGCTGTCGCTCCAGAGTTTCATGTGCTCGCTCCCTTGCTGCTTGTGATGTTGGTCAGACGCCCCAGACCACCTCGGTGCCGGCCTGCTGGCTGCGCTCGATCATCTCGATCAGCGGCCACACCCGCTGGCGCAGCGAGACCACGCCCTCGCGGCTGCCGCGGGCGCCGTCTTCGTTGTCGGTGTCTTCTTCGGCGGCGGCCTGGCGGCGCGCTTCCTCCTCCTGCACCGCGGCGCGCAGCGCGGCCACGGCAGCGGGCATGTCGCCCACTTCGAGGATGCCCTTGGCCGAAGGCTCGCGGCCGAGCAGGCGCAGCACCTGGTCGCCGTTCCGCCCCATCATGATCACGTCACTGGCCGCCTTGGACTTGAACTTGTAGATCATCGGTTGCCTACTCACGGATGAACGGGGATGGGGCATTGTGCCCCGCCGCCTCCGTGCACCGTCAGGCAGCCGTCAGGCGGTGCAGCAGGGCTTCGGGCTCCAGCGCGGGCGCATAGAGGAAGCCCTGGTAGGTGTTGCAGCCGATCTGCGCCAGGAAATCGCGCTGGGCGGGCAGTTCCACGCCCTCGGCCACCACGCTCAGGCCCAGCGCATGGGCCATCTGCACGATGGCGCGCACGATGGCCACGTCGCTCTCGTCGGCAGGCAGGCCGCGCACGAAGCGGCGGTCGATCTTCAGCGCATCGAGCGGGAAGCGCTTGAGGTAGGCCAGGCTGGAGTAGCCGGTGCCGAAGTCGTCGATGGCCAGCCGCACGCCCAGCGCAGCCAGCGCCTGCAGCCGCTCCAGCGCCTCGGCGGCGTCGCGCACCAGGATCGATTCGGTCAGTTCCAGCTCCAGCAGCGCCGGTGGCAGCTGCGCATCAGCCAGCGCCTGCGCCACCCGCGCGACGAAGCCCGACTGCTGGAACTGCAGCGCCGAGACGTTGATGGACACCGGCACCCGCGTGCCTGCGGCCAGCCAGCGTGCGGCCTGGGCCACCGCCTGGCTGAGCACCCAGTCGCCGATCTGCACGATGAAGCCGCTGGCCTCGGCCACCGGGATGAAGTCGCCGGGCGAGATGTCGCCGTAGTGCGCGTCCTTCCAGCGGATCAAGGCTTCGCAGCCGATCACCACGCCCGTGGCCAGGTCGATCTGCGGCTGGTAGTGCAGGCGGAAACGGTTCTGCACCAGGGCCTGGCGCATCGCGTGGTCCAGCCGCACGCGCTTGCGCACCTCGTCGTCGTGGCTGCCCGAGCGGTGGAAGCGGAAACCGGCGCGGCCGCCGGCCTTGGCCGCCTGCATCGCCGTCTCGGCATGGCGCAGCAGGTCGTGCGCGGTGTCGGCCGCATCGGGGAACAGGGCCACGCCGATGCTGCAGGTGAGGGTGAACTGCGAGCCCTCGATCTCGTAGGGCGCCTCGGTGGCGCGCAGCACCCGGCGCGCTGCATGCTCGGCGGCTTCGGTGCCGGCATGGTGCAGCAGCACCGCGAACTGGTCGCCGCCCACGCGGCCCACCACGTCGCCGGCCCGCAGCGCGCGGCGGATGCGCTGGCACACCTCCACCAGCACGCGGTCGCCGATGCCCTGGCCCAGGCTGTCGTTGATCTGTTTGAAGGCATCCACGTCCAGCAGCAGCACGGCCAGGCGGCCGCGGCGGCGCTGCGCGTCGGCGATGGCGCTGGACAGCCGCTCGGCCAGCTGGCGGCGGTTGGGCACGCCGGTCAGCGCATCGGTGGTGGACAGCGTCTCGATGCGCTGGTCGGCGGCCAACCGCTCGCTGAGGTCGCGGAACGACCACACGCGGCCCATCGGCCGCCCATGGCTCCATTGCGTGTGCACCACGCGCTCCAGCACCTGCCCGTTGCGCAGCGTGATGCGGTCCGAGGCCGGCACCAGCGCGCCGCGCTCGATGGCCTCGAGCTGGCGCTGGTAGGCATGCGGGTCCAGCACCGACTCCAGCATCCAGGTGTAGATGGCCTCGTCGCGGCCGCCGGCCAGGTGGTCGGGCAAGGCCCACAACTGCGCAAAGCGGCGGTTGAAGGCACGGATGTGGCCGCGCAGGTCGGTCACCAGCAGGCCGTCGGCGGTGGCCTCCAGCGTGGCCCGCAGCTCGGCGATCAGGGTCTCGCGCTCCTGCAGCGCGCGGCGCTCGGGCGTCAGGTCGCGCAGCGACACCACCAGCAACGGCGGCGCGCCCGGCAGGTCCAGGCGGTGGATGCGCCGCTCCAGGTGCAGCGGCTCGCCCTCGGGGCGCATCAGCCGCGTGCGTGACTGCAGCTCGGTCTCGCCGCCGGGCATGCGCAGGCCAGACCAGAAGGCATGATCTTCGGGCGTTTCCAGCAGCGTGTCGGCGGGCTGGTCGATCACGTCGGCCTGCTCGCGGCCCAGCAGCGCCAGCGCCGGTGCATTGATGGCGATCACCCGCAGCGTGTGGCCGTCGACCAGCCACGCCGGCTCCCACAGGCCGTGCACCAGGGCGATGGTCTCCCTGGGCAGCGCAGCGGGCCCCTGCGTCAGCGGCACGGCCAGCGCGGGTGTGGTCACTCGGCCATCCCCTCGCCGGCCATCTGGTCCTCGGCCTCGGGGAACTCCTGCTCCGAGGGCGGCACGGCATCGAAGTAGTAGGTGATGCGCTGCCGGGGCGCCAGGTACTCCATCGACGCGGGGGGCAGCTGGTTGGCCTTGAGGCTGCGGCGGATGCCCAGCGTGGGCTCGTTCTCCAGGTTCAGGTGCAGCGCCTCGTCGCGGGGCACGCGGCTGTCGTGCACCAGCACGCGGGGCTTGAGCGGCCGCGACGAATTGACCGCCACCACGATCCCGTAGCGCTCATCGGTCAGCTGCACCACCGAGCCCGGCGGGTACACGCCCATCATGCGGATGAAGGCGTTGAGCATGGTCACGTCGAACTTGTGCTTGCCCTGCGCGAACATCATCGACAAGGCCTCGTGCGGCGTCAGCGCCTTGGCCGGCGACACCGGGTTGCACAGGTTGTCGTAGCGGTTGACCAGCGAGACGATGCGCGCTGCGGTGGTCATGCGGTCCACGTTCAGCCGCTGCGGAAAGCCGGTGCCGTCGGCCTGCTCATGGTGTTGAGCGATCACCAGCAGCGCCCCGGGCGTCAGGCCCATCTTGCGACCCAGGGTCACGCCGTGGGACACATGCTCGCGGTAGACCTGCGTCTCGGCGGTGGTGAAGTGGTCTTCGAGGTAGCGCACGCGCGAGGGCAGCTCCACCTTGCCGATGTCGTGCAGCAGCGCGCCCATGCCCAGGTCGTTCATGTCGACTTCGGACAGGCCGAAGAGCTTGCCCATCAGCAGCGCGATCACGCTGACGTTGAGGGAGTGTGCGGTGCTGCGGTCACCGGCGCTTTCGGTCAGCAGGCGGATGCACATCTCGCGGTTGGCCAGCATCTTCTGCACCAGCGCCTGGGTGAAGGTCTCGCTGCGCACGCGCGCGCCCACGGGGTCGCTCTGCACCATGGCCGCCGCGGCGCGCCAGGACTTGCTGGCCTCGGCGTACTGGCGCTCGCACAGCAGCAGCGCCTCGCGCTGGGCTGCCAGCGCGGCGCGGCGCTGCCGGCGCTCCAGCTGCTCGGGGGTCTCGGCTTCCTGCGCACTGGCGGCGCCGGCATCGTCCGCCACCGCCTGCGCCGTGTTGGCCGGGTCGCTGCGCTCGGGGCTCCAGCGGATGCGCGTCAGGCCCAGGCTGCGGATGGTCGCGATCTGCTCCGCATCGCCGATGCGAAAACTGCTGAGCGGAAACGGGTGCGACATCCACCCGAGGTCCAGGTGGACGAACATGCCGATGCGCAGTTCGCTGACGTCGATGGTGGCGGTGGACATGGGCGGCGGAGTAACAGGGAGCAGGAGCAGTTGCTAACGTTGTCGGCCAGTCGGATCGGGAACTTGAAGCGTCAGGCCGGCGCTCCCCCCACTGGGGGCCCGGTCGACCTTCAGCGCTGGATGCGGGTCGACAGCACGATGGCCGAGGTTGTCCGCTCCACGCCTTCCAGCGCGCCGATGCGGTCGATCAGCGCGTCCAGCTCGCCGATGGACGCGGCGGCCACCACCGCGATCAGGTCGTAGGGCCCGCTGACCGACAGCAATGTGCGTACCTCCGGAATGCGCTTGAGCGCCGCGGTGATGCCGGCGCCCTGCTTGGGCCCGGCGATCACCATCACATGGGCACGCACCAGCGCCGCCTCGGCTTCGTCGGGCACCACCACGGTGTATCCGGCGATCGCCCCCGCCCGCTCCAGCCGCTGCAGCCGGCTTTGCACCGTGGTGCGGGCGATGCCCAGCCGCCGCGCCAGGTCGGCCGCAGGCAGGCGGGCGTTCTCGCGCAGCAGGGCAAGCAGTGCGCGGTCGGTGTCGTCCAGCAGCGGCAGATTGGGCATATCGCCAAGTCTAGTCGGCACACTGACCAAACACCTTGCGCCATTCGTCGTCCTGCTGGCTGCAAACGGCCGGCCCACGACCGAACATGCCGGCATAGCCACCACCTCTTCAGCTTTGGAGCGCATGCCATGAAAGACATCCTCGTCATCGGTGCCGGCAAGATCGGCCAGGTGATCGCCGGCCTGCTGGCCGACAGCGGCGACTACCGCGTGACCCTGGCCGACCGCTCGCCGGCCGCGCTGGCCGACGCCGTGCCCGCCGGCCAGCCGCTGCAGGCCCTGGCGCTGGACGTGGCCGACACCGCCGCGCTGCACGCGGCGCTGCAGGGCCGGTTTGCGGTGCTCAGCGCCGCGCCCTGGCAGATGACGGTGCGCATCGCCGAGGCGGCGAAGGCCGTCGGCGTGCATTACTTCGACCTCACCGAAGACGTGGCCAGCACCCGCCGCATCCGCGAGCTGGCGCAGGGCGCCCGCCGTGCCTTCGTGCCGCAGTGCGGCCTGGCGCCGGGCTTCATCGCCATCGTGGCGGCCGACCTGGCGCGCCGCTTCGAGCGCCTGGACACGGTGCGCCTGCGCGTGGGCGCGCTGCCGGCCTACCCCAGCAATGCGCTGAACTACAACCTGACCTGGAGCACCGACGGCGTCATCAACGAGTACATCCAGCCTTGCGAAGCCATCGTAGACGGCCGCCGCACCGAAGTGCCGGCGCTGGAAGAGCGCGAGGAGTTCTCGCTCGACGGCGTGCTGTACGAAGCCTTCAACACCAGCGGCGGCCTGGGCACCCTGTGCGAAACGCTCGACGGCCAGGTGCGCACGCTCAACTACCGCAGCATCCGCTACCCCGGCCACGGCGCGCTGATGAAAGCCTTGCTGCACGACCTGCGCCTGAAGGACCGGCGCGAGGTGCTGAAGGACATCCTGGAGAACGCGCTGCCCGCCACGCTGCAGGACGTGGTGATCGTGTTCGTCACCGTGACCGGCTGGCGCGAAGGCCGGCTGCAGCAGGACACCTACGCTCACAAGATTTACGGCGGCCGGGTGGCTGGCGAAGAACGCAGCGCCATCCAGATCACCACCGCCAGCAGCCTGTGCGCGATGCTGGACCTGCTGGCCCAGGGCCGGCTGCCGCAGCAGGGCTTCGTGCGCCAGGAAGACGTGCGCCTGGCCGACTTCCTGGCCAACCGTTTCGGCGCCGCCTACGCGCCGGCCGGCACCAGCGCGCCGCTCGCCCGCGCCGCCTGACCCTGCCCGCCACCGCCCTGCCGCTTGCAGGGCGGCTTTGTCGGTTCTATGATGTTCTTTACAAGAACGCACGTTCTTATATCGAACAGGAGACCCGCCTTGATCAACAAGATCTCGCCTTCCATCGAAGTTGCGCTGGCCGACGTCCACGACGGCGCCACCGTGATGATTGGCGGCTTCGGCACCGCCGGCCTGCCCAACGAGCTGATCGACGGGCTGATCGCCCAGGGCGCGAAGAACCTCACCATCGTCAACAACAACGCCGGCAACGGCGACACCGGCCTGGCCGCGCTGCTGGCCGCGCGCCGCGTGCGCAAGATCATCTGCAGCTTCCCGCGGCAGGCCGACAGCCACCACTTCGACGCGCTGTACCGTGCCGGCGACATCGAGCTGGAACTGGTGCCCCAGGGCAACCTGGCCGAGCGCATCCGCGCCGCCGGTGCCGGCATCGGCGGCTTCTTCACGCCCACCGGCTACGGCACGCAGCTGGCCGAAGGCAAGGAAACCCGCGAGATCAACGGCCGCATGTACGTGCTGGAGTCGCCCATCCACGCCGACTTCGCGCTCATCCGCGCCGAACGCGGCGACCGCTGGGGCAACCTCACCTACCGCATGACCGCCCGCAATTTCGGGCCGGTGATGGCCATGGCCGCCAAGGTCACCGTGGCCTCGGTGCACGACGTGGTGGAGCTGGGCAGCCTGGACCCCGAGGCCGTGGTCACGCCGGGCATCTTCGTGCAGCGCATCGTGCAGGTGCCGCGCGTGGCCACCACCGGCGGCGGCTTCAAGCAGGCCGCGTGATGCGGCGTCGCCTTCTGATGGCCGGCCTCGCCGGCCTGGCCACGCTCGGCGGGCCGCTGCGCGCGGCCGCCCAGGCCGCCGCCGGCAAGCCGATCAAGATCATCGTGCCCTTCGCCCCGGGTGGCGGCAACGACGTGTTCGCACGCCAGCTGGCCACGCAACTGACCACGCTGCTGGGTGTGCAGGTGCTGGTCGACAACCGGCCCGGCGCCGGTGGCACCGTGGGCAGCGATGCGGCGGCCAAGTCGCCGGCCGACGGCAGCACGCTGCTGCTGGGCCACACCGGCACGCTGGCCATCAACCCGGTGCTGTACCCCAAGCTGCCCTACGACGCACGCAACGCCTTTGTGCCGGTGGCGCCGCTGGCCAGTGCGCCGCTGGTGCTGGTGGTGCCGTCGGTCAGCCCCATCCGCACGCTGGCCGATCTGCTGGCCCGCGCCAAGGCGTCGCCCGGCAAGCTGGCCTTCGCCTCCAGCGGCAACGGCACCGGCGGCCACCTGGCCGGTGAGCTGCTGGAAGAAGTGGCGGGCATCAAGATGCTGCACGTGCCCTACAAGGGCACCGCGCCCGCGCTGACCGATGTGCTGGGCGGCCAGGTCGACCTGATGTTCAGCGTCATCCCGTCGGCGCTGCCGCACATCGACGCCGGCAAGCTGCGCGCCATCGGCATCACGGGCGCGCACCGCAGCCCGCGGCTGCCCGACGTGCCCACCGTGGCCGAAGGCGGGCTCAAGGGCTATGAAAGCTCGCTGGCCTATGGCCTGATGGCCCCGCGCGGCACGCCCGAGGCCGTGCTCAAGACCCTGGGCCAGGCCGTGGCCAAGGCCACCGAATCGCCCGCGCTGCGCGAAGCCTTCAAGGCCGAAGGCGCCGAACCGCTGGCCGGCAGCGCCGCCGACTTCCAGGCGCTGATGCAGGCCGAATCCGACAAGTGGGGCCGCGTGATCCGGCAAGCCGGCATCAAGCCCGAATGAACCCGACAGCAAGGAGACTTCCCATGCCCGCAGAACAGCCCAAGAAGTGGACCCGCGACCAGATGGCGCGCCGCGTGGCCCAGGACATTCCCGACGGCGCCGTCGTCAACCTGGGCATCGGCCTGCCCACCGCCGTGGCCAACCACCTGCCCGAAGGCCGTGAGGTGGTGCTGCACAGCGAGAACGGCGTCATCGGCATGGGCCCGGCGCCGGCCGCGGGCGAAGAAGACTACGACCTCATCAACGCCGGCAAGCAGCCGGTGACGCTGCTGCCGGGTGGCTGCTTCTTCCACCATGCAGACAGCTTCGCGATGATGCGCGGCGGCCACCTGGACGTGTGCGTGCTGGGCGCCTTCCAGGTGTCGGCCGGCGGCGACCTGGCCAACTGGCACACGGGCGCCAAGGACGCGATTCCCGCCGTGGGCGGCGCGATGGACCTGGCCATCGGCGCCAAGAAGACCTACGTGATGATGGAGCACACCACCAAGGCCGGTGACAGCAAGATCGTGCCCGCCTGCACCTATCCGCTCACCGGCATCGGCTGCGTGAGCCGGATCTACACCGACCTGGCGGTGCTGGACATCACACCGCAAGGCGTGGCCGTGCTGGACATGGCCGAGGGCCTGAGCTTCGACGAGCTGCAGAAGGTCACCGGCGTGCCGCTGCTGCGTGCCGCGGCCTGACCGATCCACACCCCGACGACCACAAGATCACCTTCCCGACCGGAGACAAACGCCATGACCACCCCCCTCTCGCGCCGCCTGTTCACCCTGCTGGCCACCGCCGCGGCCGGCAGCCTGCTCACCGCACCCGCGCTGGCCGCGGACGACTTCCCGAACAAGCCGGTGCGCATCCTCACGCCCTTCCCGGCCGGCTCGGGGCCCGAGACCGTGACCCGCATGGTGGCCGAGAAGCTGCAGAAGATGTGGGGCAAGCCGGTGGTGGTGGAAAACAAGCCGGGCGCCAACGGCTTCATCGCGATCGACACCTTCAAGCGCGGCGACAAGCAGGGCTACGACCTGATCCAGCTCGACAACGTGCACCTGTCGGCCTACCCGCACCTGTTCAAGAAGCTGCCCTACGACCCGCAGAAGGACTTCGATCCGCTGCTGCCGCTGTTCAAGACCAACTTCTTCTTCGCGGTGGCCACCGACAGCAAGTACAAGACCGTGGCCGACATCATCAAGGACGCCAAGGCCAACCCCGGCAAGCTGAACTACGGCTCGTGGTCGGTGGGCAACCCGGTGCACCTGGGCTCGGAGCTGTTCGAGACGGTGACGGGCACCGAGATGGAACACGTCATCTACAAGGAGACCTCGCTGCTGTACACCGGCGTGGCCACCGGCGAGCTGGCCTTCGCGCTGGGCACCAGCGCCAGCTCGGGCTCGCTGCAGCGCGCGGGCAAGCTGCGCTACATCGCGGTGGCGGCGCCCAAGCGGGTGCCCTCTTTCCCCGACGTGCCCACCGTGGGTGAATCGGGCGGCCCGGCCAATTTCGAGGTGATCGGCTGGACCACCATCGCCGCGCCGCGCGGCATCCCGGCCGAACGCGCCGAAAAGATCCGCCGCGACATCGAGAAGGCTCTGTCCGAGCCCGACATCAAGCAGCGCTACGACACCTTCGGCTACGAGCTCTTCCCGCAGACGCGCGAGCAGTTCAACCAGTTCATCGGCACCGAATCGCAGCGCTTCGCCGACGTGGTCAAGAAGGCCAACGTCACGCTGGACTGATCCGCGCCCGCCGCTTCCAAGACATCCCAGGAGACTTTTGCATGAGTGCCCAAGACGCCTTCATCTGCGACGCCGTTCGCACCCCCTTCGGCCGCTACGGCGGCGCGCTGTCCTCGGTGCGGGCCGACGACCTGGGCGCCGTGCCGCTGCGGGCGCTGATGGCCCGCAACCCCAAGGTCGACTGGGCGCAGATCACCGACGTGCTGTACGGCTGCGCCAATCAGGCCGGCGAGGACAACCGCAACGTGGCCCGCATGAGTGCGCTGCTGGCGGGCCTGCCGCTGGAGGTGCCGGGCGCCACCATCAACCGGTTGTGCGGCTCGGGCCTGGACGCACTGGGCAGCGCCGCCCGCGCCATCAAGTCGGGCGAAGCCGGGCTGATGATTGCCGGCGGCGTCGAAAGCATGAGCCGCGCGCCCTTCGTGATGCCCAAGGCCGAGAGCGCCTTCTCGCGCGCCAATGCGGTGTACGACACCACCATCGGCTGGCGCTTCATCAACAAGCTGATGAAGGAGCAGTACGGCGTCGATTCGATGCCCGAGACCGCCGAGAACGTGGCCACCGACTACAAGATCGAGCGCGAGGCGCAGGACCGCATGGCCCTGGCCAGCCAGCTCAAGGCCGTGGCCGCACAGAAGAGCGGCTTCTTCGACGCCGAGATCGTGCCCGTCACCATCCCGCAGAAAAAGGGCGACGCGGTGGTGGTGAGCAAGGACGAGCACCCGCGTGAAACCTCGCTGGAAGCGCTGGCCAAGCTGCGTGGCGTGGTGCGCCCCGACGGCACGGTGACCGCGGGCAATGCCTCCGGCGTGAACGACGGCGCCGCCGCCCTGCTGCTGGCCACCGAGGCAGCCGCCGTTCGCTACGGCCTGAAGCCTCGCGCCCGCGTGGTGGGCATGGCCACGGCCGGCGTGCCGCCGCGCATCATGGGCATGGGCCCGGCGCCGGCCACCCGCAAGGTGCTGGCCCTCACCGGGCTGACGCTCGAGCAGATCGACGTCATCGAGCTGAATGAGGCGTTCGCCGCGCAAGGCCTGGCGGTGCTGCGCGACCTGGGCCTGCAGGACGACGACCCGCGTGTGAACCCCAACGGCGGCGCGATCGCGCTGGGCCACCCGCTGGGCGCCAGCGGCGCCCGCCTGGCCGCCACCGCGGTGAACCAGTTGCACAAGAGCGGCGGCCGCTACGCGCTGTGCACCATGTGCATTGGCGTCGGCCAGGGCATCGCCGTGATCTTGGAACGGGTGTAAGACCGCCCATCCTGTTCGCAGCCGGCCCGCGGGGTCGGCTTTTTTTCGTCTTCAACGTCCGCGACCTGGTTCGCCGGACTCCTGTTTGTGCGCATGCCGCCCAACCCTGAGTCCAACCCCCTGGCGATGCCGGAATGGCCTGCCTACATTGCGACCATTCCTGATGGCGACCAACCTCGCGGGCGAATATCGCACAAGAGAGTTTCATGAGCGACGACGACTTCCACACCGACGATTCAGCCGCCTGGCGCCCTGCGCCGCGGCCGGAGGCGTCGCCCGGACCCGCGGCGCGTGACCTGGTCGCCGGACTGGAAAAAGGCCTGCAGGTCATCGAGGCCTTCGACCAGGACCGCCCGCGCCTGACCATCGCCGAAGTGGCCCAGCGCACCGGCCTCACCCGCGCCGCGGCGCGCCGCTACCTCATCACGCTGGCCCACCTGGGCTTCGTCAGCCAGGACCGCCGGCTGTTCGCCCTCACGCCCAAGGTGCTGCGGCTGGCCCAGAGCTACATGCATTCGGCGCGGCTGCCGCGCATCGTGCAGCCCGAACTGCACAAGCTGGCCTATGCGATGAAAGAAGCGTCGTCGGCCGGCACGCTGGACGGCGACGACGTGATCTGCATCGCCGCCACCAGCGCGGGGCGCGTCATCTCGGCCACGCTGCAGCCCGGCACCCGCGTGCCGGCGCACTGCACCTCCAACGGCCGCGTGCTGCTGGCCGCGCTGCCGCAGGCCGAGGTGGACGCCTGGATCGCCCGCCAGAGCCTGCGCGCCTACACCCCCCACACCGTGACCCTGCCCGACCGGCTGCGCATCGAGATCGCGCATGCGCGGGCCCAGGGTTATGCGTGCGTGGACCAGGAACTGGAACTCGGCCTGCGCACCATCGCCGTGCCACTGAAGAACTACCGCGGCGACACCGTCGCGGCGCTGAACTTCAGCGTGCATGCGCAGCGCATGACCATGGACCAGCTGGTCGAGCACTGCCTGCCGCCGCTCAAGCAGTCGCAGGCCACGCTGCGGCAGCTGCTGTAGCGCCTTTCATCACCCTTCGCGACGAAAGCCCGTCCCATGCCCACCACCCGCACCCAGGTTGCCATCATCGGCGCCGGCCCCTCCGGTCTTCTGCTCGGCGCCCTGCTCGCCCGCAAAGGCGTGGACGCCGTGATCATCGAGCAGCGCAGCGCCGACTATGTGCTCGGCCGCATCCGCGCCGGTGTGCTGGAACAGGTGACGGTGGACCTGCTGGACGAGGCCGGCGTGAGCGAACGCCTGCATGCCGAAGGCCTGCCCCACGACGGCGTGAACCTGTCCTTCGGCAGCGAGATGCACCGCATCGACCTCAAGGCGCTGACGAACAAGCACGTGGTGGTGTACGGCCAGACCGAAGTCACCCGCGACCTGATGGACGCCCGCGCCGCCGCCGGCCTGACCACCGTGTACGAGGCCCAGGACGTGGCGGTGCACGGCTTCGATGGCAGCCAGCCCAGCGTCACCTACACCGTGAACGGCGAGGCGCACACGCTGCAGTGCGACTTCATTGCCGGCTGCGACGGCTACCACGGCGTGTGCCGCGCCAGCGTGCCGGCCGATGCGGTGCAGACGCACGAGAAGGTCTACCCCTTCGGCTGGCTGGGCGTGCTGGCCGACGTGCCGCCGGTGGCGCATGAGCTGATCTACGCCCACAGCGAACGCGGCTTCGCGCTGTGCAGCATGCGGTCAGAGACCCGCAGCCGCTACTACGTGCAGTGCTCGCTGGACGACCAGGCCTCGCGCTGGAGCGACGACGACTTCTGGAACGAGCTCAAGCGCCGGCTGCCGGCCGACGTGGCCGCCAACCTGGTCACCGGCCCGTCGATCGAAAAGAGCATCGCGCCGCTGCGCAGCTTCGTGGCCGAGCCGATGCGCTTCGGCCGGCTGTTCCTGGCCGGCGATGCGGCGCACATCGTGCCGCCCACCGGTGCCAAGGGCCTGAACCTGGCCGCCGGCGACGTGGGTCTGCTGGCGCGAGCGCTGGAAGAGCACTACCGCGGCAGCAACCGCGGCATCGACACCTATTCACAGCGCTGCCTGCAGCGGGTGTGGAAGGCCGAGCGCTTTTCGTGGTGGTTCACCTCGCTGATGCACCACTTCCCCGAGACGGGCAGCTTCGGCCAGCGCATGCAGCAGGCCGAGCTGGCCTACCTGGTGTCCAGCGACGCCGCGCGCACGGTGGTGGCCGAGAACTACGTGGGCCTGCCGCTGGTGATGTAAGGTCGGCGCCCCAAGACAACCACGCGACGGAGCGCGATCCCATGATCCTCGAACACGCCGACATCACCATCCCGCCGGGCCAGCAGGCCGCCTTCGATGAGGCCATCGTGCGCGGCATCACCACGGTGATCAGCCAGGCCCAGGGCTTTCGGGGCTGGCGGGTGCAGCGCGGCGTCGAGTCGCCCGAGCGCTACGTGCTGACGATCTACTGGAACACGCTGGAAGACCACACCGTGGCCTTCCGCCAGGGCCCGCTGTTTGCGCAGTGGCGCGCCATCGTCGGCCCGTTCTTCGCCAAGCCGCCGGTGGTGGAGCACTTCACGCTGGTGGGCGAGGCGCCGCTGGCGCCTTGAAGGCCGGCCCGCCGGGCCGACCGACTCAGTCCAGCCGGGCCGCCCCAAGGGACTGAGATCCCCCTTGGGGGGACGCGAGCGCAGCGAGCTCGGGGGCGAACCTCTCAGGCGGTTTGGGCGCCGCTACCGCCGCTGGCACGCTGGGCCGCGGCGGCCGCCACGGCCTGCGTCACTTCCTTGCGGTAGCGGTTCAGCTCCTGCACGCTGGCAAAGCTGCGCTCCAGCAGCAGGCTGAGGTTGTGCAGGATGCGGTCGCCGACCTTGCTTTCCCACACCGCGTCGAACTGGATCTGCTTGTCCAGCCAGGCTTCCAGCCAGCCCGGATCGGGCAGGCGGCTTTGCACCGTGTCGCGCGGGAACAGCTTTTCGTTCACGTGCAGGTTGGTCGGGTGCAGCGCCTGCGCGGTACGGCGGGCGCTGGCCATCAGCACGCCCACCTTGGCGAAGGCGGCACGCGCCTCGTCGCCGAACTTGTTCAGCGCGCGCTTCATGTAGCGCAGGTAGGCGCCGCCGTGGCGGGCCTCGTCACGGGCCAGGGTTTCGTAGATCTTGCGGATCACCGGCTCGGTGTGCCATTCGGCGGCACGGCGGTACCAGTGGTTCAGGCGCACCTCGCCGCAGAAGTGCAGCATCAGCGTTTCCAGCGCGGGCGCGGGATCGAACTCGAAGCGCACCTCGTGCAGCTCCTGCTCGGTGGGCACCAGGTCGGGCCGGAAGCGGCGCAGGTACTCCATCAGCACCAGCGAATGCTTCTGCTCTTCGAAGAACCACACGCTCATGAACGCGGAGAAGTCGCTGTCGTCGCGGTTGTCGCGCAGGAACATCTCGGTGGCCGGCAGCGCCGCCCACTCAGTGATGGCGTTCATCTTGATGGTCTGCGCCTGCTCCTCGGTCAGCAGGTCGGGTTGAAACTGGTCCCACGGGATGTCCGTGTCCATGTTCCAGCGGACGGCTTCCAGTTGCTTGAAGAGTTCAGGGTAGAGCATCGCGGTTCCTAGGCAGCCCCCGATTCTATTCGGGGGCCAAGGCCTCGTCCCGCCAAGCTTTTAGCGCCGGTAACACAGCGTCCAGGGAGGTGAAGGCCGGCACGCCCGGCGTGCGCCGACGCCCGGTGGCCATGGCGGCGCCGCCGGCCCATACCTGCACCGGCGCCGGCAGCGCGTCGCGCAGCTGCTGCAGGCCGCGCTGCACCTGCGCCGGCTTCTGGCAACCAGTGAAGCTGAGCGCCACGATGTCGATGCCGAAGGCCTGCGCCGCGGCCACCACATCGGGCACGGGCGTCTGCACGCCCAGCGACACGCAGCGGCAGCCCTCCATCGCCAGCAGGCACTCCACCATCAGCAGCCCCAGACCGTGCGGCTCGCCGGGCAGGGTGGTGAGCAGCACCGACGGCCGGTCCTGCTGGCGGTAGGGCTGCAGCCGGCCCAGCGCCTGGCGCAGCAGCACCGTCACCAGCTCGGTGAAGGCATGCTCCTCGAACACGGCCAGCTCGCCGCGCATCCAGGCATCGCCCACCCGCGTATTCATGGGCACCAACCACTCCACGACGAAACGCGCCAGGCCCAGACGGGTCAGTGCCTCCGACATCCCATGCCGCACGCCTTCCAGATCATGCTGACGCAGCTGCTGGTAGCAGGCGTCCATCGCCAAGCTGGCCGGCGCCGCGGCATGGGCCGGCGGCTGCGCGGGCGCCGGCCGCGCGGTGCCGACCTCGCCCAGCATCTGCAGCAGCGCCGGGCGCGGCAAGGCCACCACCCGGCCGGGCCGGTGACCCGCGTCCAGCAGGCGCTTGATGGCCCGCAGCCGCTCCAGCTGCTCATGCGGGTAGGCTCGCTCACCCGTGGACTCGCGGTGGGGAGTGGGAAAGCCATAGCGGCGCTCCCACATCCGCAGCGTTTCCTTGCTGAGGCCCGTGTCTCGTTCCACCGCTGCGATCGACCATATCGGCATCGGGGGCTCTTGCATTGTCGGGTCGCCGCTCATTTGTATTAGACAAACTCTGGTCCGTTGCGCATGATAGGTGCGTATGCAGCCACTTTGCAGTCTTTGTTCAGGACAAACATGAAAACCGGCTCAATCCCACGCTGCCTCGTCGGTGCGCTGCTGCTGGCCGGCCTGTCGGTTGCCCAGGCGGCGCCGGCGGCCTGCCCGGCCCTGCTGGACCACACCCTGCCGCGCTTGCAGGATGAAAAGCCGGTGAACCTGTGTGGCTACGCTGGTCAGGTAGTGGTGGTGGTCAACACTGCCAGCTACTGCGGCTTCACGCCCCAGTACAAGTCGCTCGAAGCACTGTACGACCGCTACAAGTCGCGCGGCTTGGTGGTGCTGGGCTTCCCCAGCAACGATTTCGGCTCGCAGGAGCCTGGCAGCAACGCCGAAGTGGCCGCTTTTTGCGAGAACACCTTCGGCGTCAAGTTTCCGATGTTCGCCAAGTCCACCGTCAAGGGCTCGGCCGGCGTCAACCCGCTGTACCAGCAGCTGGCGCAGATCAGCGGCAAGACGCCGGGCTGGAACTTCCACAAGTACGTGATCGGGCGCGACGGCCGTTTTGCGTTCAGCGCCGGCAGCACCACCGACCCGATGGGCAAGGGCTTCGTCGCCGACGTGGAACGCCTGCTGGCGCAGCCGGAGCCCGCCAAATGAGTGCGGCCCGCCGGCGCATGGACGCACGATCGCAAAGCTTTGTTTCTGTGGCACCCACCGCGGAACTTCGCGGTCCGGAGGCCCTCTCAAGGGGCAGATGCACTGCTGAGCAGGCATCTGAACGGTTTAGTCTGCGGCGTGGCCTTCCTGTTGAACAGGCTGCAATCCTGAAGCGTCTCTCCTCCTCCTCCCTCCCTCCCTCCTTCGCTTCGGGGCGCCACGCAGCAGCTTTTGTACACGGACAGGCGCACGGCGCCTGTCCGTCGCGCTGACCCATGCGGCGCGTCGCCGTCATCGGCTCGGGCATCGCCGGCCTGTCCGCCGCCCGCACCATCGCCCCGCATGCCGCGGTCACGCTGTTCGAATCGGGCAGCTGGTTCGGCGGCCATGCCCACACCGTGGACGTGACGCTGGACGGCATCACCCACGGCGTGGACACCGGCTTCCTGGTGTTCAACCTGCGCACTTATCCCGGTCTGATCGCGCTGTTCGATGAACTCGACGTCGCCACGGCACCGTCGGAGATGTCGTTCTCGGTGCAGGCGCCCAGCCAGTCGCTGGTGTGGAGCGGCACCAACCTCGACAGCGTGTTCGCCCAGCGCAGCAACCTGCTGCGGCCGCGCTTCTGGGGCATGCTGGCCGACATCCTGCGCTTCAACCGCGTGTGCACCGGCATCGCGCTGCGCAATGCAGATGCCGAGCTGGCCGAACCCCTCGGCGTCTTCCTGCAGCGCCAGCGCTTCGGCGAGATGTTCCGCGACGGCTACCTGCTGCCGATGATCGGCAGCATCTGGTCGTGCCCGACGGACCAGATGCTGCAGTTCCCGGTGGGCACGCTGATCCGCTTCTGCCACAACCACGGCCTGCTGCAAACCACCAACCAGCCGCCCTGGCGCACGGTGCGCGGCGGCTCGCGCGAGTACGTGCGCCGGCTGGTGCTGGAGATTCCCGACGCGCGGCTGAACACCCCGGTGCTGGGCGTGCAGCGCCTGCCGCCGGGCGACGGCCGCGCCGGCGTGCTGGTGACCACGGCGCAGGGCGTGGAACGCTTCGACGACGTGGTGATGGCCTCGCACAGCGACACCAGCCTGGCGCTGCTGCAGGACGCCACCGCCGACGAACGGGCGGTGCTGGGCGCGATCCGTTACCACGACAATCTGGCGGTGCTGCATACCGACGCCTCCGTACTGCCCCCCATCCGCCGCGCCTGGGCCGCGTGGAACTACGAACGCGCGCCGCAAGCCGCCACCGAAGAAGCGGCGGTGTGCCTGCACTACCTGATCAACCGGCTGCAGCCGCTGCCGTGGCAGACGCCGGTCGTCGTCTCGTTGAACCCGGTGCGCCCGATCGACCCGGCCCAGGTTCTGGGCGAGTGGTCGTATGCCCACCCGGTGTTCGACCAGGCCGCGGTGCAGGCGCAGCGGCGCCTGCCCGAGATCCAGGGCCGGCATGCGGTGTGGTTCTGCGGCGCGTGGACGCGCTACGGCTTCCATGAGGATGGACTGATGTCCGGCCTGGCGGCGGCTGACAGCTGGCTCGTCCAGCACGGCCACAGCCCCAGCCGCGTGGCCGCGTGAACGGCCCCGCCGTCCAGCTCGGCATCGGCACCGTGCGCCACCAGCGCACGCGGCCGCAGCCGCATGGCTTTGCCTACGGCACCTACTTCGTGCTGCTGCCGATGCGCCATTGGCGCGCCCACCCGGGCGGGCCGCTGCCACGCAACCGCTTCGGCCTGGTGAGCTTCGACGACCGCGACCATGGCGACGGGCGCGAAGACAGCCTGGCCTGGGTCGAATCGGTGCTGGCCGAAGCAGGCATCACCGACGCCAGCGGCGAGGTCTGGCTGCACTGCTTCCCCAGGGTGCTGGGCCACACCTTCAAGCCCGTGAGCTTCTGGTACTGCCACCGGGCCGACGACTCGCTGGCGGCCATCGTGGTGGAGGTGAACAACACTTTCGGCGAACGCCACTGCTACCTGCTGGCCGGCGACGACCTGGCCTGGGGTCGGGAACTGCGCGCGCGCAAGGTGTTCCACGTCTCGCCCTTCTGCCGCACCGAAGGTGACTACCGCTTCCGCTTCCTGCGCACGCCGCAGCGGCTGCAGGACGGCCGGCTGCGTCCAGCGCGCACGGTGGTGCGTATCGAGCACCATGATGCCGAGGGCCTGCTGATTGCTACCAGCGTGGCGGGTGAGCTGGCGACGGCCACCGCCCCTCGTCTGCGTGCGGCCTTCTTCGGCCAGCCGCTGATGACGCTGGGCGTGGTGGCCCGCATCCACTGGCAGGCCTGGAAACTGTGGCGCAAGCGCGTGCCCTTCTTCCGCAAGCCGACTCCGCCCCAACAGTTCGTGACCCGATAGCCCCCATGACGACCAGCACCACCACCCTGACCCCGCCGCTGGCCCTGCCCAGCGGGGCACCGGCGGCCGCCCGGGCCGTGTTCAAGCTGCTGCGCCGCCTGCGCCACGGCACCTTGCAGGTGCAGTGGCCGGACGGCACGCACACCCAGTTCGGTGAGCCGGCCACGGCGGGCCAGGTGCCGCGCGCGCTGCTGCGGCTCAACAACTGGCAGCCTTGTGCCGCCACGCTGCGCTCGGGCGACATCGGCTTTGCCGAGACCTACATCGCCGGCGACTGGGACACGCCCGACCTGCCGGCGCTGCTGAAGCTGCTGCTCGTCAACCGCGAGCAGATCGAGTCGGTGGTGTATGGCACCTGGTGGGGCGCGCTGGCCTACCGGCTGAAGCACCTGCTCAACCGTAACTCGCGGCGCGGCAGCCGCCGCAACATCCACGCGCACTACGACCTGGGCAATCCGTTCTACCGCGAGTGGCTGGACGAGACGATGAACTACTCCAGTGCCTGGTTCGAGGGCGACACCCAGCGTCCGCTGGCCGATGCGCAGCGGGCCAAGGTGCGGCGCGCCATCCGCGAATGCGGCCTGCGCCCGGGCGAGCGGCTGCTGGAAATCGGCTGCGGCTGGGGTGCGGTGGCCGAGAGCGCGGCCGTGGAGTTTGGCGCCCGCGTCACCGGCGTCACGCTGTCCACCGAACAGCTGGCACACGCGCAGGCGCGCATGGCCCGCGCCGGTGCCGCCGAGCGCTGTGACCTGCGGCTGCAGGATTACCGCGACATCGACGACGGCCCCTACGACGCCGTGGTCTCTATCGAGATGTTCGAGGCCGTGGGCCGCGAGTACTGGCCCACCTTCTTCCAGACGCTGCGCCGGCAGCTCAAGACCGGCGGCAAGGCCTGCATCCAGAGCATCACCATCCGCGAAGACCTGTTCGAGCGCTACGTCAAGAGCACCGACTTCATCCAGCAGTACGTGTTCCCGGGCGGGCTGCTGCCCAGCCCCGCGCGCTTCCGTGAACAGGCCGAAGCCGCCGGGCTGGCGGTGGTGGACGAGCTGGACTTCGGCCCCGACTATGCCGAGACGCTGGCGCGCTGGCGCACCGCCTTCCTGTCGCGCGAAGGCCCGATCCGCCAGCTGGGCTACGACGCGCCCTTCATCCGGCTGTGGACCTTCTACCTGGCCTATTGCGAAGCGGCCTTTGCCACCGGCAACACCAGCGTCATGCAGTTCACGCTGGAAAAGCGCTGAGGCGCAAGCACCCGCTTAGCGCAACCAGCCCTTGCGCTTGAAGTACAGGAAGGGCGCGGCCACCGAGGCCGCCATCAGCACCAGCGCGAACGGGTAGCCCCAGGGCTGGCGCAGCTCGGGCATGTGCTCGAAGTTCATGCCGTACACGCTGGCGATCAGCGTGGGCGGCAGCAGCGCCACGCTGGCCACCGAGAAGATCTTGATGATCTTGTTCTGGTTGATGTTGATGAAGCCGACGGTGGCGTCCATCAGGAAGTTGATCTTGTCGAAGAGGAAGGCCGTGTGCGAGTCGAGCGAGTCGATGTCGCGCAGGATCTGCCGCGCCTCCTCGAACTGCTCGGCATTGAGCATGCGGCTGCGCATCATGAAGCTCACCGCGCGGCGGGTATCCATCACGTTGCGGCGGATGCGGCCGTTCAGGTCTTCTTCCTTTGCCACCGCGGCCAGCACCTCGCCGGCGGCGCGGTCGTCGACCTCCTGCTTCAGCACGCGGGCACTGACCTTCTCCAGCGCGTCGTAGATCCCTTCCAGCGCATCGGCGCTGTACTCGGCGTCGGCGTCGTAGAGCTTGAGCAGCACGTCCTTGGCGTCCTCGATCAGCGCCGGCGTGCGGCGGGCGCGCAGCCGCAGGAGGCGGAACACCGGCAGGTCTTCGGCGTGCACCGAAAACAGCACGTTGTCCTTGAGGATGAAGGCCACGCGCACGTTGCGCGGGGTGACGTCGTCGTCGATCAGGAAGTCCGAGCGGATGTGCAGTTCGCCGTTGTCTTCTTCGTAGAAACGGGCCGACTCTTCCAGGTCGTCATCCACCGCGTCTTCGGGGATGGTCAGGCCGAAGCGGCTGGCGATCCAGCCCTTCTCCTGCGGCGTGGGTGCGTCCAGATCGACCCAGACCGGTCGCAGGTCGGCCAGCGCCTCGGCGCTCTCGATCTCTTCCTGGAACAGCCGCCCATTGGCGAGCCTGAAGACATTCAGCATGCGGTACTCCGGCGCTCTGGGGCGCCCTTCGGGGTGCAAGGGTTCGTCAGCGTCCGCCCTGCCCCGGCATGCCGGCGCGGGCGGTCACCTAGGGTGACTCTGGTCCACGGATCTCTCCAACGGTAAGCCTTCGATTATGCCCACGAGAAATGGCGTCGCGGGGCACTCGCCGCGATGCGCTGCGGGCCTTTTCCGGCAGGGCCATGAGGCTCGTCACACAGCGTTTCGCTAAGCCGTTTTCATCGGCTTGTCATGCCGCGGTTTAGGGGGCACACTGTTTTCGACCGCCCCCGCCAACACCTGCTTTTTCCCCTTCCGTTCCCCGACACGATCCCTTCCCTGGATCCTTCGTCTTTCCCCCCAACCCTTCCCCCCAAGGAGGACCTGATGAACCTGACGATCAGCGGACACCACCTCGAAGTCACCCCTGCACTTCGCGAGTACGTGCTCACCAAGCTGGACCGGGTGACACGCCACTTCGACCAGGTGGTCGACATCAACGTGCTGCTGAAGGTGGAAAAGATCCGGGAAAAGGAACGACGCCAGATGGCCGAGATCACGGTGCACGTCAAGGGCCGCGACATCTTCGTGGAACAGAGCGACGAAGACATGTACGCCGCGATCGACCAGCTGGTCGACAAGCTGGACCGCCAGGTGTGCCGCCACAAGGACAAGGTGCAGGACCACCACCATGCCTCGGCCAAGCGCCTGAGCGCCAGTGTGTAAGCGCCTGAACCTTCACTAACACGAGCGGCCGCCAGCGGCCGCTTTTTCATTGGCAGACACCATGCCGCAGCGCAGCAAATCCGCAACACCTGCAGTGGGGGTAGCCTCAAGCCATGGCGGGCTTGAGGGCGGTTTCTATAATCACCTCCCTCTTTGCCACCGTTCCTGCGGTTGTCGCTGCCGCCGCAACGTCAGGGAACTCACATGAACCGTCTCGCCGCCATCCTGCCCGCCAGCAACGTGCTGGTGAACGTGGAAGCCACCAGCAAGAAGCGTGCGTTCGAACAGGCTGGCCTGCTGTTCGAAAATCAGCACGCCATTGCGCGGGCCACGGTCAGCGACAACCTGTTCGCGCGAGAACGACTGGGCTCCACCGGCCTGGGTCATGGCGTGGCCATTCCCCATGGCCGCATCAAGGGTTTGAAGAACCCGCTGGCCGCGGTCATCCGCGTGCAGCAGCCCATCCCGTTCGACGCGCCCGATGACGAGCCGGTCAGCCTGCTGATCTTCCTGCTGGTGCCGGAAGCCGCCACGCAGCGCCACCTCGAGATCCTGTCCGAGATCGCCGAGCTGCTGTCCGACCGCGAGCTGCGTGAGCGCCTGAAGACCGAGCCCGACGCGGCCGGCCTGCACAAGCTGATCGCCGACTGGGCGCCGCTGAAGTCGGTCGCCTGACGCAGGGGCCGTGAAGCCCTCGTCCATCAGCGCGGAAGCGCTGTTCGAAGAACATCGGGAAGCCCTGCGCTGGGAGTGGGTGGCAGGCCATGCCCACCCCGAGCGCCGCTTCGACGACGCCGCGGTGCGCGACGCCCGCTCGGCCGCCGACCTGGTGGGCTACCTGAACTACATCCACCCCTACCGGGTGCAGATCGTCGGCCGCCGCGAAGTGGCTTACTTGAGCCAGAGCGCCGACGAGACGCTGGAGCGGCGCATCTCGCGCATCGTGACGCTGGAGCCGCCGGTGCTGATCGTGGCTGATGATCAGGTGCCGCCCGACCGGCTGACCGCGATGTGCGATCGCGCCGAGATCCCCCTCTTCGTCACCGCCGAATCGGCCGGCCACGTGATCGACGTGGTGCGTGGCTACCTGGCGCAGCTGTTCGCCGAGCGCACCACCCGCCATGGGGTGTTCATGGACATCCTGGGCCTGGGCGTGCTGCTGACCGGCGAGTCGGGCCTGGGCAAGAGCGAACTGGGCCTGGAGCTGATTTCGCATGGCCACGGCCTGGTGGCCGACGACGCGGTGGATCTTTACCGGGTTTCACAAACGGCCATCGAAGGCCGCTGCCCGGAGCTGCTGATCAACCTGCTGGAAGTGCGCGGCATCGGCCTGCTGGACATCAAGGCCATCTTCGGCGAGACGGCGGTGCGCCGGAAGATGCGGCTCAAGCTCATCGTGCACCTGGTGCGCAAGGAAACGATGGAGCGCGAGTTCGAGCGCCTGCCCTACGAGCCCATGTACGAAGAGATCCTGGGCGTGCCGGTGCGCAAGGTGATCATCGCGGTGGACGCCGGCCGCAACCTGGCGGTGCTGGTGGAAGCCGCGGTGCGCAACACCATCCTGCAGCTGCGCGGCATCGACACGTACCAGGAGTTCATCCAACGCCACCAGAAGGCGATGGACAACGGCGGAGAGGGCTAAGTCGGCCGGTGCGGGCACTGCGGCTTCACGCAGGCCGCGTACAGCGCCAATGAGTGGTCGTGCAGCTCGAAGCCGCGCGACTGCGCCACCGAGCGCTGGCGCTTCTCGATCTCGGCGTCGAAGAACTCCTCCACCCGGCCGCAGGTGAGGCACACCAGGTGGTCGTGGTGCTGGCCTTCGTTCAGCTCGAACACCGACTTGCCGGATTCGAAGTGGCTGCGCGACAGCAGGCCGGCCTGCTCGAACTGCATCAGCACCCGGTACACCGTGGCCAGGCCGATGTCCGCGCCCTCGGCCAGCAAGGCCTTGAACACGTCCTCGGCCGTCATGTGGCGTTGGTCGGCCCGCTGGAACACTTCCAGGATCTTGATGCGCGGGAGCGTCGCCTTGAGGCCGCTGCTCTTGAGTTCGTCTACGTGGTTCATGGCCGACCCCTGCAAATGGGGACCTTAGAATCCCGCCATGATAGCCAGCCCGCCTCGGCGCACCATGTTTCGAATCGAATACCTCGGCCTCCTCGGGGCCCTGATGGCCGTCAGCGGCTGCAGCTCGTGGCAGCAGTCGCTCAAGACCAGCGACAACATCCTGGGCGTCATCACGCCGTACCGCGTGGAGGTGGTGCAGGGCAACGTCGTCACCCGCGAGCAGATCGAGCTGGTCAAGCCGGGCATGAACCGCGCCCAGGTGCGCAACGTGCTGGGCTCGCCGCTGCTCACCGACCTGTTCCATGAGAACCGCTGGGACTACATCTTCACCATCAAGCGCCAGGGCACCGAGCCCCAGCGCCGCAGCGTGGTGCTGATGTTCGACGGCGACACGCTGAAGTCCATCGACGCGCCCGACCTGCCGGGTGAGCAGGACTTCGTCGCGTCGATCAGCCCGATCAAGGTCAGCAACAAGGAGCCCAAGCTCGAGCTGACGGAAGAACAGCGCAAGGCGCTGCCCATCCCGCCCAAGCCCGAGCCGGCTGCCTCGGCGCCCGACTTCTCCGGCCCCACCCGGCCTTACCCGCCGCTGGAGGCTGCCAAGTGAGCGCGCCGCTTCGCATTGCCATCGCCGGCTCGTCCGGCCGCATGGGCCGCATGCTGATCGAGGCGGTGGAAGCCGCCGACGACTGCGTGCTGGCCGGCGCCCTCGACGTGGCGGGCAGCCCCGCGCTGGGCACCGACGCCACCGCCTGGCTGGGCCGCGAAAGCGGCGTCAAGGTCACGGCCGACGTGCGCACCGCGCTGGCCGATGCCCAGGTGCTGATCGATTTCACCCGCCCTGAAGGCACGATGGCCCACCTGGCCGTCTGCCGCGAGCTGGGCGTGCGCGCCGTCATCGGCACCACCGGCTTCAGCGACGCGCAGAAGGCCGAGATCGCCGAGCACGGCCGGCACACCGGCATCGTGATGGCGCCCAACATGAGCGTGGGCGTGAACGTGGTGCTCAAGCTGCTGGACATGGCCGCCCGCGCGTTGAACGAGGGCTACGACATCGAGATCATCGAGGCCCACCACCGCCACAAGATCGACGCGCCCAGCGGCACCGCGCTGAAGATGGGCGAGGTGGTGGCCGCCGCGCTGGGCCGCGATTTGAAGGAGTGCGCCGTGTACGGCCGCGAAGGCGTGACCGGCGAGCGTGACCCCAGCACCATCGGCTTTGCTACGGTGCGTGGCGGCGACATCGTCGGCGACCACACCGTGCTGTTCGCCGGCACCGGCGAGCGCATCGAGATCACGCACAAGAGCAGCAGCCGCGTGACCTACGCACAGGGCAGCCTGCGGGCCGCCCGCTTCCTGGCCGACAAGCCGCAAGGCCTGTTCGGCATGGAAGACGTGCTCCGCCTGAACGCCTGACGCCGCATGGACGGCGGCTTCGGGGCGTTCTGGCACGCCAGCGACGGTGTGGGCCGCACGGTGGCGGCGCTGCTGCTGCTGATGTCGGTCAGCGCCTGGGTGGTGATCGTGTGGAAGGCCTGGGTGCTGCGCCGCGCGGCGGGTGACATCCAGCGCGCGGTGCCGGCCTTCTGGGCCGCGCAGCGGCTGGACGCAGGCCGCCAGCGGCTGGCCTCGCTGGACCGCGAGAACCTGCTCGCGCCGCTGGTGGACGCAGCCACCGCGCCCTCGGCGCCCGGCACGCTGGCCACTGACGCGCACCTCTCCTCCCAGCTCACACGGCGGCTGCGTGATGCGCTGCACCGCGGCCTGGCCCACCTGCAGTTCGGCCAGGTGCTGCTGGCCTCGGTGGGCAGCACCGCGCCGTTCATCGGCCTCTTCGGCACGGTCTGGGGCATCTACCACGCGCTGGCCAACATCTCGGCCGAAGGCGGCATCACCATCGAACGCATCGCCGGCCCGGTGGGTGAGGCGCTGGTGATGACGGCCGCCGGCCTGGCCGTGGCCATTCCGGCGGTGCTGGCCTACAACCTGTTCGGCAAGTGGGTGAGCGCCTGCGAGGCCGAGCTGGAAGGCTTCGCCCACGACCTGCGCGAGATGATGCTGGCGCGCAGCAGCGAGTCCTGAGCGGCCCCGTCATGGCTTTCGGCCGCCTCGAACGCAACCCCGGCGCCAAGCCGATGAGCGACATCAACATGACGCCGCTGATCGACGTGATGCTGGTGCTGCTGGTGATCTTCATGATCACCGCGCCGCTGATGACCAGCAGCCTGAAGCTCGACCTGCCCAAGAGCGACGCCGGCCAGCCCAGCGAGGCGCCGGCCTTCGTCACCGTGGCCATCGACGAGCAGGGCCGGCTGTTCCTCGATGAGCAGCCGCTGGCACAAGAAGCGCTGGCCCAGCGCCTGGCCGATGCCGGCCGCGCCAACCCGCAGCTGGAAGTGCAATTGCGCGCCGACCGCCGCGTGCCTTATGGCGACGTGGCCCAGCTGATCGGCCTGATGCAGAAGGCGGGCCTCAGCCGCATCGGCTTCGTCACCGAGCCCGGCACGCCTTAGCCACGCCCGGGGCGCGACCCGTCCCTACAATCGGCCGCATGAACGACAAGTACATGCCGGCCGAGGTCGAGGCCGCGGCGCAAAACCACTGGAACGCACGCGACGCCTACCGCGTGACCGAAGACGCGAGCAAGCCCAAGTTCTACGCCTGCTCGATGCTGCCCTACCCCAGCGGCAAGCTGCACATGGGGCATGTGCGCAACTACACCATCAACGACATGCTCGCCCGCCAGCTGCGGATGAAGGGCATGAACGTGCTGATGCCGATGGGCTGGGACGCCTTCGGCCTGCCGGCGGAAAACGCGGCGATGAAGAACAAGGTGCCGCCCGCGCAGTGGACCTATTCCAACATCGCCTACATGAAGAAGCAGATGCAGGCGATGGGCTTGGCCATCGACTGGAGCCGCGAGGTGGCCACCTGCTCGCCCGCCTACTACAAGTGGAACCAGTGGCTGTTCCTGCAGATGCTGCAGGCCGGCATCGCCGAGCGCCGCACCCAGGTGGTGAACTGGGACCCGGTGGACCAGACCGTGCTGGCCAACGAGCAGGTGGTGGACGGCCGCGGCTGGCGCTCGGGCGCACTGGTGGAAAAGCGCGAGATCCCGGGCTACTACCTCAACATCACCAAGTACGCCGACGAGCTGCTGGAGCATGTGCAGCAGCACCTGCCGGGCTGGCCCGAGCGCGTCAAGCTGATGCAGGAGAACTGGATCGGCAAGAGCGAAGGCGTGCGCTTCGCCTTCCCGCACGACATCCGCGATGAGGGCGGCGCGCTGATCCAGGACGGCCGGCTGTACGTGTTCACCACGCGCGCCGACACCATCATGGGCGTGACCTTCTGCGCCGTGGCGCCCGAGCATCCGCTGGCCGCGCATGCCGCGCGCAGCAACCCGGCGCTGGCCGCCTTCATCGAGCAGTGCCAGCAGGGCGGCACCAGCGAGGCCGAACTGGCCACCAAGGACAAGGAAGGCCTGCCCACCGGCCTCTTCGTGCAGCACCCGCTGACCGGGGACGCGGTGGAGGTGTGGGTCGGCAACTACGTGCTGATGAGCTACGGCGACGGCGCGGTGATGGGCGTGCCGGCGCACGACGAGCGCGACTTCGCCTTCGCCAAGAAGTACGGCCTGCCCATCACCCAGGTGGTGGCGGTGGACGGCGAGCACTACAGCTACGACGCCTGGGCCGACTGGTACGGCGACAAGCAGCGCGGCGTGGTCATCAACTCCGGCAACTACAGCGGCCTGCGCTACCACGACGCGGTGGATGCCATCGCGCGCGACCTGGCGGCCAAGGGCCTGGGCGAGAAGAAGACCACCTGGCGCCTGCGCGACTGGGGCATCAGCCGCCAGCGCTACTGGGGCACGCCCATCCCCATCATCCACTGCGCCGATTGCGGCCCGGTGCCGGTGCCCGAGAGCGACCTGCCGGTGGTGCTGCCCGAGGATCTGATCCCCGACGGCAGCGGCAATCCGCTGAACAAGTGCGAGTCGTTCCTGAACGTCGCCTGCCCGCGCTGCGGCCAACCCGCCAAGCGCGAGACGGACACGATGGACACCTTCGTCGATTCGTCCTGGTACTTCATGCGCTACTGCGACCCGGCCAACACCCGGCGCATGGTGGCCGAAGGCACCGATTACTGGATGCCGATGGACCAGTACATCGGCGGCATCGAGCACGCGATCCTGCACCTGCTGTACGCCCGCTTCTGGACCAAGGTGATGCGCGACCTGGGCCTGGTCAAGATCGACGAGCCCTTCAAGCGGCTGCTCACCCAGGGCATGGTGCTCAACCACATCTACAGCCGGCGCAGCGCGCAGGGCGGCATCGAATACTTCTGGCCGCATGAGGTCGAGAACGTGTTCGACGCGGCCGGCAAGATCACCGGCGCCAAGCTCAAGAGCGACGGCTCGGCGGTGGACTACCAGGGCGTGGGCACCATGTCCAAGTCCAAGAACAACGGCGTCGACCCGCAGGAGCTGATCGACCGCTACGGCGCCGACACCGCGCGGCTGTTCGTCATGTTCGCCAGCCCGCCCGAGCAGACGCTGGAATGGAACGACGCCGGCGTGGAAGGCGCGCACCGCTTCTTGAAGCGCGTGTGGGCCTTCGGCGCCAAGAACGCCGCCGCCCTCAGCACCGCCGCCGACGTGGGCGGCGAGCTGTCGCCCGCGGCCAAGGCGCTGCGCCGCGAGGTGCACCTGGTGCTCAAGCAGATCAGCTACGACTACGAGCGCATGCAGTACAACACCGTGGTCTCCGGCGCGATGAAGCTGCTCAATGCGCTGGAAGACTTCAAGGCCGCGCCCGGCGACGAGCCGGCGCTGCGTGAAGGTTTCTCGGTGCTGCTGCGCGGCCTGTACCCGGCCTGCCCGCACATCACCCACGGGCTGTGGCAGCAACTGGGCTACGCCGACCGCCTGGGCGACCTGCTGGACGCGCCCTGGCCCGAGGTGGACGAAGCCGCGCTGGTGCAGGACAGCATCGAGCTGGTGCTGCAGGTCAACGGCAAGCTGCGTGGCGCGGTGACGGTGCCCGCCGGCGCCGACAAGGCCGCCATCGAAGCCGCCGCCCTCGCCCACCCCGAGTTCATCCGCTTCGCCGAAGGCAAGCCGGCCAAGAAGGTGATCGTGGTGCCGGGCCGTCTGGTCAACGTGGTGGTGTGATGCAGCGTCGGCAACTGCTCGGCCACTCCGCGGCGCTGGCCGCCGGCGCGCTGCTGGCGGGCTGCGGCTTCCAGCTGCAGCGCCCGCCGGAGCTGCCCTTCCGCACCATCGCGCTCACCGGCTTCAACCCGCGCTCACCGTTGCTGGCCGAGCTGCGCAGCCGGCTGGGCAACACCCAGCTGACCGAGAACCCGGCGCAGGCCGAGGTGGTGCTGCAGGCCCTGACCGATGCGCGCGAGCGCAGCGTGGTGGCCACCACCGCGGCCGGCCAGGTGCGTGAAGTGCAGCTGCGCTCGCGCTTCAACTTCCGGGTGCAAGCCAGGGGCGGGCGTGTGCTGCTGCCGCCCTCGGAGCTGCTGCTCACCCGCGACATGAGCTACAACGAGACCGCGGCGCTGGCCAAGGAACAGGAAGAAGCGCAGTTGTACCGCGCGATGGAAGCCGACATCGCACAGCAGGTGCTGCGCCGCCTGGCCGCGGTCCAACCTGCCTGAACCTGATATGCAGGTTCGCACAGACCAGCTCGCCGCCCATCTGGCCAAGGGCCTGAAGCCGCTGTACGTGGTGCACGGCGACGAGCCCCTGCTGGCCCAGGAAGCGGCCGACGCCGTGCGCGCCGCGGCGCGGGCGGCCGGCTATACCGAACGCAAGGTGTTCACCGTCAGCGGCGCGCACTTCGACTGGAGCGGCCTGCTCGGCAGCTCGCAGGCGATGAGCCTGTTCGCCGACCGCCAGCTGATCGAGATCCGCATCCCCAGCGGCAAGCCCGGCAAGGAAGGCTCCGACGCCCTGCAACGCTACTGCCAGACGCTGTCGGACGATGTGCTGACGCTGATCCACCTGCCGCGGCTGGACGGCCAGCAGCTCAAGAGCAGCTGGTTCACCACGCTGGACGGTGCGGGCGCGACGGTGCGCGTGGAGCCGGTGGACCGCCGTGAACTGCCCACCTGGATCGCCCGCCGGCTGTCGGCCCAGGGCCAGCAGGTGGCAGCCGGCGACGAGGGCCAGCGCACGCTCGCCTTCTTCGCCGACCGGGTGGAAGGCAACCTGCTGGCCGCCCACCAGGAGCTGCAGAAGCTGGCCCTGCTGTACCCGGCCGGCCCGCTGAGCTATGCCCAGGTGGAGGCCGCCGTGCTGAACGTGGCGCGCTACGACGTCTTCAAGCTGGGCGAAGCGGTGCTGGCCGGCCAGGTGGCCCGCGCGCTGCGCATGCTGGACGGCCTGCGCGCCGAAGGCGAGGCGCCGGTGCTGGTGCACTGGACGCTGGCCGAGGACATCCGCGCCATCAAGCGCGTGCAGGACGCGATGGCCGACGGCAAGCCGCTGCCGATGGCGCTGCGGGAACAACGGGTGTGGGGCGTGAAGGAACGCCTCTTCGAGCGGGTGCTGCCCGCGCTGAGCAGCCACGACGTGGCGGCGCTGGTGGAAGGCGCCAGTGTGTGCGACGGCATCGTCAAGGGCCTGAAGCACCCCGACTGGCCCACCGACGCCTGGGAGGCGCTGCGCCGCCTGGCGCTGATGCTGATGCAGCGGGTGCTGCCGGCACCGCGCGACCCACGCTCGATGCCGCTGCCGCTGGCGTTGCGCGGCTGACGTCCGCTTTCAGTAGCCGCGCTGCAGATCGACCAGGTGCTGCAGCGGCCGGCCATCGCGCAGCGCGCGCAGGTTGGCCACGGCCACGGCGCTGGCGCTGCGAGGGTCGGTGGCCGCGGCGGCGTGGGGCAGCACCGTGATCTGCGGATGGGCCCAGAACGGGTGGTCGGCCGGCAAGGGTTCGGTGTGAAACACATCGAGCACCGCATGGCGCAGCTGGCCGCTGGCCAAGGCAGCCAGCAGGTCGGCTTCCACCAGGTGCGCGCCGCGCGCCAGGTTGACCAAGGCCGCGCCGCGCGGCAGCTGCGCGAACAGCCCGGCATCGAGGATGCCACGCGTCTCGCCGGTCAGCGGCAGCAGGTTCACCACCACCTCGGCCTCGGCCAGCAGCGGCGCCAGCGGCACGCCGCGGCGCCAGCCGCTCACCGGGTAGCCCTGGGCCTGCAGCCGCGCGGCCGCGGTGCTACCCATCTCACCCTGGCCCAGCACCAGCACCTTCACTTCATCGGCGCGGCGCTGCGGCAATGCGCGCCACAGGCCGGCCTGCTGCTGGCGAGCGTAGTCGAAAAAGCGGCGGTGCAGGCTGAGCACGGCCCACACCGCGGTTTCGGCCATCGCGGCATTCATCGCCGGATCGACCATGCGGGCGATGGGCACGCCGGCCGGCAAGGTGTCGTGGCGCATCAGCCGGTCCACGCCCGCCCACAAGCTCTGGATGAGGCGCAGCCGCGGCAGGCCCTGCAGTCGGCCCGGCGGCGGGTTGGCCACCACGGCCACCTCGATCTGGTCCGCAGGAAAAGCCTCGTCGTCGCGCCACCAGCGCGCCTCGGGCATCGCGGCCTGCAGCTGGGCCAGCCAATCGTCGCGGTCGGCCGGGCTGAAGCTGCCGCTCAGCAGCACCTGCAGCGGCGCGCCCGCCGTGCTCATTCGGCGGCCACCTGCAGCAGCCGCTGCAAGGCCAGCGCCACCGTCTGCGCTCGCACCGCGCGGCGGTCGCCGGCCAGTTGCAGCAGCTGGGGCCGTGCCGCCTCGCCCCGCCGCGCGACGGCCAGCCACACCGTGCCCACCGGCTTGCCGGGCACCGCGCCGCCCGGCCCGGCGATGCCGGTGACGGCGACGGCCAGGTCGGCCCGCGCATGGGCCAGCGCACCTTCGGCCATCGCGGCCGCCACCTCGCGGCTGACGGCGCCGTGACCGGCGATCAGCGCAGCGTCCACGCCCAGCAGCTCGGTCTTGGCCTCGTTGCTGTAGGTGACGAAGCCGCGCTCGAACCAGTCGCTGGAACCCGCCACCGCGGTGCAGGCGGCGGCGATCAGCCCGCCGGTGCAGCTTTCGGCGCTGGCCATGCGCAGGCCGCGCGCACGCAGCGCCTCGGCCAGCTGCAGCACCTGGGGTTCGACGTCGCTCACATCCATGACACCACCGCCCTCCACAACGCGATCACCAGCAGCGCGCACAGCGCCGCCACCAGGTCGTCGATCATGATGCCGAAGCCGGCGCGCCAGCCCGGCAGCGCGCCGGCCGGCGACTTGAAGCGGCGGTCGGCCCAGCGCACCGGGCCGGGCTTGGCCATGTCGAAGAAGCGGAACAGCACGAAGGCCACCGTCTGACCCACCAGGCCCGCCGGGGTGATGAGCCACAGCACGATCCAGAAGGCCACGACCTCGTCCCAGACGATGGCGCCGGGATCGGCGGTGCGCAGTTCGCGCGCGGTGCGGGTGCAGGCCCACCAGCCCACCAGCAGGCTGGCGCCGATGACCCCCGCCCATTGCGCTTCGGTCAGCCACAGGTTCAGCACCAGGAAGGCCAGCCAGGCCCACAGCGTGCCCACGGTGCCGGGCGCCAGCGGGGACAGGCCGCTGCCGAAGCCCAGCGCGATCCAGGCATGCAGCCGCGGCAGCATGAAGCGAGCGGAGGGGCGCCGCGGGGCGGCGAGAGCGGTGTCGGTCATGCTTTGAAGTGGTCGAACGAGGCCAGGCCGTGGTCCACGGGCCGGCCGGCGGCGTCCACCACCCGCAGGCCCGGCTCGGCCTGGATGTGGCCGACGCAGGTGACGGCCACGCCGGCCGCTCGGCCGGCGGCCTGCACCGCGGCCGCGGCTGCGGCCGGCGCGGTGAACACCAGCTCGTAGTCGTCACCGCCGGCCAGCGTGCACTGGCGCTGCACCGCCAGCGGCTGCGCGGCCAGCAGCGGGCTGCGGGGCAGCGCATCGGCCTCGAGCTGCGCACCCACGCGCGAGCGCTTCAGGATGTGACCCAGGTCGCCCAGCAGGCCGTCGCTGATGTCGGCAGCGGCGGTGGCCACGCCCTGCAAGGCCTGGCCCAGCGCCACGCGTGGCGTGGGGCGCTCCATCGCCAGCCGCACCTGCTCGAAGGCCTCACCCGCCAGAGGCAGCGTGCCGCGGAACACTTCCAGCGCCAGCCGGGCATCGCCCAGGGTGCCGCTGATCCACAGCTGGTCGCCCGGCCGTGCGCCCGAGCGCAGCAGCGCCCGGCCCGGCGGCACTTCGCCGAACACGGTGATGCTGATGTTGAGCGGCCCCGCCGTGGTGTCGCCGCCCACCAGCTCGATGCCATGGGCATCGGCCAGCGCGAACAGGCCCTGAGAGAAGCCGGCCAGGAAGGCTTCGTCCACCCGCGGCAGTGCCAGCGACAGCGTGAAGGCCAGCGGCCGTGCGCCGCAGGCCGCGAGGTCGGACAGATTGACCGCCAGCGACTTGTGGCCCAGCCGCTCGGGCGCGACGGTGCTCAGGAAGTGGCGGCCCTCCACCAGCATGTCAGTGGAGATGGCCAGCTGCATGCCGGGCGTGGGCGCCACCAGCGCGCAGTCGTCGCCGATGCCCAGCACCGCACGGCCGCCGGGCCTGTCGAAGTAGCGGTGGATGAGGTCGAATTCGCCGAGCGCCATGCCGGTCACCGCGCGGCCGGCGGCGCGGCGGGCGGCGGCGCGGTGTCGATGGCGGCGTCGCGCAGCAGGTTGGCCAGTTCCACCGCCGACTTCACTTCCATCTTCTCGAACACGCGGGCGCGGTGCACTTCCACCGTGCGCACGCTGATGTTCAGCGCGTCGGCGATCAGCTTGTTCGGCCGGCCCTCGATCACCAGGCGCATCACCTCGCGCTCGCGGTCGGTGAGTTCGGCCAGCGCCTTGCGCAGGCCGTCGTGGCTGCGGCGGCGCTCGATGGCGGCGGCGCTGATCTCCAGCGCCTTGACGATGCGGTCGACCAGCGCGTTGTCGGAAAACGGCTTCTCGACGAAGTCGAAGGCACCGCGCTTGACCGCGGCCACCGCCGTGGGCACATCGCCATGGCCGGTGAGAAAGACCACCGGCAGCGCATCGAGCCGGCCCAGCTCGGTCAGCCGCTCGAACAGCGCCAGGCCGCTTTCGCCGGGCATGCGCACGTCCAGCAGCAGGCACGAGGGCGCGGTGGGCCAGGCGCCGCCGTGCTGGCGCCATTGCGCATCGAGGAAGGCGTCGAAGGCCTCGGCGCTGGCGAAGCCCTCGGACAGCAGGCGGCGCGAGCGCAGCAGCCAGGCCAAGGCGTCGCGCACCACGTCCTCGTCGTCGACGAGGTAGACCATCGGCAGGCCGAGCGAGGCAGGCAGGGTGAGCATGGGATCGGGCAACACGTTGGCCGCGATGCTACCCCGCCGCTTCGGCCCCGGCGGTGCTGGCGTCGCTGCGCTGGCGCGCAGGGTCGGTGGCCGGCAGCGTGAACATGAACTCGGTGCCGCGCAGCGGCTGGCCGTCGTCGTCGGCGCGGGCATGGAAATCCAGCGCGCCGCCGTGCTGCTCGATCACCGTGCGGCACAGGCTCAGGCCCAGGCCCATGCCTTCGCTGCGGGTGGTGAAGAAGGGCGTGAACAGCCGCGCCGCCACCTCGGGCGCGATGCCGGGGCCGGCGTCCAGCACGCTGAAGCTCACCCAGCGGCCCTGGGCCTGCCGCACGCGGATGGTCAGCACCCGTTCGGCCAGCGGCGTGCTGCTTTCCATCGCCTGGATGCCGTTGCGGGTGAGGTTGAGCAGCACCTGCTCGACCATCGTGCGGTCGGCCAGCACCCGCGGCGGCGGCGTGGGAATGTCCAGCTCGATGCGGGTGCCGCTCTTGCGAGCCTGCAGCCGCACCAGCGGCATCACCGCGTCGATCAGCTGCGAGGCCGAGATGGCCTCGCGCGCCTGCTCGCGGCGGCGCACGAAGTCGTGCACGCTCTTGATCACGCGGCCGGCGCGCTCGGCCTGTTCGGCGATGCGCGTCAGGCCCTGCTGCAGCATGCCCAGGGTCTCGCCGTCGGGCTCCTGCAGCAGGTTGAGCGAGCCGGTGGCATAGCTGGCAATCGCCGCCAGCGGCTGGTTGAGTTCATGGCTCAGCAGCGAGGCCATCTCGCCCACGGTGGCCAGGCGGGCGGTGGCCTGCAGCCGGTCCTGCTGCTGGCGCGACAGTTCCTCCACCCGGCGCTGGGCGCTCATGTCCAGCACGGCGCTCATCCAGCCCTTTTGCTTGCCCACGTTGTCCACCAGCGGGGCCTCGTAGATCATCACCGGGAAGCGCTCGCCGTTCTTGCGCATGAACTCGGTCTCGAAGCCCTGCTGGATGTCGCCGCGGTCGCGCACCATGCCCAGCCGGTTGCGCTGGCGCACCTGGTATTCGTCCACCCGGTCGGTGGGCCAGTAGGCGGGCGGGTTGCTGTTCATCAGCTCCTCGGCGCCAAAGCCCACCATCGTGCAGAAGGCCGGGTTCACGTAGGTGATGCGGCCTTCCAGGTCGCGCGCACGCAGCCCGGTGATCAGCGAATCCTCCATCGCCTTGCGGAAGGCCAGCGCCTCGGCCAGCGCCGATTCGGCCAGCGCGCGCTTGCGCACATCGCGCAGCAGCAGCAGCACCACCGCGAACAGCGCCAGCGACAGCCCCAGCACCAGCGCGGTGGCCAGGTTGGGAATGACGCGCGGGCTGCCCTCGGCGCTGTCGATGCGCAGCACCAGCGAGCTGCCGGGCAGGTCCAGCACCCGCTGCGCCTGGTACACGCCGGCGCCGCGCGGCACGCCGGCACGGGCCAGCCGGGTGCCGTCGCCCTCGACGAAGGACACCTCGTAGGCGCGGGACTGCTCGGGCGTCAGCGCCTCGTCCAGCAGCGCGCCCAGCGCCAGCGTGGTCACCAGGTAGTGCGGCGTGCGGGTGGCGTTGACGATGGGGATGCACAGGTCCACCACTTCCAGGCCGGTGCCGCCCATCTGCGGCACGAAGTACGTGCGCGAGAACATCGGCGTGCCGGCGCGGCGGGCGGCGGTGCAGGCCAACTCTGCCTCGATGCCCATCGACAGCCGGGGCAGCTGGGTGAAGATGGGCGCGCGGTAGGGTGAGTCCACCGCGTCGTCGATCTCGAAGAGGCTGTTGCGCCGCTCGACGCGCAGCAGGTCGTGGCGGGCGCGCAGCAACTCGCCGGCATCGGCCCGCCAGCGCTCGGGCGAAGGTTCATGCCACACCAGGGCCTGCAGGCTTTGCACGCTGCGCTGCACGTCGCGGCGCAGCTCGGCCACCACCTGGCCGGCCAGTTCCTCCACCCGTTCCTGGGCACGCACGCTCTCGTAGTTGAGCGTCAGCAACACCAGCAGCGTCTGCGCGACCAGCAGCAGCGCCACCAGCGTGGCCCACAGCAGCGCCCGCCGCACGCGGCGCGGCGGCCGCCTCAGCAAGAGCGGAAGGCTGCTGGTACTCATCACGAATCAGTATGGGTCAATGCCCATGCAAAGGTGCTACGCAGTTTTGCGCATCAATGTCCGACGTCACCGGCGCGACACTCGGCGCCCGGTGGGGGCAAAATCGCTGCCCCTTTTGCCGCACAACCACGGACTACAAAGCCATGCCCAGCCAGGAAGAGAAACGAGCCGAACTTCGCCGTGCAGCACTCGAGTATCACGAGTTCCCCACGCCCGGGAAGATCGCCGTCGTTCCCACCAAGCAACTGGTGAACCAGCACGACCTGGCACTGGCCTACTCGCCCGGCGTGGCCGCGGCCTGTGAAGAGATCGTGGCCGACCCGGCCAACGCCTTCCGCTACACCTCGCGCGGCAACCTGGTGGCGGTGGTCACCAACGGCACCGCGGTGCTGGGCCTGGGCAACATCGGCCCGCTGGCCGCCAAGCCGGTGATGGAAGGCAAGGGCGTGCTGTTCAAGAAGTTCGCCGGCATCGACGTCTTCGACATCGAGCTGTCCTGCGACAGCCTGGACAAGCTGGTGGACGCCATCGCCGCGCTGGAGCCCACCTTCGGCGGCATCAACCTCGAGGACATCAAGGCGCCGGACTGCTTCTACGTCGAGCGCAAGCTGCGCGAGCGGATGAAGATCCCCGTCTTCCACGACGACCAGCACGGCACCGCCATCGTGGTGGGCGCGGCGCTGATGAACGGCCTGAAGGTGGCTGGCAAGAAGATCGACGAGGTCAAGCTCGTCACGTCTGGCGCCGGTGCCGCCGCCCTGGCCTGCCTGAACCTGCTGGTCAAGCTGGGCGTGCCGCGCAAGAACATCTGGGTGACCGACCTGGCCGGCGTGGTGTACCAGGGCCGCACCGAGCTGATGGACCCCGACAAGGCCGAGTTCGCGCAGGAAACCGCGCACCGCACCCTGGCCGAGGTGATCGAGGGCGCCGACGTGTTCCTGGGCCTGTCGGCCGCCGGCGTGCTCAAGCCCGCGATGGTCAAGACCATGGCGCCCAACCCGGTGATCTTCGCGCTGGCCAACCCCACGCCCGAGATCCTGCCCGAGGAAGTGAAGGCGGTGCGGGAAGACGCCATCATGGCCACCGGCCGCAGCGACTACCCGAACCAGGTCAACAACGTCCTGTGCTTCCCGTACATCTTCCGCGGCGCGCTGGACTCGGGCGCGACCACCATTACCACCGAGATGGAAATCGCCACCGTGCATGCCATCGCCGAGCTGGCCCAGGCCGAGCAGAGCGAGGTGGTGGCTGCGGCCTACGCCGGCGCCACGCTGAGCTTCGGCCGTGAGTACCTGATTCCCAAGCCCTTCGATCCGCGGCTGATGATGAAGATCGCGGTGGCGGTGGCCCGTGCCGCTGAAGAGTCGGGCGTGGCTGCACGCCCCATCACCGACTACGACGCCTACGTCGAGAAGCTGCAGACCTTCGTCTACGCCTCGGGCACCACGATGCGCCCGATCTTCAACGTGGCCAAGCGCGCCCAGCACAAGCGCGTGGCCTACGCCGAAGGCGAAGAAGAGCGCGTGCTGCGCGCGGTACAGGTGGTGGTGGACGAAGGCCTGGCACGCCCGACGCTGATCGGCCGCCCGGCCATCATCGCGCAGCGCATCGAGAAGTTCGGCCTGCGGCTGGCCGCCGGCCGCGACTACGACGTGGTGAACACCGACCACGACGAGCGCTACACCGGCTACTGGCAGACCTACCACCAGCTGATGGAACGCAAGGGCGTGACCAAGCAGCTGGCCAAGATCGAGATGCGCCGCCGGCTGACGCTGATCGGCACCATGCTGCTGCACGACGGCGAGGTGGACGGCCTGATCTGCGGCACCTGGGGTACCACCAACCACCACCTGAACTACGTGGACCAGGTGATCGGCCGCCGTCCGGGCGTGAACACCTACGCCTGCATGAACAGCCTGATCCTGCCGGGCCGCCAGGTGTTCCTGGTCGACACGCACGTCAACTACGACCCCACCGCCGAGCAGCTGGCCGAGATCACCGTGCTGGCCGCCGAGGAACTGCGCCGCTTCGGCGTCGTGCCCAAGGCCGCGCTGCTGTCGCACAGCAACTTCGGCTCCAGCAACCAGCCTTCGGCGCTGAAGATGCGCGACACGCTGGAGCTGGTGCGCCAGCAGGCGCCCTGGCTGGAGATCGACGGCGAGATGCACGGCGACACCGCGCTGGACGCGCCCTACCGCGCCGACGTGATGCCGCGCAGCACGCTGACCGGTGAAGCCAACCTGCTGGTGCTGCCCAACATCGACGCGGCCAACATCTCGTACAACCTGCTGAAGACGGCGGCCGGCGGCGGCATCGCCATCGGCCCGGTGCTGCTGGGTGCGGCCAAACCGGTGCACATCTTGACGCCTTCGGCCACCGTGCGGCGTATCGTCAACATGACGGCCCTGACTGTCGCGGACGCCAACGCCGCACGCTGACCCCTTGCTGGAATGTAAATCGCTTGACAGCGGCCGTCGGTGCTCGATCCGACGGTTTTTCGGGGCGCGGGTGAGTAGTTAGTACACACTCATAACCTCAGGCCGCTGCCCGAAACTGAGGCAGCGGCTTGAGCTTTTGCACCTGAGTCGGTACCATTCCGGCTTTCAGGTTTCAGGGTTAACCCCGTGATTCAGGCCCAACGGTCTTCTTTGGTGCAGCGCCTCCGCAAGTTGGGGCTCACCCTCGGGGCCGCGGCGGTGATGGCAGGCTCGGCTTCGGTCACGCTTGCCAAGCCATCGCCACAGGAGCCGGGTGCCGCCGTCAGCAGCGTCGTCAGCTTGTCGCAGCTGCCTGCCGAGGCACAACGCACGGAACGCCTCATCCGGGCTGGTGGCCCCTTCCCGTACGAGAAGGACGGCAGCGTGTTCGGCAATCGCGAACGGCTGCTGCCCCGACAGGCGAGAGGTTACTACCGCGAATATACGGTGAAGACTCCAGGCGTCCGCCACCGCGGCGCCCGGCGCATCGTGTGTGGCGGCCAGCAAGTCACCAAACCGGAAGCCTGTTACTACACCGACGACCACTACGCGAGCTTCCGCCGCATCGTGCAGTGAACACGTTTCCAGCCCTTGAACCCAGGAGGATCGCGACCATGCTCTTGCAGACAGTCCGTCCGAACATCGTCCAGGCCATCCGCGCCTACCGCGTCGATGACCTCATGAAGTCCGCCCAGGAGGTCGGGCAGCATTTCTTGTATGCGAACCTGGCCAACGCCCAGTCGAAACAGGAAGTGCTGGAGGCCATCGCCGAGTCCTTCCTGTTCCCGGCGCACTTCGGCAAGAACCTGGACGCCTTGTACGACTGCATGACGGATCTGGTTCACAAGTCGGGCACGCAGCCCGGCTTCGTGGTGGTGCTTGAACAGCTGCCCGACAACGCCCGCTTCGACCGCGAAGCGCGCGAGCAGCTGCTCGACGTGTTCCGTGATGCGGCCGACTTCTGGGCCGATCGGAAAATACCATTCCGATGTTTCTATTCTTTTCAGTAGCCCGCTCCCAGGAAAACGGGTCATGGGAGCGGGCTGCTGAGACGGCCCAAGAGACGACGACTGCCAAGCCGAAGAGCACTTCGAAGGCGGCTGCGAACAACAACTTCGGCATGAACATGCCGATGATGAGCAGCGCGTTCGATACCGCGATGTGGCTGAACGCTGCCTGAGGCAGCGCTTCGTTCAACTCTGTTCTGACGACGGCGGCCCTCGGGCCGCCGTTGTTGTTTGTGCCCCCAAGCTCGCGTTGCTCGCGGCCCCCCAGGGGGCGCGTTCAGCCTTGGGGCGGCCCGGCGGCTGAACCTTTGCGCCTGAATTTCAGGCGACGGCAGCCGCCAGTGCCACGAACTCGGCCACCGGCACTTCCTCGGCGCGGCGCGCCAGGTCGAATTCGCCGGCAAAGCCGCGTTCTTCCAGCCAGTGGCCCAGGGTGTTGCGCAGCACCTTGCGCCGCTGCGAGAAGGCCACCGCCACCAGCTCTTCCAGCCGCGCCACGTCCACCACGGCCGGCGTGGGCCAGGGCAGCATGCGCACCACGGCCGATTCCACCCGCGGCGGCGGATCGAAAGCCTCGGGCGGCACGTCGATCACCAGCTCCATGTGGTAGCGCCACTGCAGCATCACCGACAACCGGCCATAGGCCTTGCTGCCCGGCTCGGCCACCATGCGGTCGACCACTTCCTTCTGCAGCATGAAATGCTGGTCCTGCACCGCGTCCACCGCGCCCAGCAGGTGAAAGAGGATGGGCGTGGAGATGTTGTACGGCAGGTTGCCCACCACCCGCAGCGGCTGGCCGCGTTCGGCGCGCAAAGCGCCAAAATCCACCTTCAGCACATCGGACTCGACCACGGTCAGGCCGTCCTGCTTGCGCAGGCGGGCCGCCAGGTCGCGATCCAGCTCCACCACGGTGAGCTGGCCGCAGCGCGCCTTCAGCGGCTGGGTGATGGCGCCCAGACCAGGGCCGATCTCCACCAGCGCCTGGCCGGGCTGCGGGTCGATGGCGTCGACGATGGCTTCGATCACGTAGCCATCGGACAGGAAGTGCTGCCCGAAGCGCTTGCGGGCGATGTGCTTCAAGGCTGCTGGGGCGCTTCGCGCAGCTCGACGTAGGCGCGGGCGCGCAGCTCGCGCACCCATTCGTTGTAGGCGTCGTCGAACTTCTGCTCACGCAGCGCGTTGCGGGCCTGCTCGCGCAGCTGCTTGGGGTCGACGTTGACGACGCGACGCTCCAGCACCTGGATCAGGTGCACCCCGAAGCGCGAGGTGACGGGCTCGGAAATGCCCATCAGCGGCAGGCGGTTCATCGCCTCCTCGAACTCGGGCACGAAGCTGCCGGGCGAGGTCCAGCCCAGGTCGCCGCCCAGCGGCGCACTGCCGTCTTCGGAGTTGGCGCGGGCCAGGGCCTCGAAGCTGGTCTTGCCGCTCTCGATCTGCTGGCGGAACTCAGCCAGCCGGCGCACGGCCACTTCGGCCGGCACCTGGGCCGAGGGCCGCAGCAGGATGTGGCGGGCGTGGGTCTGGGTGACCTGCAGCGCGCCGCCGTACTTGCGCTCGACCACCTTCAGGATGTGGAAGCCGGCCCCGGTGCGCAGCAGCGTGGGCGCCACGTCGCCCGCCTTCAGGTTGGCCACGGCGTTGACGAACACGTCGGGCAGACGGCTGGCGGGCCGCATGCCGATCTGGCCGCCGCGCTCGCGGTTGGCGTCTTCCGACACCTCGCGGGCCACGGTGGCGAAGGCCTCACCGGCCTTGACGCGGGCCATCGCGGCCTCGGCCTTGGCCCGGCGCTCGGCCACCACGGCATCGCTGGCGCCTTCGGGCACCGTCACCAGGATCTGGGCGATGTCGATCTCGGGCTGGGCGGCGGCCTGCTGGCGCTGGCGCTCGATGGCGGCGTCGATCTCGGCGTCGCTGATCTTGATGCGCGACTGCACCTCGCGCTCACGCACCCGCTCGATCATCATCTGGTCGCGCAGGTTGTTGCGAAAGCGCGTGTAGTCCAGGCCTTCACGGCGCAGGCGCTCACGCAACTGCGCCATCGTGAGCTGGTTCTGCGCGGCCACGCTGGCCACGGCGCGGTCCAGCTCGGGCTCCTCGATCTTGACGCCGCTGTCGCGGGCGAAGCTGAGGATCGCGCGTTCCTCGATCAGCAGCTCCAGCACCTGCTTGCGCAGTTCCGCCTCCTCGGGCAGGGTCTGGCGGGCACGGGCCGCTTCTTCGCGCACGCGGGCCAGGCGCTGTTCCACCTCGAAGGCGGTGACCAGTTCCTGGTTGACGATGGCGGCGATGTGGTCGGCCTGACGCACCGGCACACGGTTGGTGGTGGACTGGGCCGACACGGACACGGCGACCCCGCAGCACAGGGTGAAGGCCAGCGCCTTCGATAGCAAAGCTTGTTTCATCGAACGAGAGGCGGGTTCAGCAGGGGGTCGGCGTGGTCAGAAGGCGGCCGGTGTGGACGCATCGGTGCCACTGTCGCGGTCTTCGCGCAGCAGCTGGTAGCCGGGCACATTGTCCTTCAAGACCTTCAGCGGGTTGGAACCGAGGCGTGACAGTCCCACCAGCTCCAGCTGCACCAGCAGCCGTGTGGTGGCTTCGCTGCGGCCGGTGGACAGGCGCTCGGCCACCACACGCCCGATCCAGCAGCCGGCGTCGTACTCCATGCCGACGATGGAGTCGGTGACGCGGCTGTCGCGCAGGCTGTAGTTGAGGCGGCCCACGCCATACAGCGTGCCGCTGCAGGCACCGGCATTGGCGCGCACCTGCTCGGCACTGCGGCGGTACAGCGGCCACTGCCAGCCCAGCTCGAGCTGTTCACTCAGGTTGCGGGTGAGGCGGTAGCTGGCGCTCAGCGTGCGGAAGGGACCCGGCGAGTAGCGGGTGGACAGCAGGGAACGCACGGCGCGCCTGCTTTCGGGGTTGTACTGCACGGCGCCGTCCACCGCCCAGCGGGGCGACAGCGCGGCAGAACCGAACAGCAACAGATCGGACAGGCGCTGGGTGTCGGGTGCGCCCTCAGGCACCGAATCGATGTTGGGCGTGCCGTCGGGGTTGGCCACGACGCGCTGGTCCCGGAACTGGAGCCGCTGCGCGACGCCCAGGCGCAGCTTCTCGACGCCGGTAGTGGCGTCCAGCAGGCGGGTGGTGACGCCGGCCGTCAAGGTGTTGCGGTCGGAAACGCGGTCAACCCCGGAGAACTCGTTCTCGCTGTACACCGAGACGGCGTTGAAGTCCTTGCCCCAGGCATCGAAGTTGGGCGTGTTGCGCTGCTCACGGTAGGGCGTGTTGACGTACAGCAGCCGCGGCTCCAGCGTCTGGCGGGTGGCCTGACCGAACCAGGTGGCCTGGCGCTCGAACACCATGCCACCGTCGACGCTGACGGTGGGGATGGTGCGCGAGTGGTTGTCGTACAGGCCACCGGCCGAGCGGTCGATCTGGTACTGCGCCGCATTGACCGACGCCTTGGGCACCAGCCACCAGCCCGGGCCGCGCCAGGGCCGGCTGATGCTGCCCAGCGCATGCAGCCGGGTGCCGGTGGGCAGCAGGTCGAGCTGGCCGTTGGTGGGCCGGGTGAAGTGATTGATCTCGGTCTCGAAAGCCGTCTCGAAGCCGCCACCCAGCACGCTGGTGCCACGCAGACCCAGCTGCGGGCTGCGCTGGTAAGGCGCCACGATGCGGGCATCGTCCTGCTGCAGCACCTGCCACTGCTGCACCCGTGCGTAGGCCGTGGCGTCGATGCCGTTCCAGCGGAAGCTGCGGTCGGCCTGCAGGTCGGTGGACAGCAGTCGCGGCGTCCAGGAGCTGGCCTGGCTGGAAAAATCCTTCCAGTAGTCGTCGTCGGACACCCGCACGCTGCGCAGCGAGTAGTGGATGCCCTGCGGCGCATCGCCCTCATGGAACAGGCGGATGGCGTGGCGCGCGGTGTTGGTCACGCGGTCGTCGGGCAGCGCATGCAGGTTCAGCTCGCCGCGGAAGCTGGGCTCGAGGTAGCGGAACTGGGCCTCGGCCGAGAAGCCGCGCCGCGTCATCACCGTGGGGGTGATGGTGGCGTCGCGGTTGGGCGCGATGTTCCAGTAGTAGGGCACGCCCAGGCCCAGGCCGCTCTTGTTGTCCACGTCCAGCGAAGGCGGCAGCCAGCCCGACTTGCGCTCGTCGGTCAGCGGAAAGCTCAGCTTCGGCGCGGCCAGGATGGGCACACCATAAAAGCGCAGCACGCCGCCTTCGGCCACGCCTTCATTGGCCTCGCGGTCGAGCTTGATGCGGTCGGCACCCAGCAGCCAGGCCGGCGTGCCGCTGCCGTCGGCCCCGCAGGACGAATACGTGGCGCCCCACAGCTGCGAGCGCTGGTCGTCGATGAAGTCGATGCGGTCGGCCTTGCCGCCGGCCCCGGTGGAGGGAAAGAAGTACTCGGGCTGCAGGAAGTAGCCCTCGAAGCGCTGCAGCTGGATCTGCAGCTCGGGGCCGCTGAAGCGGTCTTCGCCGCGGGTGATGCGAACGTTGCCCTGTGCCTTGGCCAGGTCGCCCACGCTGTCGTAGCTGAGCTTGTCGGCGCGGATGGTCAGCGGGCCGCGCTGCAGCTCGGCATTGCCTTCGGCGACGGCGTCGAGGTCGGGACGGCCGCTGATGCGGTCGGCCTGCAGCAGCACCGGCTGGCCGGCGGGCGAAGAAGCGGGATTGGCGGGGGCAGCGGGCGCGGAGGCCGCCGGAGATGGCGCAGAGGCCGCCGGGGCGGCAGCAGGCGCAGGCTGGGCCCCCGCCTGCGCGCAGCAAAGAGCGGCGGCCATGGCCAGCGGGGTGGGCATGCAGGCGCGCAGCCAGGCCAGGTGCGAAGGGTTGGGGCGCGTCAAAGGCAACTCGGGGACAACGGCGGCTGGAACGTCCGGCGGGTGGGCCGCACCACCCCGGCGGGGCGGCGCACGGCCGCATCGGCGACACCGGGGCGATTTGTAGAATCGATTATGACCGCGCCTTCCTCGTCCGACATCGCCTGGCCCAGCGCCGAGCGCCAGGCCCAGTTCCAGCAATGGCTGGCACCGCTGGCCGCGCAACATGGGCTGGCCGTGTCCACCCTGCGGCCGGCCTCGGCCGACGCCAGCTTCCGCCGCTACTTCCGCATCGATGCCGACGGGCACCGCAGCTTCGTGGTGATGGACGCGCCGCCGCCGCAGGAAGACGTGCGGCCGTTCGTGAACATCGCGGCGCGCATCCACCAGGCCGGCCTGCATGCGCCGCAGGTGCTGGCGGCCGACGAAGCACGCGGCTTCCTGCTGCTCACCGACCTGGGCAGCCAGCTCTACCTGCAGGCGCTGAAGGACGGCGGCCCGCAGCAGATCGACCAGCTGATGCGCCAGGCCATCAAGGCCCTGGTGCACTGGCAGCAGCATGTGGACGCCAGCGGCCTGCCCGTCTACGACGAGGCGCTGCTGCAGCGCGAGATGGCGCTGTTCCCCGAATGGTGCGTGGCCAGGGAATTCGGCGTCACCTGGGGCGAGACGGAGCACAAGCACTGGGCCCACATCACCCGCCGCCTGGCCGACAGCGCGCTGGCGCAGCCGCAGGTGACGGTGCACCGTGACTGGATGCCGCGCAACCTGATGGTGTGCGACCCCAACCCCGGCATCCTCGACTTCCAGGACGCGGTGCGCGGACCGCTGACCTACGACGTGGCCTCGATGCTGCGCGACGCCTTCCTGAGCTGGGAGGAAGAGCGCGAGATCGACTGGGCCGCGCGCTACTGGGAACAGGCCCGCAAGGCCGGCCTGCCGGTGCCCGACGACTTCGGCGAGTTCTGGCGCCAGGTGGAATGGATGGGGCTGCAGCGCCACCTGAAGGTGCTGGGCATCTTCTGCCGCCTCAAGCACCGCGACGGCAAGCCCAGGTACGCCGAGGACTTGCCGCGCTTCTTCGCCTATGCCACCAAGGTGGCGCGGCGCTACCGCGAGCTGGGCCCGCTGCTGCCGCTGATCGAGCCGCTGTCAGGCATGCGCGGCGAGATCGCCTATTCGTTGCGCTGAGGCAGCCGAACCCTCGCAATCCAGCGTCGGGCAGCCCGCGGCCTCCAGCCAGGGGTCGCGGTCTTCGCCGCCGAAGCTGCTGACCAGGAACTCCAGCAGGGCCCGCGTGCGCGCCGGCACATGCTTGCGCGAAGGCATGCAGGCCCACAGCGTGAAGGTGAACAGCTGCCATTCGGGCAGCACCCGCTCCAGCGCCTGCTCCACCAGCGCATCACCGGCGATGAAGGACGGCAGCCCGGCGATGCCCAGGCCCGCCAGTGCGCCGGCGTAGTTCACGTCGGTGTTGAGCGAGCTCATCGGCGAAGGGCCGGGCCGCACCAGCGACACCGCCTCGGCCTCGGGCTCGCCTTCGCTCCACACGCCGCGGTAGAAGGTCAGGCCGTTCTGCATCTCCGAGACCGGCGGGATCAGGATCTTGTGCGTGCTCAGCTCGCGCGGGTGGCTGGGCCGGCCGTGCAGGTCCAGGTACTCGGGCGCGGCGCACAGCACCACCTCGCTGCGGGCGAGCCGGCGGGCGACGAATTCGCCGTCCAGCGGACCGCGCTTCCACAGGATGGTGATGTCCTGCGAATCGTCGATGTCGTCCACCGCGCCGAAGGCGTTGATCTCCACCGTGACATGCGGGTACTGCTTGTGGAAGGCCGGCAGCAACTGCGCCACGCGGTGCACCGCAAAGGCTGGCGGCACGCGCAGCCGCACCACGCCTCGGGCCTCGCGCTGGGCGCTGCTGGCCAGGGCCTCGGCCTCTTCCACCTCGGTCAGGATCATCCGCGCACGCTCCAGGTACTGCTCGCCGATCTCGGTGAGCGCGATGCGGCGTGTGGTGCGGTTGATCAGCCGGGTGCCCAGGTGGCCCTCCAGCTCGGCGACGACGCGGGTGACGACCGCCGGCGCCACGTCCAGCGAACGGGCGGCGCCGGCAAAGCTGCCTTCGTCGATGACGCGCACGAAGGTGCGCATGGCTTTGAACTGGTCCATGGCGCGCATTGTTGGCGCAAACCAGGATGGACCACCACCGGCAGGGGTCAATCGGCCCCGCCGGGGGCTCGGGTTACAGCTGTTGCCTGCCGCCTGTGTTCAGCGGACAAAAGCCGCGCCGGCGCGGCGGCGGCCGAACACGGCCAGACCGGCCAGGCCCAGGCCGAACATCGCCCAGGTGCCGGGTTCGGGCACCGCGGCGGCCAGGAACTCGGTGCGAGCGGCCAGCGCCTTGTCGGTGTAGTTGCTGAACACGCCGTCGATGCCGTAGCCGTACCACTGCAGGTACTGGTCCTTGGCGGTGTCGTCGAACTTGCTGAAGGTGTAGCCGTGCACCTTCAGCTGGTTGGCATGCGCCGCCTCGATGAAGCTCTGGCCCATGCCGCTGCTGGTGATGGACACACCCACGCCATCCGCGTACTGGGCGATGTTGGCCAGGCCCAGGTTGTTGATGGCGTTGGCGCTGCCCAGCACCACCAGCTGGAAGTCCACGCCCAGCGCCTGCTGCTTGGCATGGATGCTCTTGACGGTGTCGGCGCTGAAGGACTGGATGAAGACCTTGTCGCTGCCCTTGTAGCCATTGGCCACCAAGGTGCTGAGGATCAGGTCCTCCATCAGCGGATCGGCTTGCTTGGCCTCGGGGTACAGGCCGATCTGGCGGCCGGTGAGCGCGCTCTGCGACTTCGCCAGGTCGATCACTTCCTGGAAGGTGGGCACGCGGTACGGATCGGCCGAGCTGGGCGTGAAGCCCTGGTAGCTGGTGGCGGCCAGGCCGCCGGTAGGCTTGACGGTCAGGGTCTTGATCTCGGCCAGCGTGAACTCGGAGACGTTGTAGCCGCCATTGCGCTTGGCGTACAGATCGGCCACGTTGGTGGTGCGCAGCAGCGAGGTGTCGTGCATGGCCACCAGCTGGCCGTCCTTGGTGAGCTGCAGGTCGGGCTCGATGTAGTCGGCGCCCATCTTCACCGCCAGCTCATAGCCGCCTAACGTGTGCTCGGGCAGGTAGCCGCTGGCGCCACGGTGGGCGATGACCAACGGGGCCTTGCCGTCGAGCGTGTTGAGCGCGGCCTGCGCAGCCAGCGGCGCGGCCAGCGTGGCGGCCGCCAGGGCCAGGGCGGCCAGGGGATGGGCCTTGAACATGTCTTACTCCTCGGTACTACTTGTAGGAGCGTGAACTATCGCGTCGGCCTGTGACGCACGCGTTAAATTTTGCAATCCCTAACACCGCCCTGCCCCGGGCTGCACGCCGCTTACTTCTTGCGTGCGGCGATGGCCTGCTCGGCCTTGGTCACCAGCGGCGTGCCGATGGTGTTCTTCCACTTGTCGTACACCGGCCGGGTGGCGGCGACGAAGGCCTCACGTTCGGCGGGCGACAGGCGCGTCACCGTCACGCCCCCGGCCGCGATGTCCTTCAGCACCGCCGGGTCGGCCTCGGCCAGGCCCTTGCGCGCCAGCTCGATCTCCTGCTTGCCCGCATCGATGGCGGCCTGCTTGACGATCTCGCGATCGGCCGGCGTCCAGCTCTGCCACACGTCGCGGTTGACGACGAAGATCAGCGGATCGGCCACGTAGCCCCACATCGTCAGGTGCTTCTGGCCCACGGTGGGCAGCTTGGCGGCAGTGAAGATCGACAGCGGGTTCTCCTGCCCGTCCACCGCGCCGCTGGCCAGCGCGGGCTGCGCGTCGGCCCAGCTCATCTGCGTGGGGTTCGCGCCCAGCGCGGTGAAGGTATCGATGAACAGCGGCGAGCCCACCACGCGGATCTTCAGGCCCTTCATGTCGTCGGGCTTGCGGATGTCGCGCTTGCTGTTGCTGATCTCGCGGTAGCCGTTCTCACCCCAGGCCAGCGGCACCACGCCGGCCTTTTCCACCAGCGCGAACAGGTCCTGCCCCACCGGACCCTGGGTGATGGCGTCCATCGCCGCGTAGTCGGGCATCAGGAAGGGCAGCGAGAACAGGTTGAGTTCCTTGACCTGCGGCGACCAGTTGATGGTGCTGCCCACGGCCAGGTCGATCACACCCTGGCGGATGGCGGTGAATTCGCGCGTCTGGTCGCCCTGCACGAGCGAGGTGCCCGGGTACAGCTTGATGTTGATGCGGCCGTTGGTGCGCTGCTTCACCAGTTCGGCCCAGATCTCGCCGCCCTTGCCCCACGGAAAAGCCGTGCCCACCACGGTGGACAGCTTGTACTCGGCCTTGTAGTTCTGGGCCTGGGCGGCGGGGCCGAGCAGGCCCAGCGCAGCCACCGCCAGGGCAGACAGGGCGGCGTTCATCGCACGTCGTTTCATCGTCGTCTCCTCGTTTTGAGTGAAAGGTTCAGCCGCCGGGCCGCCCCAAGGCTGAACGCGCCCCCCCGGGGGGCAGCGAGCAAAGCGAGCTTGGGGGCCATCAATATCCCAAACGGCGAGGCAGCCACAGCGCCAGCTCGGGGAACACGATCACCAGCAGCATCACGCTGCCCATGGCGGCCAGCAGCCAGCCCACCCAGGGCACGGTCGCTTCCATGCGCACGCGGGCAATGCGGCAGGACACCATCAGGTTCACCGCCATCGGCGGCGTGAACTGGCCCAGCGCCACCTTGAGCGTGAGCAGCACGCCGAACCACACCAGGTCCCAGCGGTAGTGGTTGGCGATCGGCAGCAGCAGCGGCACGAAGATGAGGAAGATGGACACGCCGTCGAGGAACATGCCCGCGACGATCATCACCACGATCAGCAGCGCCAGCACGCCGTATTCGCCCAGGCCGGAGTTGACGATGGCGCGCGTGACCGGATCGATGATGGACAGCGTGGACAGCGCGTACGCGAAGATGCCGGCCAGCGACACCACCAGCAGGATCACGGCCGACAGCTCGGCGCCTTCCCGCAGGATGGGAAACAGGTCGCGCACACCGATCGTGCGGTGCACCACCATGCCGACGAAAAGGCCGTACACCACCGCCACCACCGCCGCCTCGGTGGGCGTGAACCAGCCCAGCCGCATGCCGCCCAGGATGAGCACCGGCGCCGCCAGGCCCCAGGCGGCCTGCAGCAGGCTGGGCCAGAACGCAGGGCGCGGCATGTGCGCCTCCAGCGTGCCCATGCCGTGCTTGCGGGCCAGCCACACCGCCGGCACCACCAGGGCGATGCCGGCCAGCACGCCCGGCACCATGCCGGCCGCGAACAGCGCCGGCACCGAGGCGCCCGGCACCATCACCGAATAGACGATGAAGGCGATGGACGGCGGAATGAGGATGTCGGTGGCCGCCGCCGCGCCCACGATCGAGGCCGAGTACGCGGGCGGGTAGCCGGCGCGGTTCATCGCCGCGATCATCACCGCGCCCACCGCCGCCGCATTGGCCGGGCCCGAGCCCGAGATGCCGCCCAGGAACATGGCCACCGCGATGGCCACCAGCGGCAGCATGCCCGGCCCGCGGCCGACGATGGCCACCGCGAAGTTGACCAGCCGCTGCGCCACGCCGGAGCGGTCGAAGATGGAACCCACCAGCACGAACATCGGGATGGCCAGCAGCGGGTACTTGGAAAGGCCGGCATAGAAGTTCTGCGGCACGGCCAGCAGGCCGAACATCATCGTGTCCGGGTTGGCCAGGCCGATGGCCAGCGAGCCGCCCAGGGCCAGCGCCACGCCGATGGGCACGCCCAGCAGCATGAGGCCGATGAACAGCAGGAACAGCGCGGCCGCGATCATCGGGCGCCCAGCCGCCGGTACAGGCCCAGGGCGCGGCCGGCGATGGCCAGCGACAGCAACGGCAGCCAGATCGAGAACCACCACGAGGGCAGGCCGATGGCGGGCGTGGTTTCGCCGTAGCGGAACTCGTCCCACACCATGCGCACGCTCAGGCCCCCCAGCAGCAGGAAAAAGCCGCTGGTGCACAGCGCGCCGAAGCGCCGCAGCCGCAGGCGGCGCACATCGCTGCCCACTTCCAGCAGGTACTCGATCTTGATGTGCCGGTCGCGCGCCACGGCGGCGCAGCCGCCGACCAGCGTCATCACGATCATCAGGAAGACCGAGATCTCCTCGGTCCAGGCAAAGGACTGGTTGCTGAAGTAGCGCACCACCACGTTGGCGAAGGTGATGAGCACCAGCGCGGCCATGAGGAGCACGGCGCACCAGTCTTCCAGGGCCAGGGGGACTTTGACGGGCGCCACCCCATCTTCCGGCGAACTTGTCTCCATTGGCAGTCTTGTTCTTTGAAAGGGACAGTTTATCGGCGGCAGGTCATCCGTCGAAATGGGGATGCCGCCCCCCGGAGACCGCGCCACGATGCAGCACCATGACTGCCATGCCACTCGATCAAGCACCACGACGCAGGCGTCGCGCGATCCTGGTCGTGGATGTGGTCGAGTCTGTACGGCTCATGCGCTTGCACGAGGATGCGTTCATAGGCCGCTGGCGCCGTTTCACCCGGGAAGTGCAAGTGGAACTGCTACCTGCACACGGCGGCCGGCTGGTCAAAAGCCTGGGTGACGGCATGCTGCTGGATTTCAGGGATGCGCACGCAGCATTGGCTGCTGGGCTGGCCCTGCGCGATTTCGTCGAACGTCACCGCGGCGGAGCGCAAGACCCAGTGGCCTTCGCGCTGCGTATGGGCTTGCATGTGGCCGAGGTGATCGTGGACGAGCTGGACATCTACGGCTCCGGGGTCAACCTGGCTGCCCGCTTGGCCGAGCTGAGTCGACCGGGCGACATCACCATTTCCCCGGAAGCACGCGACGAGTGCGTCGACGGTCTGGACGCGGTGTTCGAAGACCTTGGAGAGGTTTATCTCAAACACATCGACGAGCCAGTGCATGCAATCAGGGTTCACGCCGGCTCGCTGCACCCGGGCATGATCCAGTCCCGTGCCTGGCCCGTCGATCGACTCGACGGTGCCCTGGCGAGCGTAGCGGTGATGCCGTTCGGCGGTTTGACCGCCGACTCACCCATGGGTGAGTTGATTGCCGACAGCGTGATCGCGCACCTGTCTCGCAGCGACAGCCTGCGTGTCATCTCCAGGCTGTCATCGTCGGCACTGGCGACGAGATCGCTCAGCAGCGGCAAGATCGGCGAACTACTGGGTTGCGACCACCTGCTTGCCGGCCGTTGCCTGGCGGTCGGTAGCCGGCGCCTGATAACCGCGGAACTCACCATCGCGGCCACTGGCGAAGTCCTTTGGGCCGACCGGATCGAGTCGAGTGAGGAAGAACTCCTGTCTCCCGATGACCCGGTGACCCGTGAGATCGCCTGGCAAGCTGTGCGCGCGATTCTGGAGCGCAGCCTTCGCCATGCCGTGAATACGCCACTGCCGTCGCTGCAGGACTTCTCTCTGCTGCTGTCCGGCATGTCGCTGATGCACCGATCGCCGCCGCGTGACTTCGAACGTGCAGGCGAGGTCCTGCAACACCTCGTGGGCCGCCGGCCACGGGCCGCGCAGCCGTGGGCCCTGCTGGCGCAATGGCGTGTCTTGCGGGTGACGCGCGGCCTGTGCGACGACACGGCGGCAGAGGCGCGGCATGCGCTGGATCACACGCGCCGCGCGGTGGAATGCGATGCCGAAAATGCCCTGGCACCTGCGGTGGAAGGGTTTGTCCACTGTCATCTGCTCAAAGACCTTGCCGGGGCGCAGTCACGCCTGGACCGCGCGCTGGCCATCAAGCCCAATGAACCCCTCGCCTGGCTGTTCCAGTGCGTGGTGGACGGCTTCCGCGGCGATGGCGAGCGGGCGTGGAACAGCGCGCGGCGCGCCATCTCGCTGTCACCGCTGGACCCGATGCGGCCGTATTTCGATGGGCTTGCCGCCAGTGCGGCATTGGCGGCGGGTCTCCTGGACGACGCGGTGATGTTGGCAGAGCGCTCCTTGCGGCTCAATCGCAATCATCTGCCGACACTTCGCGCGCTTGCCATCGCACGGGTGGAGCGAGGCGAACTGGCGCTGGCCCGTGAACTGGGTTCGCGGGTGGTGGCGCTCGATCCGGATTTCAGTCTTCGCACCTACATGAGCGGCGCTCCGCGAGGCGCGGCCGCCTCCACACGCGAGCGCTACAGCATGGCGTTGCGGGCCGCTGGCTTGCCGCCCTGACACGCACAACAGGGGAGCATCGACATGGCTTTGCAATCGGGTTTGCTTGGCGGCTCGGCGGGCGGATCCGCCGGCGGGTCGGCGGGAGGGCCTGCAGGCGGATCGGCCGGGGGGTCGGCTGGTGGGTCCGCAGGCGGCTCGGTGTACGCGGATCAGTTCGCCAACACGCTGTTCTGCGAGGCGCTGACGCGCACTCGCGGTGCGGTGATCGACATGGAGGAGAGCATCCCTCAGTGGGAGATGGGAGAGCCCTTCCCCGATCTCGAACGACGTCTCCTGCGCTGGGATCCGTGGGTGCGCTCCTACCTCGTGGCGCAGGAACTGGTCAGCCGCGTGCGATTCAAGCTGCACCCGACCATCGCGGGCCACGTGACGGCGCAATTCCTGGACGACGGCCTGGACGGCTTCGTGGACGGCGTCACGCTGATTCGGCCGACCACCAAGACGTTTGGTGAGCAGATCAGCCTGGTGCTCTCGTACGCAGAACTGCGTGAGGAGCGAACGTCGGAGATCCTTGCGCAGATAGAGCAACACCACGCGTTCTGGAATGCGCTGGTACCCATCCAGGCCGACCGGCTACGCCACACTCGTGAGCTGCTGGAAGCGGCGATTCAGTTCGCCGTGTACATCGAAATGAAGTTCAAGCATGAGCTGGCGTGCTGGCGGCCCTGCGACTACTCGGCTCAGGTGCAGCCGATGCTCACCACACCCGGCCATGGCTCACTCCCCAGCGGCCATTGCACCCAGGCCTACGTCGTCGCCGAAGTGCTCAAGGCATTGCTCAACACCATGCAGCAAGGACCCGGCTACCGCACCTTCAATGCGCAGTTGCACCGGCTGGCCGCCCGCATCGCCACCAATCGCGTCATTGCCGGCGTGCACTTCCCGGTGGACAACGTGGCCGGGCGGCTGCTGGGCACCGTGCTGGGCGAGTACTTCTGCTTTCTTTGCGGTGGACGAGGTCCCGGCTCGGCGCCGAGCAAGAGCGTGCCGCCTTGGCGGGCCGGACGCTTCGACGGCACAAAATTCTCTGGACACACGGACTTCGATCCGTTCGCTCAGCCATTGAGGGCCAAGGAGGGCGGAGCGCCCAAGCCCGCGTTTTACGAGTTTGGCCCTCCCAAATTCCGCGCTCCGAAGGAAGGCAGTGGCCAGCACAGCCCTGGCTATGACGGCACTGGCGAAGCTTTCGAACCGAAAGCTCGCTCCGATCTGATGCACACCTTGTGGCAACGCGCGCTTAAAGAGTGCGATGGCCTAGGCCTGGTGTACGCATGAGCGCACCGGCCTGGAAACAACTGGTTCCTGGGTCGTGGGGCAGTAATCCCGCGAGGCCTGGCGCAGATCCACTGCTGTTGCTCGCAGACAGCACCCGATGCCAGGACTTCGTACGCCGCGGGTCAGCCGCACCTGGCCTGATACCTCTGCTGTGCGAGTTGAAGAAGCCAGACGCCATCCGCAAGTTCGCGCAGGAGATCGCAAGGGCAGGAGGCGGCTGGATCACCCCGGCGTACCCCCGCACGCCTGGGCATGCCACCGCCTTCTGCACCGCCCACTTGACGCCGGATTACCTCAGCGCCATTCACGCAGGCCGGGCTGGTCGGATGCTGCGCCGCTTCGAACTTCAGCTCCCCGTGATCCCCCAGCGACCGAGTCCGGCCACATCCCAAGCACCGCGCCCACCAGATGGCCAGCAACCCTCGCGCCCGCAAGCAAGTGCCGAGCTTATCGGCGTGATCGATAGCGGCTGCCCCTTTGCCCATGCCAATCTGCGCAGGCTGGGGGGTGGCACCCGGGTGCTGGCGCTTTGGAGCCAGGACGATGTTCCGGTTTTTGGCGCCAACGGTCAGTGCCCTGCCGACTTTGGTTATGGCACTGAAGTGCACCGGGACAGCATGGACGCGTGGATGGCCGACAGTGTGGGCAGCCTCGTGGTGAACGAGGACATCTGCTATGTCCGCGCAGGCCTGCACGGTTTGCGCCGCCGGATGTCGCACGGCGGCGCCGTGCTGGACCTGGTGGCAGGCAATCGCCCCCTGCACGCGCGACTACCGGCGGGAGACGATCGCCCTCCTTCGTGGGAGCGAGCCGCCGACGCAGCCAGCAAGGCCGATGTCGTGTTCGTCGACCTCCCGCGCGACAGTGTTCAGGATTCCTCCAGCGGGGGACTCGGACGTTGGCTGCTGGACGGGCTGAGATACATCTGCAGCTGTGCGGGTCCGGGGACGCAACGCATCGTGATCAACATCAGCAACGGCACCAGCCGCAGTACCCACGATGGGAGTTCCCTGATTGAAACCGCCATGCAGGATCTCATCCAGGAACAGAAGCGGCGCGGCCGGGAACTGCATATCGTGGTGGCTGCCGGCAACGCGCGCGACGAGGAGACCCATGCCCAGTTGGACGGACTGAAAGTCGGGATGCCGGTCGATTTGCAGGTGCAGGTCCCACCCGCCTGCGAAGCGCCGACGTGGATCACCGTGAGGGTACCCGCGGGCCATGCGGACCATTTGAGTTTGGGTCTGACCGGCCCACGTGGGACGGACCCCTTGCAAAAGCTCAAGGCCGGCGAACAGGCGAGCCTGCTGAACGGCTCCACCCACTTGGCTGCCATTGTGTTTCCCAGACCTTTGGACGACGTCTCTTCAAGCATGGCGTTGATCTACATCGGTCCCACTGAAACCGGTGGACGCGCACCTCGCCCATCACACGGCGTATGGACCATGAGGGTGCAGGCCACTGTCGACTGCATGCCGCCGGTGGATCTTTTCATCAGCCGCAACCAGACCAACCCGGGCGCGTTGGTGCGCGGTCGCCAGGCCCGCTTCATCAGCCACTACGAAGGCTATTCGCCGGACCGCTGGCGCAGAGCTGCGGAGCAGGACTGTGCGCCGCCGAGGTCCCCTGTTCGCCGCTCGACCACGCTGAACGGGCTCGCAACTTCTTCTGCATCTTGCGGACTGGTGGTGGTCGGCAGCAGGTTCTTGCGGGCAAACGGCGTGGCGTGCGTGAGCCCCTACAGCGCCATGGGGCCTTCCGCCGGCCCATACGGCGCGCCCTCGCGCGAAGATGTCGACCACCTCGCGCCCACCGACATGTACCGCGGCCTACCGGGGATCAGGGTCGCCGGCAACAGGTCCGGCACCGTCGTGCGCGTCAACGGCACCAGCTTCGCCGCGCCGCAGGTCGCGCGCCAGCTGATCAATCAGCCGCTGCACATCACGGACACGCCGCCATCACCTGCGCCACCGCCGCCGTGAGCTTCTTGCCATAGGGTACGTGCAGGAACTCGTTAGGGCCGTGGGCGTTGCTCTTGGGGCCCAGCACGCCGCAGACCATCATCTGGGCCTTGGGGAAGCCCTGCTGCAGCATGCTCATCAGCGGGATGGTGCCGCCCTGCCCCACGAAGCCCACCGGCGCATTGAACTGGGCCAGCGACGCGCTGTTCAGTGCGTCGTACAGCCAGGGCGACAGCTCGGGCGCATTCCAGCCGTTGGCCCCATAGGCCCCTGCGCGGCCATCGGGCTGGAACGTCACCTTGGCGTTGTAGGGCGCGTTGTCTTCCAGCAGCGCCTTGAGCTTGAGCGCCGCCTCGTTGCCGTCCACCAGCGGCGGCAGCCGCAGGCTGAGCTTGAAGGCGGTGTAGGGCCGCAGCACGTTGCCGGCGTTCTTCAGCTCCGGAAAGCCGTCCACGCCCACCACCGACAGCGTCGGCTTCCAGGTGCGGTTGAGCAGCGCCTGCACCGGCTCGGTCGTGGTGGGCAGCGTGGGGCTGCCCTCGGCACCGCAGGCCCAGGGGAAGCGCTTCCACACCTCGTCCTTCAGGATGGCGGCGGTGGCCTTCGCCTGCTCGATGCGCGAAGCCGGAATCTCGCAATGGAAGCTCTGCGGCAGCAAGTCGCCCGTGCGGCTGTCTTCCAGCCGGTCCAGCACCTGACGCAGGATGCGGAAGCTGGACGGCACCAGGCCGCTGGCGTCGCCGGAGTGCACGCCCTCGGTCAGCACCTCCACCTTCAGCACGCCGCTGACCATGCCGCGCAGGCTGGTGGTCAGCCACAGCTGCTCGTAGTTGCCGGCGCCGGAATCGAGGCACACCACCAGGCCGACGTCGCCCAGTCGCGGCCGCAGCACGTCGAGGTAGGCCGGCAGGTCAAAGGAGCCGCTCTCTTCGCAGGCTTCGATGATGCCGACGCAGCGCGGCCGCGGAATGCCCTGGCGGTCCAGCGCCATGATGGCGGTGAGCGAGGCGTACACCGCATAACCGTCGTCGGCACCGCCGCGGCCGTACAGCAGGCCGTCTTCGTACTTGGGCGTCCATGGGCCCAGGTCGTTGCGCCAGCCGCTGAATTCGGGCTGCTTGTCCAGGTGGCCGTAGAGCACGATGGTGTCGGTGCTGCCGGCCTTGGTGGCGGGCGCCTCGAAGAAGATCACCGGCGTGCGGCCTTCCAGGCGCACGATCTCCAGCGTCAGGCCCGGCACGCGGCGGCTTTCCACCCATTCGGCGGCCTCGCGCATCACCTGCTCGATGTGGCCGTTCTTCTGCCAGTCGGCGTCGAACATCGGGCTCTTGCACGGGATGCCGATGTAGCGGGTGACGGCCGGCACGATCTCCTCGTCCCACATGCGGGCGGCGAATTCGCCCAGGGCCGTGGATTCATCCGGTTGCAAGGGCAGGTTCGGGTCGCGGGCATTCATGGCGGGTCCTTCGGCGGAGGGTTCGGCGGATGGCGATGCAGACCAGTTTAGGCCGGCCGCAAAGCACCCGGCGCCGTCTCGGTGGCGGCCGGCTGCCACTGGCCCTGCAAGCCCTGCAGCCCACGCTGCAGCGCCTGCAGCACGGCCCGGCCATCGGCGCCGGGCTCGTTGAAGATCTCGTGCAGGCACTGATCGAAGCAGCGGCTGCTGACCCAGCGCTGCGGCGCGCGGGCGGCGAAGTCGGCGCTGCCCTCGGGGTCGACACAGCGGTCGGTGCCGGCATACAGCAGCAGCGTGGGCAGCTGCCAGCGCGGCGCCTGCAGCCGCACCAGCACGCCGGCATCGACGATGAATCGCACCAGCCGAGGCGTGATGCGGTCGTGCACCAGCGGGTCGGCCCGGTACGCGGCCACCGCGGCCGGGTTGCGGCTCAGCCACTCGGCGCGCAGGCCGTTGTGCAGCGCCTGGTCGGGCCGCAGCGACACCATCACCCGCAGCAGCCCGCGCATCAGGCCGTTGAGGCCGGCGTCCAGCGCGGGCGATGACAGCACCAGCCCATCCACCGGGCGGAACCAGGCCGCCGGCTGCGGCGCCAGCGCCTCGGCCGCGTAGCGGGCGGCCACCACACCACCCATGCTGTGGCCCAGCAGCACCAGCGGCCCCGGCAGCTGGGTGCGCACATGGTCCACCAGCAGGCCCAGGTCGGCCAGCAGGCTGTGCGGCGCGGCCACGTGGCCACGCGCCCCGCCCGAAGCGCCATGGCCGCGCTGGTCGTAGCCCATCACATGCCAGCCCTGGCGGTTGAGGTCGTGGGCCAGCGCGTCGTAGCGGCCGATGTGTTCGCCCAGGCCGTGCACCAGCAGCACCGTGCCGCGGGCCGGCGCCGAAGCGGACCAGCGGCGCAGATGCAGCGGCAGTCCGTCTTCGGTGCGCATCGCAAACATGGCGGCGCAGTGTAGGCAGCCCACCGCCGCTGGCACCCCCTAGCTTGGCAAGCGGGTGTTACGTGACGGACCCACCCGCGAAGCGGTACGACACCAAGGATTCGCTGTCCGACTCCACCACCAGCGGCTTGCCGGCTGGCGGAAAGGCACGCTGCACGCAGTCGGCCCGCGGGCACACGCGGCAGCCGGGGCCGATGGGCACCACCGGCTGCGGCGCCGCCAGGTTCAGGCCGTCGGCATACACCAGCGCATGCGCATGGGCCAGCTCGCAGCCCAGACCCACCGCGAACAGCTTGCGCCGTGCCTGGTAACCGCCGCCACCGCGCTCGATGGTGCGGGCGATGCCGAAGAAGCGGGTGCCGTCCGGCATCTCGGCCACCTGGGTGAGGATGCGGCCCGGCTGGGTGAAGGCCTCGTGCACCTGCCACAGCGGGCAGGCGCCGCCATGGCGCGCGAAGTGGAAGGCGGTGGCGCTTTGCCGCTTGCTGATGTTGCCGGCCTGGTCCACCCGCACGAAGTACACCGGCACGCCACGCTCGCCGGGCCGCTGCAGCGTGCTCAGGCGGTGGCACACGGTCTCGAAGCTCACCTGGAACTGCTGGGCCAGCAGTTCGATGTCGTAGCGCACCGCCCGCGCCTGCGCCAGGAAGGCGCGGTAGGGCAGCATCAAGGCGCCCGCGAAGTAATGCGCCAGGCCCTGCACCGCCAGCGCGCGGGTGTCGGCATCGGCAAAGCTGGCGGCGGCCACCACGGTGTCGATGGCTTCGCGGCAGGCCACCAGCGCGTACTGGGTGGCCATCTGGTAGGCCTGCTGCGCATCGCTCAAGCGCGCCGGCACATGCAGCCGGCGGCGTGCGCGCTCATAGCGGCGCAGGCTGCCGTCGGCGCCCATCGCGGGTGTGGCCACCACCTCGATGCCGCACTGCTGCTGCAGCAGCGCCCGCAGCGCGGCGGCGCGCTGGCCGGGCTGCAGGTCCAGCCGCATGGCCAGGTCTTCGGCCGCACGGTCCAGCGCATCGACGTAGTTCTCCAGCCGGTTGAAGTGCTCGCGCACCGCCTCGTGCGGCGGCGGCGCGATGGGGCCGCGCAGGTGGTCGCCCCCCAGCTCACCGTAGAAGCGGTCGATGGTCTGCGCATGCTCTTCCTGCAGCCGCAGGTGGCGCTGGTGCAGCTCCAGAAAGGCCTGCACCAGCTCGGGCGCCTGCGCCACCATGCGGGCCAGCTGCGGCGCCGGTACCGGCGTGGCCAGCAGGCGACGGTCGTTCAGCGCGCCGTCCAGCTCGGCCAGCAGGCGGTGCTGCTCATGCTCGGCGAACTGCGCCGCCTCGGCGCCGAACACCTCGGCCAGCTTGAGCTGCACCGCCGCCGTCACCGGCCGCTGGTCGTTCTCGATCTGGCTGACGTAGCTGAGCGACAGGCCCAGCCGCTGCGCCAGCTGCTGCTGGCTCAGGGCCCGCTGCTCGCGCAGGCGGCGCAGGCGGGCGCCGACGAACAGCTTGCGGCCGGCGGGGATGGGCGTGGCGGCTGTCTCGGTGGGCGGAGGCATCTTCACAAGCTTCACAAAATCAGCGCGCTTTCACCACCTAGGGTTTGCACTTTTCCATTCACCGCCGCTTGAGGCTTGTGAAGTTGGTGGATAGATTCTGTGTGAAAACCGGAGACACGCATGACCACCGCCCATACCGCCACCGCCCCCTTCGTGCCGCTGCTCATCGGCGGCCGGCTGATCGAGTCGCAGACCACCCACTGGACGGACATCGTCAACCCCGCCACGCAGCAGGTGCTGGCCCGGGTGCCGATGGCCACGGTGGCCGAGGTGGACGCCGCGGTGCAGTCGGCGGCCGAGGCCTTCAAGACCTGGCGCAAGACGCCCATCGGCCAGCGTTCGCGCATCTTCCTGAAGTACCAGCAGCTGATCCGCGAGCACATGAAGGAGCTGGCGGCGATGCTGACGGCCGAGCAGGGCAAGACCCTGGCCGATGCCGAAGGCGACGTGTTCCGCGGCCTGGAGGTGGTGGAGCATGCAGCCGGCATCGGCAACCTGCAACTGGGCGAGCTGGCCAACAACGTGGCCGGCGGCGTCGACACCTACACCCTGCTGCAGCCGCTGGGCGTGTGCGCCGGCATCACGCCCTTCAACTTCCCCGCGATGATTCCGCTGTGGATGTTTCCGATGGCCATTGCCACTGGCAACACCTTCGTGCTCAAGCCCTCGGAGCAGGACCCGATGGTGACCATGCGCCTGTGCGAGCTGGCGATGGAAGCCGGCGTGCCGCCCGGCGTGCTGAACGTCGTGCACGGTGCCGAGGAGGTGGTGAACGCCATCTGCGACCACCCCACCATCAAGGCCATCAGCTTCGTGGGTTCCACCCGCGTGGGCACGCATGTGTACCAGCGTGCTTCGCTGGCCGGCAAGCGGGTGCAGTGCATGATGGGCGCCAAGAACCACGCCGTGGTGCTGCCCGATGCGCACCAGGAGCAGACCATCAACGCGCTGCTGGGCGCGGCCTTCGGCGCCGCCGGCCAGCGCTGCATGGCGGTGTCGGTGGCGGTGCTGGTGGGGGCCGCACGCCAGTGGGTGCCGGCGCTGGTGGAAAAGGCCAAGACCCTGAAGGTGGGCGCCGGCGATGCGGCCGGCACCGACGTGGGCCCGCTGATCTCCTGCGCCGCCAAGGAGCGCGTGACGCGCCTGATCGGCCGCGGCATCGAAGAAGGCGCACGGCTGGCGCTGGACGGCCGCCAGCCCACGCTGGCCAGCGGCTGCGCCGAGGGCAACTACGTGGGCCCCACCATCCTGGCCGGCGTGAAGCCGGGCATGAGCGTATACGACGAAGAGATCTTCGGCCCCGTGCTGTGCCTGGCCGAGGCCGAGACGCTGGACGACGCCATCGCGATGATCAATGCCAACCCCAACGGCAACGGCACCGCGGTGTTCACCCAGTCGGGCGCGGCGGCGCGCAAGTTCCAGGAAGAGATCGACGTCGGCCAGGTGGGCATCAACGTGCCCATCCCGGTGCCGGTGCCGCTGTTCTCGTTCAGCGGCTCGCGCGCTTCCAAGCTGGGCGACCTGGGGCCCTACGGCAAGCAGGTGGTGCTGTTCTACACGCAGACCAAGACCGTCACCGCCCGCTGGTTCGACGATGACACCAGCGGCGGCGTCAACACCACCATCAGCCTGAAGTAAGCCGCCCGCCCGGCCATGGACTTTGAACTGAACGGCGACCAGCGGGCCTTCCAGCAGACGGCCCGCGACTTTGCGCAGCAGGCCATGGCGCCGCAGGCCGCCCACTGGGACGCCGAAGGCGTGTTCCCGGTGGACGTGCTGCGCCAGGCCGGCGAGCTGGGCTTCATGGGCCTGTATGCGCCTGAAGCCAGCGGCGGCCTGGGCCTCACGCGGCTGGACGCCACGCTGGTGTTCGAGGAGCTGGCCGCGGCCTGCCCCTCCACCGCCGCGTACATCACCATCCACAACATGGTGGCCTGGATGGTGGGCCGCTTCGCGCAGCCCGAGGTGGCGCAACGCTTCGGCCCGCCGCTGGCGCGCGGCGAATGGCTGGGCTCGTACTGCCTGACCGAGCCCGGCGCGGGCTCGGACGCCGCCTCGCTGCGCACCAGCGCCCGGCGCGATGGCGAGCACTATGTGCTCAGCGGCGGCAAGGCCTTCATCTCGGGCGCCGGCGCCACCGACGTGCTGGTGGTGATGGCACGCACCGGCGGCCCCGGCGCCGCCGGCATCTCGGCCTTCGTGGTGGACGCGAAGAGCGAAGGCATCCGCTACGGCCGCAAGGAAGACAAGATGGGCTGGAACAGCCAGCCCACGCGGCAGATCGCCTTCGACGAGGTGCGGGTGCCGGCCAGCCACCTGCTGGGCGAGGCAGGTGAAGGCTTCAAGATCGCGATGAAGGGTCTGGACGGCGGGCGCATCAACATCGGCACCTGTTCCGTCGGCGCCGCGCAGGCGGCCCTGAACGCCGCGCAGCGCTACCTGCATGAGCGCCGGCAGTTCGGCCGGCCGCTGGCGGAATTCCAGGCGCTGCAGTTCAAGCTGGCCGACATGGCCACCGAGCTGGTGGCCGCCCGCCAGATGGTGCGGCTGGCCGCCAGCAAGCTGGACGCCGCCGACCCCGACGCCACCACCTACTGCGCGATGGCCAAGCGCCTGGCCACCGACCTGGGCTTCCAGGTGTGCAACGAGGCGCTGCAGCTGCACGGCGGCTATGGCTACATCCGCGAATACCCGCTGGAGCGGCTGCTGCGCGATGCACGGGTGCACCAGATTTTGGAAGGCACCAACGAGATCATGCGCGTGATCATCGCCCGCCGCATGCTGCAAGACGATGCCACCGACACGATTCGATGAACTGGTAGGAACAACTTGATGGACGACTTTGCCGGCCTGAAGCTGGAACGCCGCGGCCACACCGCCGTGGTGACGCTGCACAACCCACCCGCCCACACCTGGACCGAAGACAGCCTGCAGGCGCTGACAAGGCTGGTCAAGCAGCTCGATGCCGAGCGCAACATCTACAGCCTGGTGATCACCGGCGACGGCGAGAAGTTCTTCTCCGCCGGGGCCGATCTGAAGCTGTTCGCCGATGGCGACAAGGGCCGCGCCGCCACCATGGCGCGCCGCTTCGGTGAAGCCTTCGAGACGCTGGCCGCCTTTCGCGGCGTGAGCATCGCTGCCATCAACGGCTATGCGATGGGCGGCGGCCTGGAATGCGCGCTGGCCTGCGACCTGCGCGTGGCCGAAGAGCATGCCCAGATGGCGCTGCCCGAAGCCACCGTGGGCCTGCTGCCCTGCGCCGGTGGCACCCAGTGGCTGGCCTGGAACGTGGGCGAAAGCTGGGCCAAGCGCCTGGTGCTGCTGGGTGAGCGGGTGGACGCGGCCACCGCCCAGCGCATCGGCCTGGTGGACGAGGTGGTGCCCCGCGGCGGCGCGCTGCAGCGTGCGCTGGCCATGGCGGCGCAGGTGGAAAAGCAAAGCCCCACCAGCGTGACGGCCTGCAAGCGGCTGATCAACGGCGCCCGCCACCAGCCGCCGCAGCAGGTGCTGGTGGCCGAGCGCGAGGCCTTCGTGGCCCTGTTCGACAGCCAGGACCAACGCGAAGGCGTCAATGCCTTCCTGAACAAACGCCAGCCGGAGTGGCGCAATGCCTGACCTGGACACCATGACCACCGACGGCGTGGCGGTGCGCGAGATCACCACCGCCAGCGGTCACCGCATCGGCCATGCCACGCTCAACAGCACCGCCACGCTGAATGCGCTCAACCTGGCGATGGTCAAGCGCCTGGCCTCGGCCTTCGACAGCTGGGCCGACGACGACGGCATCGTGGCCGTGCTGCTGGACGCGGCCGGCGACAAGGCTTTCTGCGCCGGCGGCGACGTGGCCTCGCTGGCGCGCGAGATCCTCGCGCTGCGGCAGCAGGCGCCGGGCAGCGTGTCGCCGCTGGCCGCGGCCTTCTTCGAGCATGAATACCGGCTGGACCACCGGCTGCACACCTATCCCAAGCCCATCCTGGGCTGGGGCCACGGCATCGTGATGGGGGGCGGCATCGGGCTGCTGGTGGGCTGCTCGCACCGCGTGGTGACGCCGCGCACCCGGCTGGCCATGCCCGAGGTGGCCATCGGCCTGTACCCCGACGTGGCCGGCAGCTGGTTCCTGCCGCGCATGCCGGGGCAGACCGGGCTGTTCCTGGCGCTGACCGGCGCTTCGGTGCATGCCAGCGATGCGCTGTTCCTGGGCCTGGCCGACTTCGTCGCACGCCACGAAGACAAGGCCGCGCTGCTGGCTGCGATGGCCGAGGCGCCCTGGCGCGGCCGTTCGGAGGAAGACGGCGCGCTGCTGAGCCATTTGATCGAAGCGCTGGGCACGCCCGACGAGCTGCCCGCCGCGCCGGTGCGCACGCACCTGGACCTGATCAACCGCACCATGGGCCATGACCGGCTGGCGGACCTGGCGCCGCGGCTGCGCGCGCTGGCCGACCATGCCGAGCCCTGGCTGGCGCAGGCGGCGCAAGGCTTCATCAAGGGTTCGCCCAGTTCGGCCGCGGTGTCGTTCGAGCTGCTGCGCCGGGCCCGCACGATGTCGCTGGCCGAAGCGCTGCGGCTGGAATACGACCTGTCGCTGGGCTGCTGTGTGCACAACGACTTTGCCGAAGGCGTGCGGGCGCTGCTGATCGACAAGGACAAGAATCCGCGCTGGGAGCCGCCGACGCTCGACCTGGTGTCGCCGGCCCATGTGCGGGCGCACTTCGAGCCGCGCCACAGCGGCCCGCACCCGCTGGCCGATCTTGTCTAGACAAGTTCACGAGGAGACAAACCCATGAGCACGCAACGCATCGCCTTCATCGGTCTGGGCAACATGGGCGGCCCGATGGCGCTCAACCTGCGCAAGGCCGGCCATGAGGTGGCGGCCTTCGACCTCAGCGCCGAGGCCTGCCAGCGCCATGCCGACCAGGGCCTGCGCATCGCGCCCTCGGCCGCCGCGGCGGTGGAAGGCGCGCAGGTGGTGATCACCATGCTGCCGGCCAGCCGGCATGTGGAGTCGCTGTTCCTGCCGCAGGGCGACGCCCCCGGCCTGCTGGCCGCGCTGCCCGCCGGCACGCTGGTGATCGACAGCAGCACCATCGCGCCGGCCAGCGCCCGCAAGGTGGCCGATGCGGCCACGGCCCGCGGCCTGGCCTTCCTCGATGCACCCGTGTCGGGCGGCACCGCGGGCGCGGCGGCCGGCACCCTCACCTTCATGATCGGCGGCGACGCGGCCACGGTGGAGCGGGCCACGCCGGTGCTGAAGCAGATGGGCGCCAACCTGTTCCATTGCGGTGATGCCGGCGCCGGCCAGGCCACCAAGCTGTGCAACAACATGCTGCTGGCGGTGCTCATGATCGGCACCAGCGAAGCGCTGGCCCTGGGCAATGCCCTGGGGCTGGACACCAAGGTGCTGTCGGAGGTGATGCGCCGCAGCTCCGGCGGCAACTGGGCGCTGGAGAAGTACAACCCCATGCCCGGCGTGATGGAGGCGGCCCCCGCCTCGCGCGGCTACACCGGCGGCTTCGGCACCGACCTGATGCTCAAGGACCTGGGCCTGGCGCTGGAAGCCGCGCTGGGCGCCAACGCCGCGGTGCCACTGGGCGGCCTGGCACGCCAGCTGTACGCCGCGCACAGCAAAGCCGGCCACGGCGGCGAAGACTTCTCCAGCATCCTCAAGCTGCTGACAGGCGAGGGCTGACCAAGCCGGCGCCGGGCCGCCCCAAGCCGGCTTGCTCCCCCTCGGGGGGACGGTCCGGGCAACGCCCGGGCCTCGGGGGCTCCATCAAGCCGGCTTGCTCCATCACACATGCGCGCGCGCCGCCCGGCGCAGCGCCTGCGGCGCTTGTCCATACAAGCGGACGAAGGCGCGGCGCATGCGCTCCTCGTCGCCGAAGCCGGTGGCGCGGGCCACGGCGGCCACGCTGCCGTCGCCGGCCTCGATGCGCAGGCGGGCCGCTTCGGCGCGGATGTGCTCCACCGCCTTGGCCGGCGTCTGCCCGGTCTCGGCCCGGAAGGCGCGGGCGAACTGCCGCGGGCTCAGGCAGGCCACGGCGGCCAGGTCGTCCACCGTCAGCGCCGCCGTGAGGTGGTCGCGGATGTGGGCCAGCACCGCGCGCATGCGCTCGCTGCCCGGCGACAGCGCCAGCAACGACGAGAACTGCGACTGGCCGCCGGCCCGCCGGTGGTAGACCACCATCTCGCCGGCCACGGCCTGCGCCAGCGCGGCGCCGTGGTCCTCTTCCACCAGGGCCAGCGCCAGGTCGATGCCGGCGCTGATGCCGGCCGAGGTCCACACCGGCCCGTCGCGCAGGTAGATGCGGTCGGCCTCCACCCGCACCGCCGGGTGGCGTTGCTGCAGCGTGGCCGCATGCCGCCAGTGGGTGGTGGCGCGGCGGCCGTCCAGCAGGCCGGCCGCGGCCAGCGCAAAGGCGCCGGTGCACACGCTGGTGACGCGGCGGCGGCTGCGGGCCAGGCCTTGCAGCCAGGGCTGCAGCGCCTGCAGCTCGTCCCCCGCCCGGCCCTGCCGCAGCGGTGCGCCGCCCGGCACCATCACCGTGTGGGGCACCCGGCCCGCCCAGGCCTGGGTGCTCACCGCCACGCCGGTGATGCTGGCCACCGGCCCGCCGCGCCACGACACCGCCTGCACCGCATACACCGGCGCCCGCCGCGGCGGTGCCAGCGTGGCCGCCATCTGGAACACCGTCATCGGCCCGGCCAGGTCCAGCAGCTCGAAGCCTTCGAAGGCCACGATGGCCACCTGGCGGGTCATGGCAGAAAGCGAGGGAAGTTTGTCATTGCCGCCGCAGTTTGCAGGGCAGCATCACGAGCCGTCAACCGTCAACGCCCTGCCCCATGAGCGCCATCCCCCTGCCCCTTGCAGCCCCGCCCCGGCCGGCCACCCAGCGTGATGCGCTGGTGCTGGCCGTGTGCCAGGCGCTGTACATCGCCGCCATCTCCATCGACCTCACGCTCACCGGGCTCACCGGCCAGCACCTGGCGCCCACGCCGGTGCTGGCCACCCTGCCATTCGCGCTGATCACCGTCGGCGGCGCGGTCACCGCCTGGTTCGCGGCGCAGTTGATCGAGCGTGCAGGCCGGCGCGTGGCCTTCCTGCTGGGCGCGGGCTGCGGCGCGGCCGGTGGGCTGGTGTCCGTGGTGGCGGTGGTGCACCAGCACTTCTGGCTGTTCTGCGTGGGCACCACCGCGGTGGGCGTGTTCCAGGCCTTTGCGCAGTACTACCGGCTGGCGGCGGCCGACGCGGCGCCCGAGCAGCTCAAGGCCCGCGCCGTTTCGCGCGTGATGACGGGCGGCGTGCTGGCCGCGCTGGCCGGCCCTGCGCTGGCCGCCTGGAGCCGCGACTGGCTGGCGCCTTCGGCCTACGCCGGCGCCTACCTGATGGTGACGTTGCTGGCGGGCCTGTCGGTGCTGCTGCTGGCGCTGCTGTACCGCGGTGCCGATGCACCGCCCACCGCCGCCACGCAGGCGGCGCAAGCGCTGCCGGCACGGCCACTGCGCGAGGTGCTGCGCCAACCGGTGTTGGCCGCGGCGCTGGCCAACAACGTGGTGGCGGCGGTGGCCATGATGTTCGTGATGACGGCCGCGCCGCTGGCCGCGGTGGCCTGCGGCCATGCCATCGACGACGGCGCGCGCATCATGCAGTGGCACCTGGTGGGCATGTACGGGCCGGCCTTTTTCGCCGGGGCCTTGATCAGCCGCTGGGGCCTGCCGCGGGTGCTGGCGCTGGGCATGGCCTTGTGCGCGGCCTGCTGCGTTATCGCGATGGGCTCCACCAGCCTGCGCGCGTTCGAGGCGGCGCTGCTGCTGCTGGGCATCGGCTGGAACTTCATGTTCGTGGGCGGCACCACCTTGCTGGCGCGCAGCTACCGGCCGGCCGAGCGGGCCCGGGTGCAGGGCCTGGCCGAGCTGCTGCGCCATGGGCTCACGGCGCTGGCCACGCTGTCGGCCGGGCCGCTGCTGCAGGGCCTGGGCTGGGCCAGCCTGAACGCCGCCACGCTGCCGCTGCTCGCACTGGCTGCCCTCATGACAGGCTGGTGGGTATGGGATGAACGGCGCATCGCGAGCGCAGCGAGCTAGCGTTTACCCAGCGGCCGCAGCACGGCCTGGCCGCCGATGGCCACGGTGGGCTTGACGCTGCCGTAGTACGAGACGACGGCGGAGCCGGCGATGGCCAGGCTGAGCGACTGGCGCACCGACACGGTGGCGCGTGACTGGCCGCCGCCCTGCACCATCGCTTCGTCCACGTCCAGGTCGGAGGCGTCCATGCCGGCATGGCCACCGAGCTGGGCCGTGAGTTCGCGGGTGCGGCCGCTGACCAGCAGCTGGCTGCCGCCGCCCAGGGCCACCCGCAGCCGGGACAGGTCGAGCTGGCGCAGTGTCATCGCGCTGGCACCGCCGCCGGTGATGCTGAGTTCACGCCCCGACAAGCCCTCGGCCACCACCTGGGTGACGCCCGAGGCGGTGAGGCCGCGCAGCCGCCGCAGCGTGATGAGCACCTCGCCCGGCTGGGTGCCAGCGCCCGGCTCGTCGGCCACCTGCAGCGTGTCGTTCTCCACCCGGGTGCCGATGAGCGGCAGCATCGCGGGCAGCGCTTCCACCAGGATCGCGTCTTCGTCGCCCTGGCGGATGACCACCCGCGCGGCGGTGCGCAGCTCCACCCGGTCGAAACCGCCCAGATGGCGGTGCTGGGGCTCGGCCCGCGCCGGTGTGGCCGCCAGCAGGCCCGTCACCGCGATCAGCAGGCCGGCGGCCCAGGGGCCCGAGCGGGCCGCCAGGCGCCAGTGCGTGGAAGGTGCTGGGTGCTGCATGAGGGGTCTGCCGGACTGCGAAGACCCCCGATGTTGACACCTCCGACGTGCTCGCTGCCGATCAGTGCGCCGACGCGGTGGAAGCGCCGAGGCCGGTTTCCGAGCGCACGCGCTGCGCGCTGAAGGCGGCCCGCTCGCGCGCGGCCTGCGCGCTGCGGTCCAGCACCGAGAACAGCCAGATGCCGAAGAAGCCGATGGTCATCGAGAACAGCGCGGGTGAGGTGTACGGGAACAGCGCCGAGCCCTTGGGGTTGCCCAGCGTCACCTCCCACACCGAGGGCGACACCACCGTCAAGGCCACCGACGACACCAGCCCCAGGAAGCCGCCGATCACCGCGCCGCGGGTGGTGCAGTCCTTCCACAGCACGCTCATGAACAGCACCGGGAAGTTGGCAGAGGCCGCGATGGCGAAGGCCAGGCTCACCATGAAGGCGATGTTCTGCTTCTCGAAGGCGATTCCCAGGGCTACCGCCACCACGCCCAGCGCCAGCGTGGTGATGCGCGAGACGCGCAACTCGGCCGCGCTGTCGGCCTGGCCCTTCTTGAACACCGTGGCGTACAGGTCGTGCGACACCGCCGACGCACCCGACAGCGTGAGCCCCGCCACCACCGCCAGGATGGTGGCGAAGGCCACCGCCGAGATGAAGCCGAAGAACACGTTGCCGCCCACGGCCTTGGCCACCAGCACCGCCGCCATGTTGGAGGCGCCCGCGCCGCCGTGGATCACGCCGGTGGCCACGTCCGCGAACTCGGGGTTGGTCAGCACCAGGGTGATGGCACCGAAGCCGATGATGAAAATGAGCACGTAGAAGTAGCCGATCCAGGTGGTGGCCCAGAACACGCTCTTGCGAGCTTCCTTGGCGTCGGGCACGGTGAAGAAGCGCATCAGGATGTGCGGCAGGCCGGCGGTGCCGAACATCAGCGCCATGCCAAAGCTGATGGCGCTGATCGGGTCCTTGACGAAGCCGCCCGGCCCCATGATGGCGCCGCCCAGCTGGGCGGCCTCTTCCGGTGTCTTGCCGGCATGGGTGGCGAAGCCGGTGCGGATTTCCACCGCGCGGGCAAACAGCCGCTCGGGGCTGAAGCCGAACTGGCTGAGCACCATGAAGGCCATGAAGGTGACGCCCGACAACAGCAGCACCGCCTTGATGATCTGCACCCAGGTGGTGGCCGTCATGCCGCCGAAGAGCACGTAAAGCATCATCAGCGCGCCGACGATGACCACGGCCATCCAGTAGTCCAGGCCGAACAGCAGCTTGATCAGCTGGCCGGCGCCCACCATCTGCGCGATCAGGTAGAAGGCCACCACCACCAGCGTGCCGCTGGCCGCGAAGGCGCGGATGGGCGTTTGCTGGAAGCGGTAGCCGGCCACGTCGGCGAAGGTGAACTTGCCCAGGTTGCGCAGCCGCTCGGCCATCAGGAAGGTGAGGATGGGCCAGCCCACCAGGAAGCCGATGGAGTAGATGAGGCCGTCGTAGCCGGTGGCCATGACGGCTGCCGAGATGCCCAGGAAGGACGCGGCCGACATGTAGTCGCCCGCGATGGCCAGCCCGTTCTGGAAGCCGGTGATGCCGCCGCCCGCGGTGTAGAAATCGGCCGCCGAGCGGGTGCGCGAAGCCGCCCACTTGGTGATCCACAGCGTGGCCAGCACGAACACCGAGAACATGCCGATGGCGATCCAGTTGGTGGGCTGCTTGGCGGCCTGGCCCACGTCACCGCCGGCGGCCATTGCGGCCGGCACGGCCAGCGCCAGCAGGGCAACGGCCAGCGTCTGTGCGCGGCGGCTCATCGCGCCACCTCTTTCATCAGCTCGGCGGTCAGGCGGTCGTATTCCTTGTTGGCACGGCGCACGTACAGGCCCGTGATGACGATGGTGAACACGATGACGCCCATGCCGATGGGAATGCCCAGCGTGGTGACGCCGCTGCCCAGCGGCTGCGCGAGGAAGGGCTTGTCGAAGGCGATCAGCGCGATGTAGCCGTAGTACACGGCCAGCATCACCAGCGTGAGGATCCAGCCCAGGCCGCCGCGCTTTTGCCGCAGCTCGTGGTACTTGGGGTGCGCCTCGATCCGGGCGACGAGAGGGTCGGTCATCGTTGTCTCCTGCTTTGCAATGGCGCGACTGTGCGCGCCGAGCTTGACCGCCAACTTACGCGGCCTGCAGGAGGGGTTTGCGCCAGATCAAGCCGCCAGCGACAGCCTCACAGGCGGCAGGCCGGCGATCTCGCCCAGCAGGGCAGCGCCCCGGGCCGGCATGGGCTGCAGGCCCACGAAGGAACCGGTGGTGACCACGGTGCCGGCCGGCAACTGGCCGCCGCGCCGCGCCACGTGGCGCACCAGCCAGGGCAGCAAGCGCAGCGGATGGCCCGCCGGGTTGTGGCCCGGCAGGCCGGGCACGTCATGGCCATCGATGGCCAGCCGCAGCGCAGGATCGGTGAGCGAGCGGCCGCGATCGAAGGGCACGGCTTCGCCCACCACCAGGCCGCCGTGGAACAACAGGTCGGCCTGCGCCAGCAGCGGCGGCACGGCCACCACCGCGTCGAAGCGGCTGGCCACCAGCTCGAAGGTGGCGGCCATGCGGGCGATGGCCGACAGCACCTCGGCATCGGGCAGCGACTCGTCGCCGGGCCCGAAGTCGCGGCCGAAGAAGAAGGCCAGCTCCAGCTCCAGGCCCATCAGCCGGCCGGCGGGCACGCGGCCCTGGCGCAGCGGCAGCACGGCCGGGCTGCGCAGCACGCTGTCGGCGGGCAGCGGCGCGGCGGTGATGGGCCCATCGGCCGACTTGGCGCCCACCTTCCAGCCGGCCACCGGCTGGCCCAGTTGCGCCAGCAGCGCATGCTGCACTTCAGTGGCCTCGGCCTCATCCGCAGGCAGCGGGTCAGCGGGCAGCACGCCCAGGCCATGGCCTTGGGTGCGGGCGGCGGTCAGCGTGGCCACCAGGGGCTGCAGTCGGGGGTTCATGCTCATCCCTGGAAGCCGCCGTCGGCCAGCCAGGCCAGTTCTTCGGGCGTGCTCTCACGGCCCAGCAGCCGGTTGCGGTGCGGAAAGCGGCCGAAGCGCAGCACGATGTCGTGGTGGTGCTGCGCATACCGGGTGTGCTGGTCGCCCATCGCGCGGTGCAGGTCGAGCGAGGCGCGCTGCTCGGGCATGGTCTCGGCATGCATCAGGGGCAGGTAGCAGAAGGTGCGCAGCTCGGGCTCGATGTGGTGGTCGAAGCTGTGTTTCAGCAGTCGAGCGGTGAAGTGGCGCGCCAGCGAATCGGTGGCGTACATGTGGGCGGTGCCGCGGAAGCAGTTGCGCGGAAACTGGTCCAGCAGCAGCACCAGCGCCAGCGAGCCCGCCGGGGTCTCGGCCCAGGCATCCAGCTCGCACCGGGCGGCAGCGAAGTGCGCAGCCTCGAAGCGCTGGCGGAACTCGTGGTCGAAAGCCTCGTTCTTGGCAAACCAGCGCTGGGGCCCCGCCTCTTGCCAGAAGCGGATCAGGTCGTCGGGAAGGGTCATCGTCATCGCAGCGTGAGGGAACAGGCTCGCACGAGTATCCGCCCCCTGGCGCCAGGGATTGTCTGGAGCGCGACCGGGGCGCACAGCCCTTATGGTCGAAGGATGCAGACCGAAGCACCCAGCCCGGCGGGCAGCAGCCCGTTCGACCTGCCGCTGGCGCGGCTGGGCTGGGCCGATCCGCCCCGCTGGCTGCTGCTGGGTCTGCGCGACTTTCTGCGGGCGCCGGGCATCGGGCTCTTCTTCGGCGGCTGCTTCGTGGCCATGGGCTGGGCGCTGCTGAAGGTGTTCCAGTCGGCGCCGGCCTATGTGCTGGCGCTGTCGGCGGGCTTTCTGCTGCTGGGGCCGCTGCTGTGCATGGGGCTGTACCGCGTGAGCCAGGCGCTGGAACGCGGCGAAGCGCCCGACTTCGGCGACGCGCTGCTGGCCTGGACCACACGCCCCGGCACGCTGGCCATCTTCGGCTTCGTGCTGCTGGTGCTGGAAATGCTGTGGGGCCGCGCGGCGCTGGTGATCTTTGCGGTGAGCTTTGACGGCATGCCCGACTTCCAGGGCTCGCTGGCCAAGCTGCTGCAGGCCGACAACCTGCCCTTCATCGCCACCTACTGCGGCGTGGGCGCGCTGTTCGCGGGTTTGATCTACGCAGTCAGCGTGGTGTCCATCCCCATGATCCTCGACCGCCCGGTGGACGCCATCACCGCCGGGCTGACCAGCCTGCGTCTGGTGCTCACGCAGACCGGCGTGATGCTGTGGTGGGGCGCGCTGATCACCGTGCTGGTGGGCCTGGCGCTGTTGCCGTGGTTCCTGGGCTTGCTGGTGGTGGGCCCGGTGGTGGGCCACGCCAGCTGGCATGCGTATCGGGCCGCATTGGGCCCGGACACAACGGGATTTGCCCGAACGTAGTTCTACGACCTTTGCGCCAGGGGGCCCGGTGCCTACGCTTGCGGCCACCTGTCCACGAAGGCAGTTGGAGGAGACAGCATGTCCAAGACCCTGGCAGACACCGTATTCGGTGCCTTCTCGCGCCGCCCCATCCCGGCGGCGGCCCTGGCCGCACTGGCCGGCACCCTGGTCGCCTGCGGCGGCGACGGCACGCAGCTGAACAAGCTGCCCGCCGGCCTGACGCACGTGGGTGCCACCACCTACGGCGCCACCACGGCCGGCACCGGCGCCACCGCCGCCGCGCAAGACCTGCTGACGGGCGGCCTGGGCAAGGACGGCCTGGCCGACACCGCGCCCACCTATGCCGACCCCGCCGCCCCCACCGCGGCCGAGCTGCGGCGCAATGCGCTGTACAGCAACTACCGCGGGCTGGTGGACGTGAGCGCCCGTGGCGGCTACGGCAGCTTCTACGGCCCCAACATCGACGCCGCAGGCACCAACACCGGCGGCCAGGGGCTGATCCCCGGGCGCGAGTACATCGGTGTCATCGACGACGGCAGCGGCAACAAGCGCAGCGTGGTGGCGGTGCAGATTCCGGCCAGCTTCAACCCCGACGCGCCTTGCCTGGTGCTGGGCCCGTCATCGGGTTCACGCGGCGTGTACGGCGCCATCGCCACCGCCGGCGAATGGGGACTGAAGAAGGGCTGCGCCGTGGCGCTGACCGATGCCGGCAAGGGCATGGGCCTGTACGACCCGACGGACGACACGGTGCACCGCATCGACGGCACCCGCGCCACCCGCAGCGCCGCGGGCGCCTTGAGCCACTTCGCCGCCGCGCTCAGCGACACGGCGCGGGCAGCCTTCAATGCCGCCTTCCCGAACCGGCTGGCGCTCAAGCATGCGCACTCGCAGCAGAACCCCGAGAAGGACTGGGGCAGCGACACGCTGGCCGCGGCGCGCTACGCTTTCTATGCCCTGAACGAGGAGTACGGCCGCGTCTCGTGGGACGGCAGCACCAAGGAGGCGCGCTTCGATGCCGGCAACACGCTGGTGATCGCCGGCTCGGTGTCCAACGGCGGCGCCGCGGTGCTGCGCGCGGCCGAGCTGGATGGCGACGGTCTGATCGACGGTGTGGTGGCCGGCGAGCCCAGCGCGCAACCGTCCAGCACCACCGGCTACGGCGTGAACCTGGGCGGCGCCGCAGTGCCGGCGTACGGCAAGCCGCTGTTCGACTACTTCACCTTTGCCAACCTGTACCAGCCCTGTGCCTCGCTGGCGCCGACGGCGGTGCTGAGCGAGCCCACCACCTACAACTTCATGGGTACGCCGGCCTTCCGCGCGCTGGCCACCAACCGCTGCACGGCGCTGGCTGCGCGTGGCCTGGTGACCGGCGCCACCACCGCCGACCAGGCGGCCGATGCACTGGCGCGGCTGCGCGCCTATGGCTTTGGCGCCGAGAACGACACCATGCACAACGCCCATTACGGGCTGGGCAACGCGGCCATCATCACCATGATGTACGCCAACGCCTATGGCCGCTTCTCGGTGGCCGACAACGTGTGCGGCTTGAGCGTGGCGGCCACCAGCGCCACCACCGGCGAAGTGGTGGCCGTGGCGGCCAACACCAAGGCGGCCAGCTTTGCCACCGGCAACGGCACCTCCAACGGCGCGCCGGCCAGCGTGGTCTACAACAACTCGGTGGGCGGGGCGCGGCAGTGGTCGTTCGGCGTGTCGCCCACCAGCGGCACGGCCGACCTGTCGCTGGATTCGGCCCTGTGCCTGCGCGCGCTGGCCCTGGGCACCGACCCGGCCACCGGCGCCGCCCTCACCGCCACCAGCACGCCCACGCTGGCGCAAAGCCAGGCGGTGCGCGCCGGCGTCAACGAGGTGCTGCTGAACGGCAAGCTGCGCGGCAAGCCGGTGATGATGGTGGGCGGCCGCAGCGATGCGCTGATCCCGGTCAACCATTCGGAGCGGGCCTATGCCGCCTTCAACCGCCAGCAGGACGGTGAAGGCAGCCAGCTGCGTTACATCGAGGTAACCAACGCGCAGCACTTCGACGGCTTCCTGTCGTTCCCGGGCTTCGACACCCGCTTCGTGCCGCTGCATGTGTACTTCAATGCCGCGATGGATGCGATGTACAACCGCCTGAAGAACGGCACGCCGCTGCCGCCCAGCCAGGTGGTGCGTGCCGTGCCGCGCGGCGGCACCCCGGGCGCCGCCCCGGCGCTGACGGCGGCCAACATCCCGGCCATCAGCGCCACGCCGGCGGCGGCCGACGCCATCGGCTTCAGCGGCACGTCGATCAACGTGCCGAACTGAGCCTGACGCTGCGCGGGTGTCGGCGCCCACCGACACCCGCCCGCGCCCCCTTCCCACGGCCGCGGCGCCGTGCAGCCTCGACCATCGGTGACCCGATGCTGAAGCCGCACGCCATGAGCAACCCCTCCTCCATCCGCAAAGGCCAGGCCCCTGGCCAGATCGACCGCGCGACCTTCCACGAGCGGTTCACGCGCCGCTTCTACGACCCGGCCTTTGCGCCGGAGCAGGAGGCCATTGCGCGGCTGGAGGAGATTGCCTGGCAGGCCTTCCAGGACGGCCGCAAGGCGCCCATCACGCGGCCGGCAGGAGAAGGCTTTCGGCACCCCGAGTACGAAGCCTCGGTGGAATGGCTGGACACGCGCGACAAGCTGCAAAAGGCCGAGCGCCGCTGGCGCGACGCCGCCACCCGGCCGCGTGTGCTGCTGATCAACGCCAGCTCACGCAACGACGGCACCTGCCCTGGCGAAATGGCCAAGACCTGGCGCTTGACCCAGCTGGCGCGCGAGGTGATCGAGGCCGAAGGCATGGAGGCGGACGTGCTGGACCTGAGCCTGGTGACCTCGGAATACGGCCGCACCATCCACCCCTGCAAGGGCTGCGTGGGCACGGCCATGCCGCTGTGCCACTGGCCCTGCAGCTGCTACCCCAACCATTCGCTCGACCAGGCCGACGACTGGATGAACGAGATCTACGAGCGCTGGACGCTGGCCCACGGCGTGATGATCCTCACGCCCACCTACTGGTACCAGTCGCCCAGCCCTTTGAAGCTGATGATCGACCGCATGGTGTGCGCCGACGGCGGCAACCCCGACGTGACCAGCACCCACGGCAAGAAGCCGGAAGAGGCCAAGGCCATCGAGCAGGCCGGCTGGGACTTTCCCAAGCACCTGGCCGGCCGCGCCTACGGCGTGGTGGTGCATGGCGACGTGGCGGGCATCGAGGTGCACCGCCGCAACCTCACCGACTGGCTGGACTGGATGGGCTTGGTGGACGCCGGCACGATGGCAAAGCTGGACCGCTACATCGGCTACTACGAGCCCTACTGGAACAGCCACGACACCCTGGATAAGGACGAGGCGATGCAGGAGGAAGTGCGCAATGCCGCCCGTGCCGTGGCCAATGCCGTGACCGGGCTGCGCAACGGCCAGCTGCAGCCGCCCGACGCCAGCCTGCGCCCGCCGCGGCCGAAGTGACCGCGCGGCCGATTTCAACCACACCCACAAGGAGACCACCATGTCCGAAAAAACCGCCAGCGTGCATTGGGAAGGCCGGGGCCAGAAAGGCCAGGGCCGCATCAGCACCCAGACCGGCGCGCTGAACAACTACCCCTACGGCTTTTCCAGCCGCTTCGAGGACGACCGCCGCGGCACCAACCCCGAGGAGATCGTCGCCGCAGCCCATGCGGCCTGCTTCACCATGGCCTTCTCGTTCGCGTGCGACAAGGCCGGCTTTGCCACCGACACGGTGGACACCCGGGCCAACGTCCGCCTGGTCAAGGAAGGCGACGGCTTCAAGATCGACCGCATCGCACTGCAGCTGACGGCCCAGGTGCCGGGCATCGACGAAGCGAAGTTCCAGGAGATCGCGGCCGCCGCCAAGCGCGACTGCCCGCTCTCCAAGGCCCTGGCCAGCGTGCCCGAGATCACGCTGCAGGCGACGCTGGTGCAGGGCGGTGGGGCCGAAGGCCAGGCACGCTAGGCAAAGTCCAGGTGCTGGTGGCAAGCGCTTGCGACAAGCGCTGACTGTCTGGACGTCTCATTCCAGACTTGGTATAAATCCGTCATGCCGCGCGAACCACAACGCGCCGCCCGAGAAAGGCCGTTGCACTGGGTGGCATCGTCGAAGAAGGACTATCAGAGCTTTCCAGACCAAGTGCAGAGCGACATGGGCTTTGCGCTCGGCCTGGCGCAGCTGGGCGGCAAGCATCCGCAGGCCAAAGCCTGGAAGGGCGAAGGCCCCGGAGTGCTGGAGATTGTTGAAGACTTTCGCGGCGACACCTATCGCGCGGTGTACACGGTCAGATTAGCTGGCGCCGTTTATGTGCTGCACGCCTTCCAGAAGAAGTCAAAAGCGGGGATCAAGACGCCGCTGGAGGATGTGCGGTTGATCCACGAGCGGCTCCAACGGGCTCAGCAGCATTACGAAGGTACCGGCACGTCATGAGCGACATCACACTGGGCAGCGGCAATGTGTTTGAGGACCTGGGCTATGCCGATGCGGGCGAACGTCAGGTCAAGACCCGGTTGGCGATGGCCATCAACGATCTGCTCAAGGAACGCAGGCTCAAGCAGCGTGAAATCGCAGCGCTCCTGGGCGTGCCGCAGCCCAAGGTCTCGGCGCTCAAGCACTACCGGCTGGACCAGTTCTCGGTGGAGAAGCTGATGTCCTTCGTCACCACGCTGAACCACGACGTGGAAATCATGATTCGTCCGCATCCCAAGGCGGGTGAGTCGGGAAGCATCTCGGTCACCGCCGTGCACTGACATCCCCGCTCGGAGTCCCTTCCATCGACATGGCGCGACGGCGCGCCGCACGCACTATGCTGCGGCGCCTGTGCATCACCACCGCGGCTCGGCCGCGAACGGCTTCATGACGTCTGCCGACCACGCGCTGCCCGCTGCAGCGCCTTTCCATCTTTCGCCCATCGTGGCCGGCGCCTGGCGCATGGCCGACTGGGGCTTCAGCCCGCAGCAGCGGCTGGGCTGGATCGAAGCGTGCCTGGCGCTGGGCATCACCAGCTTCGACCATGCCGACATCTACGGCGGCTACACCGTCGAAGCGCTGTTCGGCGAGGCCCTGGCCGCGGCGCCCGGCCTGCGCGACCGGATGCAGCTGGTCAGCAAGTGCGGCATCAAGCTGGTGTCGCCGCAGCGGCCCGGCCATGCCATCAAGTCGTACGACACCTCGCGGGCGCATGTGGTGGCCTCGGTCGAACAGTCGCTGCGCGCGCTGCGCACCGACCGGCTGGACCTGCTGCTGATCCACCGCCCCGACCTGCTGACCGACCCCGACGAGCTGGCCGACACCTTCAGCCGCCTCCGCGCCGACGGCAAGGTGCTGCAATTCGGCGTCTCCAACCACACACCTTCGCAGCTGGCGATGCTGCACCGCCGGCTGCCGCTGGTCACCAACCAGATCGAGCTGTCGCCGCTGCAGATGGGCGCGCTGGGCGACGGCACTCTGGACCAGTGCACCGACCTCGGCCTGCGGCCGATGATCTGGTCGCCGCTGGGCGGCGGGCGCCTGTTCACCAGCGACGATGCGCAGGCCCGCCGCGTGCGTGAGGTGCTGCAGGCGCTGGCCACGCAGCACGGCGTGTCGGTCGCCACCGTGGCTTATGCCTGGATCCTGCGCCACCCCTCGCGCCCGCTGCCGATCGCCGGCAGCAGCCGCGTGGAAGCGATGCGCGAGGCGGTGGCCGCGCTGGATCTGCGGCTGCCCGCCGAGGACTGGTACCGCGTGTGGCAGGCCAGCATGGGCCACGAGGTGGCCTGATGGCCCCACCGCCCACAGGCCCGGCCGGCAGCGACCGCACCCAGCTGATCGCCCGCCGCGACAGCGATGCCGCGCTGCCGGTGGGCACGCTGCTGGGCGAGCTGCGCATCGAGGGCGTGATGGGCCAGGGCGGCTACAGCATCGTCTACCGGGTGCGCGACACGCGCCTGGGCCGAGAGGGCGCGGTCAAGGAGTTCATGCCCGCCACCGTGGCCCAGCGTGATGCCAACGGCGTGGTGCATGCACGCTCGCCGCGGCACCTGCCCACCTTCCAGCACGGGCTGCGCCGCTTCTTCGAAGAGGCCAAGCTGCTGGCCAGCTTCGACCACCCGGCACTGGTGAAGATCCAGCGTGTGTGGGCCGACAACGGCACCGCCTACCTGCTGATGCCGCTGGTGCAAGGCCCCACGCTGCACGACGCACTTCGCCGCACGCCGACTTCGCCACCCGAGCCCTGGCTGCGCCGGCTGGCCACCGAGCTGGCCGGTGCGCTGGGCGTGCTGCATGCGCAGCAGTGCCTGCACCGCGACGTGGCACCCGACAACATCGTGCTGCAGCACGACCCGGCGGCCGGCGGCAGCCTGTTCGACGCCCCGCCGCGGCCGGTGCTGCTGGACTTTGGCTCGGCGCGGCGGGTGCTGGCCGATGCCGAGCCGCAGCAGCTCACGGCCCTGCTGAAGACCGGCTATTCACCGATCGAGCAGTACGAAGGCACGGCCGAGGCGGCGGACGTGGCCACGCCTTCGCGCCAGGGCAGCTGGACCGACGTGTATGCCCTGTGCGCGGTGCTGTGGAGCTGCCTGACGCTGCGTGCCCCACCCTCTGCCGTGGCCCGGGCCGTGCGCGACGAGATGGAGCCCGCGGTGCGCGCCGGCGCCGGCCGCTACGCGCCCGAGCTGCTGGCCGCCATCGACGCCGGCCTGGCCGTGCGCCCCGAGGATCGCCCGCCCACGATGGCGGCGCTGCTGCACCGGCTGAGCGCGAGCTTTCCGAAGACGGTGATGGTGCCGCGCAAGGCGGAGGGCGGCAGCACCGGCGCGGACGTCGCCCTGCCACGTGCGTCGGCGGGTGCGCAGCCAGGTGCACGCGCGTCAGCCAGCCCGCCCGCCCCGGCAGGCACCGGCTTGCCCGCCGCCAGGCCGGGACGCCGCCACCGTCTCGGCCTGGTCTGGGCCCTGGTGGCGGTGCTGGCGATGGCGCTGCTGGTGGCGGTGGGGTTCCTGCTCAGCCATGGGGCGGGGCGGGGCTGAAACCGCCGAAGCTCAACCCACCTCCGGCGCATACACCCGCAGCCGGTGGCCGTCTGGGTCGCAGGCGGTGAAGGTGTAGCCGAAGTCCATCGCCGTGGGCGGCTGCGGCAGGCGGATGCCGCGCGCCTGCCACTGGGCGTGCAGCGCGTCCACCTCGGCGCGGCTGGCCACCGCAAAGCCCAGCTCGAAGCCGCCGGGCGGGGTGGCGGCGGGCTGCACCCCGGCCGCGCCCCACAGGCCCAGCATCAGGCCCGAAGGCAGGCGGAACATGCAGAAGGTGTCCTGCGCCTCCACCGGCTGCAGGCTCAGCAGCTCGGCATAAAAGCGGCCGCTCTGGCGGGCATCGGCGACGTAGAGCAACAGGTGGCGGGGGTCGAGCATGGGAGGCTTTCAGAAGGCACCGCGGGCTGCGGCTGCGCCATGCTCGGCGCGGGGCGTGTCAACTTCTGTCAGCAGCGCGCCTTCATGGCGCCGCGATGCCCTCACGCTCTCGCCAGGCCTTCAGCAGCGCTTCGCGGCGTTGCGGATAGCGCTGCGCCAGCGGCTGCACCTGTGCGATGCGGTCGCAACGGAAGTGGCGGATGTCGGCCCGCAGCTCGCACCAGGCCACCACCACCTGCGCACGATCGAAGTAGCCCAGCGCAAACGGCCACACGGTGCGCTGCGTGCTGCGCCGCTGGCCGTCGCGGTAGTCGATCACCAGCTTGTGCTGCTGGCGGATGGACCGGCGCACGGTGGCAGCGTGGGCGTCCTGCAAGGCCGGGTCGATGGCGGGCGCCTCGGCCTGCGCAGAGCCTGGCGCCCGCCCTGGCGCCTGCTGCAGCCCGGCCACCAGCAGCGTGCTGCCCTCCAGCTCGGCCTGCAGCGCGCGGGGCAGCACCGCGCCGATCTTGGCCAGCGCGTCGCGCGCAGCGGCGGCCAGGCCGCTGTCGGCGCGCTGCGCCACCCAGCGCATGCCCAGCACCACGGCCTCCAGCTCTTCGGCCGAGAACATCAGCGGTGGCAGCACGAAGCCTTCGCGCAGCACATAGCCCAGCCCCGGCGCCCCGTCGATGGCCGCACCCTGGCCCTGCAAGGTGGCGATATCGCGGTACAGCGTGCGCAGGCTGATGCCCAGCTCCTGCGCGATGGCAGACCCGCTCACCGGCCGCCGGTGGCGGCGCAGCAGCTGGATGAGGTCGAGCAGGCGGGTGGTGCGGGACATGACGCGGTTGTAGCAGCGTCGCACGTGGACCCCGCTGCACCCGGAACAGGATAAAAACCGGGGGCGCCCCACCCTTGACCATGCACCTGATCTTCATCCGCCACGGCGAAAGCACCGGTAATGCCGGCCTGCCCACCGACGACCTCACCCGCATCGCACTCACCGACAAAGGCCATGAACAGGCCCAGCGAATCGCCGCCGAATGGACCGAAGCGCCCACGCTGATTGCGTTGTCGCCCTACCTGCGCACCCATCTGACGGCCCAGCCCACCTGCGAGCGCTTTCCGCAGGTGCCGGTGCAGGTGCTGCCGATGGAAGAGTTCACCTACCTGGAGCCCAGCCGCTGGCGCGGCACCACCCGCGACCAGCGCCTGCCGCACATCGAGGCCTACTGGCAACGCGCCGACCCCGACCACCAGGACGGCCCCGGCGCCGAGAGCTACAACACCCTGCTGCGGCGCGTGCGGCAGACCCTGGCCCGGCTGCAGCAGCTACCGCCCGATGCGCTGGTCTATGCCTTCAGCCACGGCCAGTTCATGCAGGCGCTGCGCCTGTCGCTGCTGTTCCCGCACTGGACGGCGCGGGAGCAGATGGCGCACTTCTGGCCCTTCAATGCGCGGCATCCGGTGCTCAATGGCGAGCGGATGCCGGTGCGGTGGGTGCAGGGGCGGTGGAGCGTCGATGCGGTGGAAGCGCCCTCACGCCGGCCGGCGCGCCAGCAGGGCCCAGGTGCCGGCCACGCACAACAGTGAACCGCCGGCCACGTTGAAGCGCCGCTGCGCGCGCGGCGAGGTCAGCAGCCGGCGCGCGGCACCGGCGAACATCGCGTAGCTGGTGGCATTGAGCGTGGCCAGCACCACGAACGTGGTGGCCAGCAACCACAGCTGCGGCGCCACCGGCTCACCCCGCACCAGGAACTGCGGCAAGAAGGCCATGAAGAACATCAGCCCCTTGGGGTTGAGCGCCGTCACTGCATAGGTGTTGAAGAACAGCCGCGCGGTGCTCACACGCGGCGCAGCCTGCGTGGCCAACTGCGCGGGCAAGGCACCCGCGCGCAGCAGCTTCACGCCAAGGCAGATCAGGTACAGGCCACCCGCCCACTTGACCACCGTGAACCAGAAGGCCGAAGCCGCCAGCAGGCCCCCCAGGCCCAACAGCGACAAGGCCAGCGCCGTGCTGTCACCCAGCGCGACCGCTGCAATGAGCGGCAACTGCGCCTTGCGGCCATGCGCCACCGAGTAGCTGATGACAGCCAGGATCGTCGGGCCGGGAATGACCAGCAGCACGGCCGAGGCGGCGACGAAGGCGAGCCAGAGGTGGAGGGTCATGGGGGGTTCCCCTCAAGGCACCCGATACCCCACCAGGTTCCGCCCCGGCACCAGTTGATCCTCCGCGTCGAAGAAATAGAAGCCGGCCTGGTACTGGCCCTTGGGCGGCATCGCGGTCTGGATGGCGGGGTGGGCCGACTTGAGCGTGATGGCCGGCAGCACGGGCTGGTATTCCAGCTCGCCTTGGGCCTGCTTGGGCAGCACGGGGTGCAGCAGTTGCAGCCGGTCGCCCTTGGCCAGCGCCTTGGGCTTGGCCCGTGGCGAGCTGTCGTCGCGCAGGAAGCCGATCACGCGGTAGGCGTTGGTCTGGCCCAGCTGCGAGAACTTGACCCAGATCTCGCCTTCGCGCTCGTTGACGATGGCCGGAATGCCGATGACGTAGCCGTCGTCCTGCTCATCGATCACCTGCGAGAACACCGGCATGCCCTCCAGCATCGTGACGCCTCTGGCCGCCAGGTCGAAGCGGATGCGCGACGCGTTGATCTCTTCCTCTTCATCGATCTGCGCATTGCTCAGGATCACCCGCTCGCCGTCGGGGGTGACGCTGGTCAGCGCAAAGAAGAACAGCTGGGCCTGATCGGGGTTGCCGCCGATCTGGGCCTCGAACATGGCGGTGCCGGCTTGCCGCACCTCGGCAATCTGCGGACGCTGGTCGTTCGCCTTCAGTTGGCGGGCGTAGGTGGTCAGCAGGTCTTTCCAGGGTTGGCCCACCGTCAAGGCCTGCACCTGTTGCTGCACGATCTTGGCATTCTCGGCGTTCAGGATGTGGAAGCTGTTCGGCACGAAGGCGCTCAGGCCGCTGGCCCGCGGGCGCTGCTGGCTGCTGCGTTGCCACACCACCGCCGATTGCACCGACTTGGCCACCGCTTGCTGGGCCGAGCGCAGCTCACCCAGCGCAGCCGCGATGTCCGGCTGCTGGGCGGAAGCCGGGAAGACCGCCTTCAGCCGGTTGCTGCCATGGTCCACAAAATCGCGCAGGTCCACCATGCCGTAGTCGAAGCGGCCACCGCGACCGTAGTTTTCGCTTTCGTCGCGCGCACGGGACAAGGCCCAGGCCGCCGCCGCATTGGGCGACCGCGACAGCAGGGTCTTGCTGGCCTGGGCCCATTGCTGGGTGGCGGCCAGCACCGGTTCGACCTTCTCCAGGTCGATCAGCGACAGCGTGAGCGGCTCATCGCTGGACTCGGCCTGATGGCTTTCAAAGAAGGTGTCGATGATCTGCCGGCCGAGTTCCTGGCTGCTCAACTGGGGCTTGAGCCTGAGCTTTTCCAGCCAGGCCCCGTAGCTCCAGCCGCCGCCCGGCTCCACCTCTTGTGAGGCCAGCAGGTAGTGCGCATACGGGCGCAAGACCTTGGTCAGTTCCAGCGCGCCCATCAGGCAGGCGTCGAAGCCCACGATCTCGAACTGCTTGCCGGCGCGCTCCTTGACGCGGCGCAGGGCGCCTTCGATCTCGGCCACCGACAGGCCGTCGTCGAAGATCTCGTCCGGGCCGATCACGCTCAGGCCGGAACCCACCAGGTTGACCGAGCCGGAGCCGTGGCTCCAGAACACGAGGATGTATTCCTGCGCCGGGAACTGGGTGACCCCCCACTCGAGGAAGTCGGCCAGCTCCGATTGCGCGCCCATGTTGCGCTTGCCCAGGTTGGCCCGCTCCTGCAGCATCTGGTGGCGCACCTGAAAGCGACGCACCTCGTTCCAGCCCGTGGCCTGGGCGCCGCCGGTCTGAATGGCGATCTGCACATGGGGGCTGTCCTGGGCACTCATGATCTCTTCGAGATCACCACTGCCGAAGCCGCCCTCGCTCTCCAGATCGGAGCCGATCATGTAGAGCAGGATGGTCCGTTGGACCGGGGTGTTGGGAGCCGTCCCCGCCGCCGACGCATGCACGGGCACCCAGGTCAGGCACCAGCACAACAGCAGCGAGACGACGGCGCGGTACTGCTGCTTGCCGTGCATAGCGAACATGTTGGGTTCTCCGAAACGCAGCGGATTCTTACTCGGTTGGAACCAAGTTTGTCCGCTGCCGCAACAAGCGCTGTTGCGTCCGTCGCACGGGCGCTCTCGGCCCTTCACGAGCGCCGGAACGGGCTGGCGCGCTTTCTCTTGCCTGGCGGCGGCTGGTACGTGGCAGCGTCGAAGCCTTCGCGCTGGTTCAGCAGCGCCTGGCCATCGATGCGCTCGGCCAGGCTCTGGATGTCCTTCGCGCTCACACCCACCCGCTCGAAGTGCGCCTGCCAGGTATTGACCACCTCGATGACCGCCGTGACCTCGGTGGCCGCCTCAGCCGGAAGCAGGCCGAACGCCTCGCACTGAGACATCGCATTGGCCAGCGTCGAGTCGCGGCCACTGTCACCACAAATGAACTCCTGGTATCCCTGCCCCGAGTTCGTCGGCAGCACGTCATAGGCCGGCGCTAGCCGCAATCGGCCGTTGGCGAACGGTTGCGCCACCAGCAACGCATGGTTCTTCTCATGGTCGTCCGTGTTGTCGACCAGGATGTTGAACACCATGCGGCGAAACAGTTCGCGGGCATCGCGCTCGTTCATGCCGTCTTGCGTCATGCCGACCCGACGCAGGATGCGCGCCAGTTCCGGATAGCCCATCTCTGGCTCAGCGCCGGACGCCGTGGCCGCGCGGATGGCGGTGCCCGCCGAGATGGTGTGGATGCGCCGACCGCCGTCCCGGTCAAAGCGCCTGACGGCAAGGGCGTTCGAGTATGCCAGCCGGATGACCTGGGTCTGGGCCACGGTGATGCCCGCGCGTTGCGCCAGCGTCATCGTCGCGTGCTCGATCAGTGGCGTGTCGACCGGTTCGTTGTTGAAGAACTTGATGACCCACTGCTCGCCGTCGACGTCGATGAGCGCCTTGGGCTTGGCGCCGCCGAGCGGACTGCCGCCGCCCGCGATGATGCGGGCTTCCAATGCGCTGATGGGCTCCTGAGCTTCAATCTTCGCCACCACCTCGCTGAGCTGCTGGACCTGGTCGAGCCGCGGCAACGGGCTTGCATCGCGCGGGCTGTAGATGTCAGGCGAAGTCGACACGCCGAGCGCCCCGAATCGGTCGTCGCCTGCGTAGTACAGGTACTCCATCAGCGACAGGCGTTTAGGCTTGTCGACGAAGCGGATGACCTTTTCGCCCCAGCGGTCAGGCCGCGCGTCATCCACGGCGCCGACCGCACGTTGCGCATCGGCCGCCAGCCTGCCCGGGGGCAGAAACTCGGTGTTGACGAGAGGCAGGTCCTCACTCAGGGGAAATCCGTCGCTCAGCCAGGCCGGGCCGTAGTGCAGCGACACGCCCTTGCCGGCCGCCACGAGCTTCAGCGCGCCGACGTAGCGTGGCGTGTGCGGGTCGCCCATATACCAGAGGTACAGGTCGTCCAGGCGCATCTCAACCCTTGGCCTCGTCGGCCTTCTTGGCCGCGCGCAGTCGTGCCTGCTCGGCGGCCTGCGAGCGTGCGCGACCCAGTTCGACTGCGGCGCGCACGTCCTTTTCAATGGCGCCCTGGTCGTGCTCGGGCGCGGCCAGATGCCTCAACTCGCCGTCGCGCTGAATGAGCCACAACGCGCTTGCGACGATGCCGATGCTGACCGACGGGTCTCCGGCCTCCAGTCGCTGCAGCGTGGACACGGTCACGCCCAGTCGCTGGGCCCAGGACCGCAGCGACTCCTTGCGGCGCAGCCTGGCCACGGCCAGGTCGGCGCCCAGCTTTTCAATCGCGCCAGCGGTGGCCGGCGGAAGGCGAAGGAGCGCCCGAGCGGTTTTTGGCATGATGATCTAATATAACAAGATGACTACTCTTGTAGCTATTAATCATCACAAACGGTGCTCTGCGGCATCGTCAGCGGCGCGGGCCGGGTAGGCTGATCGCCCGCCCCTCACTCCACCGTCACACTCTTCGCCAGGTTCCGCGGCTTGTCCACGTCCGTGCCCCGCGCGCAGGCGGTGTGGTACGCCAGCAGCTGCAGCGGCACGGTGTGCAGGATGGGCGACAGCCAGCCGTAGTGCTCGGGCATGCGGATGACGTGCATGCCGGTGTCGCGCTGGATGTGGGTGTCGGCGTCGGCGAAGACGAAGAGTTCGCCGCCGCGGGCGCGCACTTCCTGCAGGTTGCTCTTGAGCTTTTCCAGCAACTGGTCGTTGGGCGCCACCGTCACCACCGGCATCGCGGCGGTCACCAGGGCCAGCGGGCCGTGCTTCAGTTCGCCGGCGGGGTAGGCCTCGGCATGGATGTAGCTGATTTCCTTGAGCTTGAGCGCGCCTTCCAGCGCCACCGGGTAGTGCAGGCCGCGGCCCAGGAACAGCGCGTTTTCCTTGCGGGCGAATTCGTCGCTCCAGGCGATGACCTGCGGCTCCAGCGCCAGCACCGACTGGATGGCCGCCGGCAGGTGGCGCAGGTCCTTGAGGTGGCGGGCTTCCTGTTCGTCCGTCAGCTTGCCGCGCACCTGGCCCAGGGCCAGCGCCAGCAGGAACAGGCCCACCAGCTGCGTGGTGAAGGCCTTGGTCGAGGCCACGCCGATCTCGGCCCCGGCGCGGGTGATGAAGGCCAGCTTGCACTCGCGCACCATGGCGCTGGTGGGCACGTTGCACACGGTCAGCGTGTGCGGCATGCCCAGTGAGCGGGCGTGCTTGAGCGCGGCCAGCGTGTCGGCGGTTTCACCGCTTTGCGTGATGGTGACGACCAGCGTGCGCGGGTTGGGCACGCTGTCGCGGTAGCGGTACTCGCTGGCGATCTCCACCGTGGTGGGCAGGCCGGCCAGCGACTCGATCCACTGCCGCGCCACCAGGCCGGCGTAGTAGCTGGTGCCGCAGGCCAGCACCAGCACCTGGTCCACCTGCTTGAAGATGCCGTGCGCGCCGTCGCCGAACAGCTCGGGCGACACGCCGGCCACCGCTTCCAGCGTGTCGGCAATCGCCTTGGGCTGCTCGAAGATTTCCTTCTGCATGTAGTGGCGGTACGGGCCCAGCTCGGCCGCGCCGGTGTGGGCATGCACGGTGCGCACCTCGCGCTCCACCGGGCGCACGCTGCCGTCGGCCTGGCGGCCGTTGATCCACACCTTGTTGAGCTGCACGTCCACCACGTCGCCCTCTTCCAGGTACACGATCTGGTCGGTCACGCCGGCCAGCGCCATCGCGTCGCTGGCCAGGAAGTTCTCGCCTTCGCCCCGGCCCAGCACCAGCGGCGAGCCTTCACGCGCGCCCACCACGCGGTGCGGCTCGTCGCGGCAGAACACGGCAATGGCGTAGGCGCCACGCAGGCGCTTGACGGCCTGCTGCACCGTCTCGAACAGGTCGCCGTCGTACAGGTGGTTCACCAGGTGGGCGATGACCTCGGTGTCGGTCTGGCTGGTGAACGCGAAGCCCTTGGCGATGAGCTCGGCGCGCAGCTCGTCGTGGTTCTCGATGATGCCGTTGTGCACCAGGGCCACGCGGTTGCCCGAGAAGTGCGGGTGCGCGTTGTGCACCGCCGGCGCGCCGTGGGTGGCCCAGCGGGTGTGGGCGATGCCGGTGCCGGCGCTGATGGCGTCCTGGTCGACCTGGGCCTGCAGCTCGGCCACGCGGGCGGTGCTGCGGGCGCGCCGCAGTTGCCCGTCTTGATGCACCGCCAGGCCGCAGGAGTCATAGCCGCGATATTCCAGACGCCGCAGCCCCTCGACGAGGATGGGGACGATGTTGCGGGTGCTGACGGCGCCGACGATGCCACACATGGTTCAAGCCTTTGAAGATCGGTGAGAGCCGGCATCGTAGGCCGCATGGCCTGCAATTTTCTTGCAGAGTTTGTGGAGATTCGATGAAGAACGTTCACCGAAACCTGCAATGCAATTTTCTTGCATTGATCAAGTATTGATGGCATCTTTCGATCACCATGACAGACCTCGACGACACCGACCGCCGCCTGCTGGCCCTGCTGCAGGACGATGCGGCCCGCAGCAACCAGGACCTGGCCGCCGCCGCCCATGTGTCGCCGGCCACCTGCCTGCGGCGGGTCAAGCGGCTGGTGGACGAGGGTTACGTGCTGCGGCGCGTGGCGCTGCTGGCGCCCGACAAGCTGGGCCCGCAGCTCACCGCGGTGGTGGAAGTGACGCTGGACCGCCAGGGCGCGGAGCACCTGCTGGCCTTCCAGCAGCGCGCGGTGGCCGATGCCGGCGTGCAGCAGTGCTACCGCGTGTCGGCCGGACCCGACTTCGTGCTCATCGTCGGCGTGGCCGACATGGCGGCCTACAACCAGTTGGTGGAGCGCCTGTTCACGCAGGACGCCAACGTGCGCAACGTCAAGAGCTTCTTCAGCGTGGAGCGGGCGAAATTCTCCACCGCCATACCGGTCTAGCTTTTGAGGATCACCAGCCCCTTCAGGTACTCACCCTCCGGAAACTCGATGGTGGTCGGGTGGTCGCAGGCGCCCGAGAGGCGGTCCAGCAGCAAGCCGTTGACGCCCGCGTCCATGCCGGCGCCGGCCACGATCTTGTGGAACAGGTCGGCGCTGATGCCGCCTGAACACGAGAAGGTGAACAGCAGGCCACCCGGCGCCAGCAGCTCCAGCGCCAGGCGGTTGATGTCCTTGTAGGCCCGGGCCGCGCGCTCGGCGGCGGCGGCGTTGGGTGCGAACTTCGGCGGGTCGAGCACGATGGCGTCGAAGCGCTGGCCAGCGGCCTTCAGCTCGCGCAGGTATTTGTTGACGTCGGCATCGACGAACTGGCAGCCGCTGTCGTCCAGGCCATTGAGCCGCACGTTCGCGCGCGCCAGCTCCAGCGCCGGGCCGGAGGAATCGACGCTGGTGACCTGCGTGGCCCCGCCCTTGAGCGCCGCCACGGTGAAGCCCCCGGTGTAGCAGTAGCAGTTGAGCACCCGCTGCACGCCGAAGTGCGACACCAGCTCGGCAAAGCGGGCGCGGTTGTCGCGCTGGTCGAGGTAGAAGCCGGTCTTGTGGCCCAGGGCCACGTCCAGGTTCAAGCGCCAGTCGTGCTCATGGATCACCAGGGCGCTGTGGTCGTCCGCCTCGGCCTGCGGGGCGCGGCGCAGCCAGCCGCTGGCGTGGGGCAAGCCTTCCAGCTCGCGCACGCTGGCGTCCGACCGTTCGTACAGCCGCGTGGCACCGGTGATCTGCAGCAGCAGCTCGGCGATCACCGGCTTCCAGCGTTCCACGCCGGTGGCCAGGAACTGCGCGCTGAGCGTGCTGCCGTATTGGTCCACCACCAGGCCGGGCAGGCCGTCGGCCTCGCCGTGCACCAGCCGCTTGCCGTCGCTGGCAATCGGCAGCCGCTCACGCAGCGCGATGGCGGTGCGCAGCCGGCGCTCGAAGAAGGCGCGGTCGATGCGCTCCTGCTCGTCGAAGCTCCAGGCCCGCAGGCGGATGGTGGATTCAGGGCTGTAGGCGGCCCAGGCCAGAAAGCGGCCTTCGGCGCTTTCCACCCGCACGGTTTCACCCGCATCGGCCTTGCCGCTGGCCACGCTGCCGGCAAACACCCAGGGATGGCGCCGCAGCAGCGAGCGGTCGCGGCCTTCGCGCAGCTTGATCTTCTTCATCCGGCGATTGTCGCCGGGCGGTAGGAAGCCGGCCCCCAAGCTCGCTTCGCTCGCTACCCCCCGAGGCCTTTGCCAAAGGGCCCTTCGGACCCTTGGGGCGCGTTCAGCCTTGGGGCGGCCCGGCGGCTGAACCTCCAGCGGCCGTCAACCGCGCGGCGCGGGCGCGGCGGTCTGCTGGCTCACGGGCACGGGCGCGGCCGGTCGCGGCTGGGCGGTAACGGTGGGTGCGGCCAGCGGTTCAGCGATGGGCGCTGCGTTGGCCTGCGGTGCTTCCACCGCGCGGTACAGGCCCGTGAGCGCCACGCCGAGCACCACGGTGCCGACGAACGCGACGAGACAGGAAAGGGGGTCTTTGTTCTTCATCGGATTGCTCACCGGTACTTGAGGTACCGGGGCCGCCATTCAAGCACCGCGCTTGCGTGCGCGGGGATGGGCGGCATCGTAGACCTTGGCCAGATGCTGGAAATCAAGCCGCGTGTAAACCTGTGTGGTCGCAATGCTGGCATGGCCCAGCAGCTCCTGCACCGCACGCAGGTCGCCGCTGGACTGCAGCAGGTGCGACGCAAAGCTGTGCCGCAGCATGTGCGGATGCACGTGCACCGGCAGCCCGGCCTGCAAGGCCAGCGCCTTTAGCCGCGCCCGCACCTGGCCATCGGTGATGCGGCCGCCGCGCCGGCCCACCAGCAGCGCCGGCTCGCCCGCCTTGGCCATCTGGCCGCGCACGGCCAGCCAGTCGTCCAGCGCTTTGCGGGCCGCACTGCCCACCGGCACGCTGCGCCGCTTGCTGCCCTTGCCCAGCACATGGGCGGTGGCTTCGCCGCCCGGCTCGCGGTCGATCCAGCCCACCGCCTCGGCACTGCCGGCCACGTCCAGCGCCACCAGCTCACCCACGCGCAGCCCGCAGCCGTACAGCAGCTCGACGATGCAATGGTCGCGGGCGCGCAGCGCCGGGTCGTCGGTGGTGGGCTCATGCTCGGCCAGCGCCACCGCATGGTCCACCGACAAGGCCTTGGGCAGCGGCCGGCCGGCCTTGGGCGCACGCACACCCTCCACCGGGTTGCTGCTGATCTTGCGGTTGTCGCCCCACCAGCGGTACAGCCCCCGCCAGGCCGCCAGCACGATGGCAATGCTGCGCGGCGCCAGGCCCTGGCCATGCAGTTGCGCGGCCCAGCGCCGCACATGGTGGCTTTGCACCTGCAGCAGCGGCACCGGGTGGGCCTGCGCGGCGCGCACCAGGCGGCGCAGCGCCTCGGTATAGAGCGTGAGGGTGCGCGGCGCCAGGCGCCGCTCCACCTGCAGGTGCTGCAGCCAGGCCTGCAGCTCTTCAGGGAGGGCCTGAAGCTCGGCGGCAGGCTCGGCCGCAGCGGTCATCAGGCAGCCGGCGGCAGCAGGCGCGACAGCGCGCCGCCGGCCAGTTCGCTGATGCGGATCAGGAACTCGGTGCCCATGTCGGCGCTGTAGCGCGTGGGGTCGGGCGAGCCCAGCACCACCAGGCCGAAGGCGGTGTCGCCACGGCGTAGCGGAATCAGCGCGATCGACATCACGGTGCTGGGGTCGTCCAGCCAGCGCACCGGCTCGAAGCCGGAGTTCACGCCGCAATAAGGCAGCGTCAGGCTGTTGGCAAAGCTGCGGGCGTCGTCGCTCACGCCCTGCGCAAACGGCAGCCCGGCATAAGCCTCGGCCACGCCCCACACCCGCACACCGGCCTGCGGAATCAGGAACTGGTGCTTGAGCTGCTGCACCAGCACCGTGGGCAGATCAGCGGCGTCGGCGGTGTCCATCAGCGCGCGGGTCCAGCGGTGCAGCCGGTCGGCGATGGCCACGTTGTCCTGGCCGTTGCGGATCATCTCGACGATCTTGTGCTCCAGGCCCTTGATGCGGTCGCGAAGCATTTCCATCTGCCGCTCCTGCAGGGAGACGGCGCGCTGGCCGTGCGGGCTGGTGAGCTGGATGCTGGCCAGCAGCTCGGCATTGCGCTCGAAGAAGCCGGGCGTGTTGGCCAGGTAGTTGGCGATGTCGGTCTCGGTGATGCCGGACGTGCCCAGTGCGTTGCTCACAGTTCGATTTCCCCTTCGAAAACAGTCTGCGCGGGGCCGGTCATCAGCACCGGGTGGCCGGGGCCGGCCCACTCGATGGTGAGGCTGCCGCCGCGCGCTTCCACGTCCACGCGCCCGTCCAGCCAGCCCAGCAGGATGCCCGAGACCACGGCGGCGCAGGCGCCGGTGCCGCAGGCCAGCGTTTCGCCGGCGCTGCGCTCATACACCCGCAGCCGGATGCGGCCACGGTTCACCACCTGCATGAAGCCGGCATTCACGCGGGCCGGAAAGCGCAGATGGTGCTCGATCAACGGGCCCTGGGTGAGCACGGGCGCACTGTCCACGTCGGCCACGCGCTGCACCGCATGCGGGTTGCCCATGGACACCATGTGCAGCTCCACCGCATGACCCTGCACCTCCACCGGCCACAGCTGGCCGTGGCCTTCGGCCCGCGGCGTGAGGCCGGTGCTGTCGAACGGCACCTGCAACAGGTCGAACACCGGCTCGCCCATGTCCACCGTCACGCGGCCGTCGGGCTGCAGGTGCAGCTCCAGCACGCGGTTCATGGTCTCCACCTTGATGCTGGCGCGGTCGGTCAGGCCATGTTCATGCACGTAGCGCACGAAGCAGCGTGCGCCGTTGCCGCAGTGCTCCACCTCGTCGCCGGTGTTGTTGAAGATGCGGTAGCGGAAGTCGATGCCGGGCGTGCGGCTGCGTTCCACCACCAGGATCTGGTCGGCGCCCACGCCGAAGCGGCGGTCGCCCAGGCGGCGGGCGGTCTCGGGCTGCAGGTCCAGCGGCGCCTGCGTGGCGTCCAGCACCACGAAGTCGTTGCCCGCGCCCTGCATCTTGGTGAACTTGAGTCGCATCGGGCGATTATCCGGCGGGCTTCAGTACAGGCCTTGCTCGCCCTCGGGGCGGGTCTTGAAGCGCTTGTGCACCCACAGGTACTGCGCCGGGTTGCGCCGCACTTCGGCTTCGATCCAGCGGTTCATGCGAGCCACGTCGGCCACCGGGTCGTCGGTGGGAAAGTCGGTCCACGGCGGCAGGAAGTGAACGCGGTAGCCCTGGCCGCCGGGCAGCATCTCGGCCACCACCGGCTGCACTTCCATCTTCAGCGCCCGCGCCAGCTTGGAAGGCGCCAGCAGCGTGGCGGCCGGCACGCCGAAAAAGGGCACGAAGGCCGCTTCGCGGCGCCCGAAGTCCATGTCGGGCAGGTTGAAGAAGGCAAAGCCGCGCTGGCGGATGGCGCGCATCAGCGGCAGCAGGCCCTCCTTGCGCGAGAAGATGTCGCCCTGGCCGAAGCGCACGCGGCCACGGCGCATCGCGGCATCGAACACCGGGTTGCTTTGCGCCTGGTAGATGCTGCCCACCAGCTGCTTTTGGTAGAGCTGCGTGGCCGAGCCCGCCACGTCCAGGCCCATGAAGTGCGGCACCAGCCACATCACCGGGCGCTCGCTGGTTTCGGCCAACCGCACGTCGCCTTCCACGTGGATCAGGCGGCGCAGCCGTTCGGGCGAGGCGTACCACAGCAGGCCGCGCTCCAGCAGGCTGCGGCCCAGCCACTGGAAGTGCTCGCGCACCAGGGCATGGCGCTCGGCCTCGGTCTTCTCCGGAAAGCACAGCGCCAGGTTGCGGCGGGCGATGCGGCGGCGCGGCTTGGCCAATGCATGCAGCAGGCGGCCGAACTGCCGGCCGATGAAGGCCTGCAGCCCCAGCGGCAGCCAGTGCAGCAGCCACAGCAGGGCCAGCAAGGCGCGGGCGGGAAGCTGGTTCATGGTTGCTCAGGTGGCCAGCGTGTCGCGCGGCGTGCGGTAGCGTTGGTAACCCCACAGGTACTGCGGGGGGCACTGGCGGATCAGCCGTTCCATCTCGCGGTTGACGAAGGTGGCGCAGGCCAGCTGCAGCGCTTCGTCATCGGCCGCCTCGGTGGGCATGGCTTCGGAAGGGGCGCTCACATGCACCACCCAGCCGCGGCCGGCGGGCAGGCGCTCGGCCCACATCAGCAGCAGCGGCGCGCCGGTCTGCAGCACCAGCCGCGTGGCCAGCGTCATGGTGTAGGCCGGCTTGCCGAAGAACGGCGCCCACACGCCCATGCCCTCGGGCGGCACCTGGTCGGGCAGCAGGCCGACGGTCTCGCCCTTGCGCAGCGCGCGGATCATCTGCCGCACCCCGGCCAGCGTGGCCGGCGCGGTGGCCAGGCCGGGCCGGTCGCGGGCGGTTTCTTCCAGCTCGCGCAGCCAGGGCTGGCGCGCCGGGCGGTACAGCACCGTCACCGGCTTGCGGGCACCGAAACGCTCGGCATAGGCCTGGGCGCACACCTCGAAGCTGCCCATGTGCGGCGTCAGCAGCACCAGGCCATGGCCGGACTGCAGGTGCTGCTCGATCAGATCGGCACCCTGCCATTGGCACCAGCGGCCGATGGGCCGGGCGGCCCGGCCCAGCCACAGCCAGGGCAGCTCGCCCACCAGGCGGCCGGCCTGACCGATGGCGGCCCGCTGCTGCGCGGGCGTGAGGCCGGCCAGCTGCGCGTTCTCGCGGCACAGCGCGCGGTAGGAGGACGAGCCCAGCCAGGCCAGCCAGCCCAGCAACGCGCCCAAAGCATGCAAAAGGCGCAACGGCAGGCCTGATATCCAGCGAATGAAAGAAAGCATGGTTCCTATAATTGCCCCATCGCCGAGTTACTGAACAACTTGCGGGGCGATGCGCCAGGGCTTCAGACACCGGGCGCCGGGTTCACGGTCAACAGGCCGGGGGCTCAACAAATGCTGCTAAAGCGTTCGCCGCTCTCCAGAGTTTCCTGGCCGGCAACGCGCAGGAACCAACCAACTCTTGGAGTTTAAGCAAGTGGCGAACGACTTCCTCTTCACCTCGGAATCGGTTTCCGAAGGCCACCCCGACAAGGTCGCGGACCAGATCTCCGACGCCATCCTCGACGCGATCTTCGCGCAGGACCCGCTGTCCCGCGTGGCAGCCGAAACCCTGACCAACACCGGTCTGGTGGTGCTGGCCGGCGAGATCACCACCCAGGCCAACGTCGACTACATCCAGGTCGCGCGCGACACCATCAAGCGCATCGGCTACGACAACACCGAGTACGGCATCGACTACAAGGGCTGCGCGGTGCTGGTGGCCTACGACAAGCAGAGCAACGACATCGCCCAGGGCGTGGACCGCGCCAGCGACGACTACCTGAACATCGGCGCCGGCGACCAGGGCCTGATGTTCGGCTACGCCTGCGACGAGACGCCCGAGCTGATGCCCGCGCCGATCTACTACGCGCACCGGCTGGTGGAGCGCCAGGCCCAGCTGCGCAAGGACGGCCGCCTGCCCTTCCTGCGCCCTGACGCCAAGAGCCAAGTGACCATGCGCTACGTGGACGGCAAGCCGCACAGCATCGACACCGTGGTGCTGAGCACCCAGCACAGCCCCGACCAGAGCGAGACGCCGACCAAGATGAAGGCCTCGTTCACCGAAGCGGTGATCGAAGAGATCATCAAGCCGGTGCTGCCCAAGGAGTGGCTGCAGGACACCAAGTACCTGATCAACCCGACCGGCCGCTTCGTCATCGGCGGCCCGCAGGGCGACTGCGGCCTGACCGGCCGCAAGATCATCGTCGACACCTACGGCGGCGCCTGCCCGCACGGCGGCGGCGCCTTCTCGGGCAAGGACCCGACCAAGGTGGACCGCAGCGCGGCTTATGCGGCCCGCTACGTGGCCAAGAACATCGTGGCGGCCGGCCTGGCGCGCCAGTGCCAGATCCAGGTGGCCTACGCCATCGGCGTGGCCCGCCCGATGAACGTGACCGTGTACACCGAAGGCACCGGCGTCATCCCCGACGACAAGATCGCCGCGCTGGTGCAGGAGCACTTCGACCTGCGGCCCAAGGGCATCATCCAGATGCTGGACCTGCTGCGGCCGATCTACGCCAAGACGGCGGCGTACGGCCACTTCGGGCGCGAAGAGCCGGAGTTCACTTGGGAAAGAACCGATAAGGCTGCGGCCCTGCGGGCCGCAGCGGGGCTGTAAGCCCCCAGCGCGCAGCGCTGCATCGGTTCTTGGGCGCAACTCATATCGCGCCAGCGATGTGAGTGGAGACCAACAGACGGACAAAGCGGCTGCGCTGCGTGCAGCGGCCGGTCTGTAACTGCTGACAGGCCCCGCGCCACAATCCACGGCACCGCTCACCCGGGTGCCGTTTTTCATGGCGGCACCTCCTGCCCTCCATGACCGCATCCCTCGGCCGCACCGGCCTGGCGCTCTATTCGGCGGCCCTCATCGGGCTGCTCGTCCTTTCGGGCATCCGCCCCTACGAAGCCGGCACCTGGGTCATGGAAGTGGCGCCGGTGGCCATCGTGCTGCCGGTGCTGTGGTTCACCCACCGGCGCTTTCCGCTGACGCCGCTGCTGTATGCGCTGATCTTTGCGCACGCGGCGGTGCTGATGCTGGGCGGCCACTACACCTATGCCCGCGTGCCGCTGGGCGAATGGGCGCGCGAGGCCTTCGACCTGCAGCGCAACCACTACGACCGGCTGGGCCACCTGATGCAGGGCTTCGTGCCGGCCATGGCCGCGCGTGAGCTGCTGCTGCGCCACACGCCGCTGCGGCCCGGCGGCTGGCTGTTCACCGTGGTCACCGCGGTGGCACTGGCCATCAGCGCGATCTATGAGCTGATCGAATGGGGCGCCGCCGTGGCGCTGGGCGCCGGCGCCGACGAGTTCCTGGCCACCCAGGGCGACCCCTGGGACACCCAGAAGGACATGCTGATGGCCTGGATCGGCGCGCTGCTGGCGCAGTGGCTGCTGGCCCGCTGGCACGACGCACAGCTGCGCCGGCTGGCCGCGGCGCCGAAGCCATGAGCCGCGCCAAACCCGTCACGCTATCCGACCTGCGCCGCCATGCGGTGGCGCGCACGCTGTTCCGGCCCACCACGCTGATCGACGCCATCCGGCGCCTGGGCTTCGTGCAGGCCGATCCCATCCGCGCGCCGGCCCGCGCGCAGGACCTGACGCTGCGCCACCGCGTGCGCGACTACCGCGCCGGCGACCTGGAGCGCCGCTACCCCCGCCTGCCGGTGGAAGAAGACGCGTTGGTGAACTACGGCTTTCTGCCGCGTGAACACCTGGCGCTGATGCACCCACGCACCGCGCGCCGCCCCTGGGACGCCGACACCCAGCGCCGCGCCGCCAGCGTGCTGGCCTTCATCCGCGAGCAGGGGCCCAGCCACCCGAAGGCGGTGCAGGCGGCCTTCAACCATGGCCGCACCACCAACGCCTGGGGCGGGCAGAGCAATGCCGTGACCCACCTGCTGGACGGCATGCACTACCGCGGCCTGCTGCGGGTGGCCCGGCGCGAGGCCGGCGTGCGGGTGTATGCGGTGGCCGCCCACGCCGACGACGAACGCTCGCCCGCGGAAAGGGCCGCGGCGCTGCTGCGCCTGGTGCTGGACAAGTACGCCCCACTGCCCACGCGCAGCCTGGGCCAGCTCGTCAGCCATCTCGGTTACGGCGCTCCGCAGTTGCAGGCGGAGCTGCGCGTGGCGCTGGCCGACGCGCGCCGCCAGCTGCCCAGCGCCACGATCGACGGCCTCACCTGGCTGTGGCCCGCGGATGAGAACCCGCGCAGCGCCCGACATGCGCCCGCCGACGAGGTGCGGCTGCTGGCGCCCTTCGACCCTATCGTCTGGGACCGGCTGCGCCTCGAGCTGCTGTGGGGCTGGGCCTACCGCTTCGAGGCCTACACCCCGGCGCCGCGGCGGCGATGGGGCTACTACGCGCTGCCGCTGCTGTGGCGCGACCAAGTCGTCGGGTGGGCCAATCTGAGCCTGCGGCAGGGGCAGCTGCTGCCCGAGGTCGGCTTCATCGCCGGCCAGCCGCAAGACGCGGGGTTTACGACTGCGATGGACGAAGAACTGCAGCGCATGCACCAATTTCTGGCACGCGAAGTGTGATCTGCGCGGGGCGAGGCGCCCTCCTACAGCGGCAGAACCTGCGCGCCGATGGGCCGCCCGCAGGGCCGGGGTTGCAATGAACCACCCGCGCAGTCAGGCGGGAACGACCGACCGACTCCTCCAGCGCCAACGCTCTTTGCCCACCATGACCACCGCTGCCAAGAAAAAGCGCCCGCCCCCTTCCCGCATCGAAGTTGCCGAACCGGCCAAGCCGCCGCGCTCACGCGCCAATGGCGTGGGAGCTGCGCCACCGCCGGCGAGGCGCTTCAAGATCGACTGCACGCTGGGCTACCAGCTGGCGCAGTCCACCAGCTTCCTGTTCCAGATCCATGCGCAACATGGCCGCGACCAGCAGGTGCTGGCCGAGGCACTGACGCTGGACCCCAGCATCCCCAGCCATGTGTTCCCCGATCCGCTGGAGCACCACCGCTTCCTGCGGCTGCAGGCACCGGCCGGCGCCTTCACCGTGCACTACGCGGCCACCGTGCTGGTGGAGCCGCGGGTGTGGAACACCGCCGCCGCCGAGGTGCCGGTGAGCGAGCTGCCCGACAGCGTGCTGCACCACCTGATGCCCACCCGCTACTGCGAAAGCGACCTGCTGGGCAACGCCGCCTTCAAGATGTTCGGCCAGCACCCGCCCGGCTACCAGCGCGTGCAGGCCATCAGCGACTGGATCCACGACAACGTGGACTACAAGGTGGGCTCGTCCACCGCCACCACCACCGCGGCCGACGTGTTCCGCAACCGGGCCGGGGTGTGCCGCGACTTCGCGCACCTGGGCGTCACCTTCTGCCGCGCGCTCAACATCCCGGCGCGGCTGGTGGTGGGCTATGCCAAGTTCCAGGAACCGCCGCCCGACTTCCACGCGGTGTTCGAGGCCTACCTGGGCGGCGAGTGGATGCTGTTCGACCCCACCCGCATGTCGCCGGTGGAAGACCTGGTGCGCATCGCCGCCGGCCGCGACGCCAAGGACGTGGCCTTCTCCACCATCTTCGGCCCGGTGCAGATGCTGAACATGGCGCCGCTCATTGAAGAGGAAAAGCCCAGCGCGGGCTGACCGTCCAGGCCGGCACTCCGGTCAAGGCACGGGTCGCTGCCGCATTGCCAGCAGCGACCCGAACGCCAGCGCCCCGGCCGACAACACGAAGCCCCGCGCCAGCCCGCCAGCACCATCGGCCACCCAGCCGGTGATGCTGGGCCCGACGATCTGCCCCGCCGCGAACACGATGGTGAAGGCGCTGATGCCCGCCGGCCATGCGGCCGGCGGCAGGTTGTGGCGCACGAAGGCGGTGGTGCCCGCCACCACCGACAGGAACACCGCGCCGAACAAGGCGCCCGAGGCGAACACCGCCACCGGGTGCGCACTCAGCACCGGCAGCAGCGTGGCCACCGCCAGCAGCCCGTTGAGCAAGGCCAGCGGCTGCCCGCCCTTGAAGCGCTGCAGCAGCCCGGCCCACAGCCACGACGACGCCACCACACCCAGCCCCAGCAGCACATAGAAAGCGACGATGCGGCCCGGCGGCAGGCCCTGCTCGCGCAGCAGCGTGACCACGAAGGTCATGTAGCCGATGTAGCCCAGCCCGAACATCAGGTAGGCGCCCAGCAGCCAGCCGAAGCGCGGCCAGCGCGCCGGCTGGCGCGGCCCGGCGGCCGAAGGATGGGCCGCCAGCTCGCCGGTGGCCGCCGCGGTGAGCGCCGTGCACAGCGCTGCCAGGCCGCCCAGCGCCAGCCAGGCCTGCTGCCACGCATGCGCCACGGCCGCGCCCGCCAGCGGCGGCACCACCAGCGCCGAAGCCACGATGCCGATGCCGGTGCCACCGTAGTACAAGCCCAGCACCAGGCCCGGCCGTGGTGAGCGTTGCGCGAGCCGCGCCGCCAGCAGTCCTCCGGCCACGAAGGTGCCAGCGCTGGCCACCCCGGTGGCCAGCCGCAGCGCGAACAGCCCGCCCTCCGCCAGCACCGCGCCATGCAGCGCCAGCGCCACCGCGGCGGCGGCGCCGCCGGCCAGCATCACCCGCCGCGCGTCCCAGCGGGCCAGCGCGCGCGGCAGCAGCAGCGCGCCCAACAGGTAGCCGGCGGCATTCACCGTGTTCATCGCGCCGGCGGTGAAGTAGCTCCAGCCCAGGTCGGCCCGCATCGGCGGCAGCAGCAGCGCGTACGAGAAGCGCGCCAGTCCCAGCGACACGGCGGCCGCCAGGGCCAGGGCGAAGGCCGTGGCCAGCCGCGGCGGGCCTGCCGGCTCGCTCACCCGCGCCGCGCCTGCAGCAGCCGCTCGGCCACTTCGGCAAAGCCGGCGCCGCGCTCGCCCTGCGTGAGGTAGGCCGGCCAGGTGTGCAGCTCGGCCGCGAAGCGCATCAGGTTGGCCACGCCCACGCTGAGCGCGAAGCGGCCGAACATCGCCTGGTCGTTGGTGCTGTCGCCCACGTAGATCCAGCGGCCCACCTCGGCCGCGAGATCGCGGCCGAACAGCGTGCGCAGCATCCAGCAGGCGCCGCTCCACTTGTCGTGCTCGCCGAACCAGCCGTTGATGTGGATGGAGCTGACGCTGCAATGCATGCCCTCGGCGCGCATCACGCGCACCACCTCGTCGATGGCGGCCGGCGGCAGGTGGGCGAATTCGCTGTGGTCGATGGCGATGTCCGTCACGCGGCCGGCACTGTCCTGCGCCAGCGTGGCGCCCGGCACTTCGCGCAGCACGCGGGCGGCGGCGGCCTGCAGCCGCGGCGTGTTGGCGGCGCGGGTGGCCTCGTCCTGCGCATACACCGTGCGCCAGCCATCAGCCTCACGCAGCAAGGCCACCGCGCCGTTCTCGGCGGCCACTGCGCGCAAGGGCCAGGTGGCGGCCAGCTCGCGGCTCCAGCCCAACGGGCGGCCGGTGATGGCGATGACGGGCACGCCCGCCGCGTGCAGCGCCTGCAGCGCCGCCAGTGCGGGCGGATCGATGGCGCCCCCCTCGGTCAGGGTGTCGTCGATGTCGGTGAACACGCCCAGCACGTCGGCCAGGGCTTCGGCAGGTGCGGCCGACCAGGAAATTGAGTTGCTGCTGTCAGGCATCCGTGCAGTCTTGCACACGCAATTGACCCGGAACGCCCGGGCTTTTCCCGCGGCTTTTGTCACGGCAGCCATTTCCCGGCTGATTACAATCCCCCCATTCCGAGGAGCGTTGCAAGGCACATCCAGTGCCCCAGGCTCGGACCCCGCCGCGGCAGCCCTGCCGCCAGCGGTCAGCAACAGCGCTCACCCGCACGCGTCGTGGCCTGGGTGAGTGGTTGAACCTCCCCCTTGTGCACGATGCGGCGGGCCCGTTGACCTGGAGCCCACATGAACGCCGTACTTAAGCCCACCCAAGACTACGCCATCGCCGATCCGTCGCTTGCCACCTGGGGCCGCAAGGAAATCAAGATCGCCGAGACCGAAATGCCCGGCCTGATGGCCATCCGCGAAGAATTCGCCAAGAGCCAGCCGCTCAAGGGCGCGCGCATCACCGGCTCGCTGCACATGACCATCCAGACCGCCGTGCTGGTGGAAACGCTGCAGGCCCTGGGTGCCCAGGTGCGCTGGGCCTCGTGCAACATCTTCTCGACGCAGGACCACGCCGCCGCGGCGCTGGTGGACACCGGCACGCCGGTGTTCGCGTACAAGGGCGAAACCCTGCGCGACTACTGGGACTACACCCACCGCATCTTCGAGTTCGGCGGCAAGGGCACCGAAGGCGAAGGCCCGAACATGATCCTGGACGACGGCGGCGATGCCACGCTGCTGATGCACCTGGGCCAGAAGGCCGAGAAGGACTTGTCGGTGATCGCCGACCCCAAGAGCGAAGAAGAGCGCGAGCTGTTTGCCGCCATCAAGGCCAAGCTGGCCGAGGACGGCAGCTGGTACACCCGCAAGAGCGCGCAGATCATCGGCGTGACCGAAGAGACCACCACCGGCGTGCACCGCCTGAAGGAGATGAGCGCCAAGGGCACGCTGCTGTTCCGCGCCATCAACGTCAACGACTCGGTCACCAAGAGCAAGTTCGACAACCTGTACGGCTGCCGTGAATCGCTGGTGGACGGCATCAAGCGTGCCACCGACGTGATGATCGCCGGCAAGGTGGCCGTGGTGGCCGGCTACGGCGACGTGGGCAAGGGCTCGGCCCAGGCGCTGCGCGCGCTGAGCGCCCAGGTGTGGGTGACCGAGATCGACCCCATCAACGCGCTGCAGGCCGCGATGGAAGGCTACAAGGTCGTGACCATGGAGTACGCCGCCGACAAGGCCGACATCTTCGTGACGACCACCGGCAACAAGGACGTCATCCGCCATGAGCACATGGCCGCGATGAAGGACCAGGCCATCGTCTGCAACATCGGCCACTTCGACAACGAGATCGACGTCGCGTCGCTCGAGCAGTACCAGTGGGAAGAGATCAAGCCGCAGGTCGACCACGTCATCTTCCCGGACGGCAAGCGCATCATCCTGCTGGCCAAGGGCCGCCTGGTGAACCTGGGCTGCGGCACCGGCCACCCCAGCTTCGTGATGAGCTCTTCGTTCGCCAACCAGACCATCGCCCAGATCGAGCTGTTCACCCGCCCCGACGCCTACCAGGCCGGCCAGGTGTACGTGCTGCCCAAGCACCTGGACGAGAAGGTGGCCCGCCTGCACCTGAAGAAGGTGGGCGCCATGCTGACCGAGCTGACCGACGAGCAGGCCGCCTACATCGGCGTGTCCAAGGAAGGCCCGTACAAGCCGGACACCTACCGGTACTGACATCGGCCCGCAATGGCTCCAAAATGGCGCCATTGCGGAACCGAGGCAGCCATGAGCATCAACCTGTCCATCAAAGGGGTGCCCGACGCCTGGGCACAGCGCCTGCGCGAGCGTGCGGCGCGCCATCACCGTTCGCTGCAAGGCGAGCTGATGGCGCTGCTGGGCGCCGCCGTGGGCGACGACACAGCGGCCTCGTCGGCCGGCGTGCCGCCCGTGGCCGCACGGCTGCAGGCGCCGCCTGGTGCGGACCGGTTGACGCTCGACGACCTGGCGCAGCGCGCCCGCAGCCGCTTCGGCGGTCTGGCGGCGCAGGGTGGCCGCTCGGCCGACATCGTGCGCGCCCTGCGTGACGAGGCCGATGGCCGCTGAGGCTGCGCCACGCCCGCTGCTGGTGGCCGAGCCGGCACCGGTGTACCAGGCTCGCCCGCCCGCCGTGGTGGACGCCAGCCTGGTGTGCGCGCTGCTGTTCGATGAGCCGGAAGCCGAGCAGGCCCGCGCCGCCGCCAGCGGCCGTGCCCTGCATGCCCCCACCTTGATCGACTGGGAAGTGGCCAGCGTGGCCGCCACCAAGGTGCGCCGCGGCGTGCCGGCAGCGGCGGCGGGTGAGGCCCTGGACGACTTCGGCCGCCTGGCGCTGCAGCGGGCCGAGGTGGACCTGCGCCTGGTGCTGGCGCTGGCCGGACGCTATGCCTTGTCGGCCTACGACGCTGGCTACCTGGCCCTGGCCGCGGCGCTGCGCTGCCCCCTGCTCACCTTCGACCGCAAGCTGGGCGAGGCAGCGCAACGCCACCTGGCCACGCTGGGCTGAGGGCCGCGATGCGCGCAGACCTCCTCCTGGTGCAACAGGGCCTGGCCCCCACCCGCTCGGCCGCCCAGCGGCTGATCGAGCGTGGGGCGGTGCAGGTGCCCGGCCCGCAAGGCGGCCGCGTGGTGCGCAAGGCCGGTGAAGATCTGGCACCGGGCAGCGTGTTGACGCTGACCGACGACGCCGAGCTGCGCTGGGTGTCGCGCGGCGGGCTCAAGCTGGAAGGTGCCCTCGCCCACACCGGGCTGGACGTGAGCGGGCGGCATTGCCTGGACGTGGGCCAGAGCACCGGCGGCTTCACCGACGTGCTGCTGGCACGCGGCGCGGCGCAGGTCACCGGCATCGACGTGGGCCATGGCCAGCTGCATCCGCGGCTGCGGCAAGACCCGCGGGTGCAGGCCATCGAAGGCGTCAATGCGCGCCACCTCGATGCTTCGCTCGGCCGCTTCAGCCTCATCGTCGGCGACCTGTCCTTCATCTCGCTGACGCTGGTGCTGCCCGCGCTGGCGCCGCTGTTGCAGGGCGATCTGCTGATGCTGGTCAAGCCGCAGTTCGAGCTGCAGCCTCAGCAGATCGGCAAGGGCGGGCTGGTCAAGAGCGCCGCTTCCTACCCGGTGGTGGAACAACGGCTGCGCGACGCCTGCGTGGCCCAGGGCCTGCAGGTGGCCGACTACTTTCAAAGCCCGATCGCCGGTGGCGACGGCAATACCGAATTCTTCGTGCACGCACGAAGCACCTAGCGAGACACACCCATGAACACCGTGCCGATCAGCTTCGAGTTCTTTCCGCCCAACACCCCGGTGGGCGACGAGAAGCTCAAGACCGTGGTGCAGGAGCTGGGCGCGCTGAAGCCCGAGTTCTTCAGCGTGACCTACGGCGCCGGCGGCGCCACCCGCGACAAGACGCTGGCCACCGTCAGCGCCATCGCCAAGGCCGGCTTCGAGGCCGCGCCGCACCTGTCCTGCGTGGGCTCCACGCGGCAGAACATCGCCGAGATCCTGGCCACCTACCGCGCGCAGAACATCCGCCGCATCGTGGCGCTGCGCGGCGACCTGCCCAGCGGCACCGCCACCGCGGGCGAGTTCCGCTATGCGTCGGAGCTGGTGCGCTTCATCCGCGAGACGCAGGGTGACGACTGGCAGATCGAGGTGGCGGCCTACCCCGAATACCACCCCGAGCAGCGCTACGCGGCCCGCGACCTGCAGCACTACGCCGACAAGGTGAAAGCCGGCGCCAACGCCGCCATCACGCAGTTCTTCTTCAACCCCGACGCCTACTTCCACTTCGTGGAGCAGACGCGCAAGCTGGGCGCCGAAGCACCGGTGGTGCCGGGCATCATGCCCTTCCACAACTTCGCGCGCATCGCGCAGTTCGCGCAGCGCGACGGCATCGAAATCCCGCGCTGGGTGGCGATGAAGATGGAAGGCTTCATGGACGATGCTGCCTCCATCCGCGCCTTCGGCCTGGACGTGATCACCGCGCTGTGCGAACGCCTGATCGCCGGCGGCGCGCCGGGCATCCACTTCTACACGATGAACCAGAGCGCGCTGACGCTGGAGCTGTGCAGGCGGCTCAAGCTGGGGGTTTAAGTGCCCCCAAGCTCGCTGCGCTCGCGCCCCCCCCGAGGGGGAGCACCCGCCCTTGGGGCGGCCCGGCGGGCGGGTGACTTGATCCCGAAGGCGACCACCACGCCCAACCCGGCCAGCAGCAACAGCGCGCTGGCCGGCTCGGGCACCGGCGAGATGCTGATCGCGCCCAGCGCCACCTGCGCGCTGCCGCGGCTGCTGTCGTCGCCGAAGAACACGAGGTTGGGCACCGTGTAAGGCAGGCCGCCGCTGCGGTAGTCCTGCAGCGTGCCGCTGAACAAGGCGTGGCCGCCGGCGCTCAGGCTGTAGCGACCGCCCTGCACCAGCAGCCGGTAATCGGTGAAGGCCGCCGTGGTGTCAAAGCCTGCGCCCGCGCCGTGCACAAAGCGGTCGGCCGTCGATGCATCCACCGTCGGCACCCACACCCGGTCCTGCCAGAACGACAACGCCACCGACTGCGCCGGATCGCTGCCCACCAGCAGCAGCGAGAAGCCGGCGCGGTTCGGGCTGGCATGGCTTTCCGCCAGCACCTGCAGCGAGAAGTCCACCGCATAGCCGGCGGTTGCGTCCAGCGCCACCGGGCTGAGCCGGGCGTTGCCGAAGGCCACCACGCCGCTGCCGGTGGTGTCGAGCGCCAGCCGGCCGCCGCTCAAGGTCTGCGTGCCCGCCGCCGCGCCGCTGGTGGCACTGGTCAGCCAGCCCTGTGCCGCGGGCAGACTGCCGCTCGCCGGGTCGTACAGCACCACCGCCCGCGCGGCCGGGGCCACGGCCCCCAGCGTGGCGCAAACCGCCACCATCGCCCATCGCAGGGGCCGACTGACATGAAGAGGCAGGGCATGCGGGCGAGTGGTCATGGCGTTCTCCGGAAGGTCAGCCGCCGTCGGCATCGACGTCGCTGACGACGCCGTTCTCGTTGAGCATCGCGTCCAGCGGCACGTCGTGCGGCTCGGGCGTCAGCCAGGGCAGGTAGCCGTGGGCATAGCCCACGCCCACGGTGTAGGGCCGCGGCTCGATGGCGGCCAGGGTGCGGTCGTAGAAGCCGCCGCCGTAACCCAGGCGCAGGCCCTTGGGGCCGTAGCCCACGCAGGGCACCAGCAGCATCTGCGGCTGGAACTGCTCGGTGTCCTTGGGCTTGGGAATGCCGAAGGCGTCTTCTTCCATCGGGCAGCCGGGGTACCAGACATGGAAGCGCAGCTGCTTGGTCTCGCGGTCGATCACCGGCAGGCCGATGCGGCGCTCGGGCGCGCCCTCTGTCCAGCGGTACAGCGCGGGCAGCGCATCGAACTCGCCCTTGATCGGCCAGTAGGCGCCGATCGTCTGCTCCTTGCGCGTCACCAGCCAGACCCGCAGCACTTGCTGCAGGTGCATGGCGCGCTCATGCCGATCGATCATGGCCAGCCGCTCGGCCTGCAGCTGCCGGCGCAGCAGCTTCTTGTCGCGGGTGGGTTCCAGGCTGAAATCGGGCATCGGCATGGTGGCGGGCAGGTCGACAGTGGCGGGAACTGCGATTGTGGCTGCGCACAACCTGCCTAGACTGCGCTGGTGCGCGCTGCCACCCCGCCAGCCTTGCCGGCCGATGCCTTCGTCCAACACTGCATCGAGCTGCTGTCGCCGCTGGGCCGGGTGCGCGCCAAGCGCATGTTCGGCAGCCATGGCCTGTACCTGGACGAGCACTTCATCGCCATCGTGGTGCAGGAGCAGCTCTACCTGAAGGTCAACGCCGCCACCCAGCCGCAGTTCGAAGCCGCGGGCGGCGAGCCCTTCGTCTACAGCCGCCGCGGCCAGCCCACGCAGCTGGGCTTCTGGACCGTGCCCGCCGAGGCACTGGAAGCCCCGCCGCTGATGGCCCCGTGGGCCAGGCTGGCCCTGCAGGCGGCGCTGGCAAAGGGGCGGCCGAAGCCGCGGGCGCGCCGCGGGTGAACCTTCACCCGACGTGAGGCTTCACCCCACGCAAACCGCGCCCGGCGCGCCCCACTGCACCGAACGGCGCAGGCCTTCCAGCGTGCCGGCGGTGCGTTGCCAGGCCGTGCGGCCGGGCACCTTGCGGGGCTGCGGCGCTTCCAGCAGCTGAAAGCTGGCGGCGCCGCGGCCTTCGACGACGGCGGCGATGCCGGCGCCTAGCGCAAAGCCTTCTCCGGGTTGCAGCCACACGTCACCTGCGGCCCCGTCGGGGCTGTCGGTCAGCGTCAGCCACACGCGGCCTTCGGTCACGGCCACCCAGCGGGCATGGCCGGCGGCCGGGATGGTGCGCGCGGTGCCGGCCGGCAGCACGACCGACCATGCGCAAGCCTGACCGGAGGCCGAGGCGGCTTGAGGAAAGCTCATGAATGATTGCGTCATGACATACTCGCTGGGCTGGTGGTGTGAGGGGAATTCTGTCCACCGCACCCCTTTCTGTCGAATGATGGATTCATGCTCCATTGATGCTCAACGATCATGAATAGGCTGCGCCAGCGTCCACTCGCCATCGGCCCGCTGCGGGCGTTCGAGGCGGTGGCTCGCCGCCTCAGCTTCAGCGGTGCCGCCGAAGAACTGCACCTCACCCAATCCGCCATCAGCCGCCAGATCCGCGCGCTGGAAGACGAAGTGGGCGCGGTGCTGTTCCTGCGCGGCACCCGGCATGTGGAACTCACCGGCACGGGTGCCACGCTGCTGCGCACGGTGGCGCCGCTGCTCGACCGGCTGGACGCCACGGTGCGGCAGATCCGCGTCACCAGCGGCCGCCGGCACGTCAGCGTCACCACCTTCGCCTCGTTCGCTTCGCTGTGGCTGATTCCGCGGCTGCACTCCTTCCAGCGGCTGCACCCGGACATCGACATCCGCATCTCCGCCTCCGACGTGCTGGCCGACATGGACGACCCCGAGCTGGACGTGGCGCTGCGCTACTGCCACCCCAACGACGCGCCGCCCGGTGCCACCAAGTTGTTCGGCGAGGTGCTGACGCCGGTGGTGGGCCAGGCGCTGGCCGAGCAGGCCGAGCGCGGCCAGGCGCCGCCGCTGCGAGCGCCGGCCGACCTGGCGCGCCACACGCTGCTGGAAGAAGACGACCAGCGCCCCAGCGCCGAGTACCTGAGCTGGCGCTACTGGCTGGCCCGGCGCGGCCTGCCGCACCAGGAGCCGCTGCGCTGGCTGTACATGAACTACACCCACCAGCAGGTGCAGGCGGCGCTGTCGGGCCAGGGCGTGGCGCTGGCGCGGCTGGCGCTGGTGCAGGAATCCATCCAGCGCGGCGAGCTGGTGGAGCCCTTCGGCGACGCCGGCCGCGAGCGCTCACCCTTCACCTACTGGCTGGTGCACAGCGAGGCGGCGCTGCAGCGCAGCGAGCTGCGGCCTTTCATCGACTGGGTGATCGAGCAAGCCCGCGAAACCCGTCGGGCGGTGGGCGAGCCGGACTGAGCCTGCCCCCAAGCTCGCTGCGCTCGCGGCCCCCCGAGGGGGCGCGCCCGACCTTGGGGCGGCCCGGCGGTCGGGCCTGCCCCCAAGCTCGCTGCGCTCGCGTCCCCCCAAGGGGGAGCGCCCGACCTTGGGGCGGCCCGGCGGTCGGGCCTGCCCCCAAGCTCGCTGCGCTCACACCCCGCGTCAACCCGGGGCCGAGGTGCTGCGCTACATTCAAATGCGCCTGTCGCCATCCCGCACTCCGGGGTGCTTCCCGCGGCCGATGGCCGTGCTTTTCCTGTTGACGCAGTCCAGTCCCGGCGCTGCCCCATCCACCGCCCGCCCATGCCCAAGCCCCGCCTCCTTGCCACCCTCACCGGACTGGCCGCCATCCTGCTGGCGACCGCCTGCGCTCCCATCGCCCAGGCGCAGGGCGCCGACGGGTTGGTGCTGGAAGCCCGTGACGCGGCCCGCAAGCGCGACAAGGTGCGGCTGGTGGCACTGCGCGACGCCGCCCAGGCCACGCGCCACCCGCTGGCGCCCTGGGTGGACTACTGGGAGCTGGGCAGCCGGCTGGCCGAGGTTCAGCAGCCCGATCTGGAAGCCTTCTACGCCCGCTGGCCCGGCAGCTACGTGGAAGACCGGCTGCGCAACGACTGGCTGCTGGAACTGGGCCGCCGCCGCGACTGGGCCAACTTCACGCGCGACTTCCCGCGCTTTCGGATGAACGACGACCGGCAGGTGACCTGCTACGCGCTGCTGACCGCGCACCTGAGCGGCCAGCCGGTGCGTGACGCCGCCCTTCCCGCCTGGCGCGCCCAGCGCGACATGGACGACGGCTGCGCGCTGATGGCCGCCACGCTGTACGAGGCCAAGGTGTTCACCAAGGAAGACGTGTGGACCCGCATCCGCGACGCCGCCGAATACAACAAGCCGGCGGTCGCCCGCTCGGCCGCTGGGCTGCTGGGCCCGCAGACGGCCACCGCCATCGCCGAAGCCTTCGCCAGCCCGGCCAAGCCGCTGGGCCGCAAGAGCGTGGTGATGGGCCACGACACCGCCGAAGTGACGGCCGTGGCGCTGGTGCGCATGGCGGCCGACGACCCCGACAACGCGGTGGCGCTGCTGCGCGCCCGCTGGGGCCGGCTGCTGCCGCAAGGCCAGGCCGGTTGGGTGTGGTCGCAGATCGGCCGCAACTACGCGCAGCGGCTGGCGCCCGACGCGGTGACCGCCTTTGCCGAGGCCTTTGCCCAGCGCGACCAGAAGCCCCGCGCTGCCGATTCGCAGTGGACCAACGAGACGCTGGCCTGGGCCGTGCGCGCCGCCATCCGCTACCCGGCGGCAGAGCGTTGGGCCATGGCCGCGCAGGCCGTCAGCGAGATGGGCGTGGAAGAACAGGCCGATGCCGGCTGGCAGTACTGGAAGGCCCGCGCGCTGAAGGCCACCGCGGTGGAAGGCCCGCGCGGCGACAAGCAGCGCGCCGAGGCCGAGCAGATCCTGCAGACCATCGCTTCGCCGCTGAGCTTCTACGGCCAGCTGGCCACCGAGGACCTGGGCCGCACGCTGGCGCTGCCGCCGGCCCCCGCGCCGCTGACGGCTGAAGAAAAAGCCGCCGCCCGCAACTACCCCGGCCTGCAGCGCGCGCTGCAGCTCATCGGCCTGGGCCTGCGCAGCGAAGGCGTGCGCGAGTGGAACTTCAGCCTGCGCGGCATGAGCGACCGCGAGCTGCTGGCCGCCGCCCAGTGGGCCTGCGAGCGCGAGGTGTGGGACCGCTGCATCAACAGCAGCGACCGCACCCGCAACGAGTTCGACCTCGACCAGCGCTACCCGACGCCGATGCGGCAGAACGTGCTGGCCGCGGCCAACGCCATCGGCCTGGATCCGGCCTATGTGTACGGCCTGATCCGCCAGGAATCGCGCTTCATCATGGACGCGCGCTCCAGCGTCGGCGCCTCGGGCCTGATGCAGATCATGCCGGCCACCGCCCGCTGGACGGCCAAGAAGATCGGCCTGGACTACAGCGCCGACATGATCACCGACCGCGACACCAACCTGAAGCTGGGCACCGCCTACCTCAAGCTGGTGCTGGACGACTTCGGCGGCTCGCAGGCCATGGCCGCCGCGGCCTACAACGCCGGCCCCGGCCGCCCGCGCCGCTGGCGCGAAGGTGCCACGGTGGAAGCCGCCGCCTGGGCCGAGAACATCCCGTTCACTGAAACGCGCGACTACGTGAAGAAGGTGCTGTCCAACGCCACCGTCTACGGCGCGCTGATCAGCGGCAAGCCGCCCGCGCTGAAGCCGCGCCTGGGCGGGCCCATCGGCCCGCGCACCGGCGGCCCCGGCGACCGTGACCTGCCCTGACCCTTTACACGTTCATTCATCCGGAGAACAAGACCCATGCGCAACATCCTCGTGCTCGGCGGAACAGGCTTCGTCGGCCGCGCGGTGGCCGAGCGGCTGGTGCGCCGCAGCGGCGGTGCCGGCGGCCGCATCGTGGTGCCCACGCGGCGCTACTACCGCGGCAACCACCTGCGCTCGCTGCCCACGGTGGAGGTGGTGCAGGCCAACGTGAACGACCCGCAGCAGCTGGCCCGGCTGGTGGCCGGCTGCGATGCGGTGATCAACCTGGTGGCCATCCTGCACGGCAACGAAGAAGCCTTCCGCCGCACCCATGCCGAGCTGCCGCGGCAACTGGCCGAGGCCTGCCGCGCCGCGGGCGTGCGCCGGCTGCTGCACGTCAGCGCGCTCGGCGTGAGCCCCGACGCGCCTTCGCGCTACCTGCGCAGCAAGGCCGCCGGCGAGGCGGTGCTGACCTCCTCGGGCCTGGACGTGACCCTGCTGCGGCCCTCGGTGCTGTTCGGCGCCGAAGACCGCTTCATGAACATGTTCGCCGGGCTGCAGGCGGTGTTTCCGGTGATGCCGCTGGCCGGCGCCGACGCGAAGTTCCAGCCCTGCTGGGTGGACGACGTGGCCGAGGCGCTGGTCCGCTGCCTGGACCGCACCGAGACCATCGGCCAGACCTACGAATGCGCCGGCCCCACCGTGTACACGCTCAAGCAGCTGGTGCAGCTGGCCGGCCGCTGGGCCGGCCACGAACGGCCGGTGATCGGCCTGCCCGGTCCGCTGGGCCGGCTGCAGGCAGGCGTGATGTCGCTGCTGCCGGGTGAGCCGCTGATGTCGGGCGACAATCTCGATTCGATGAAGGTACCCAACGTGGCCACCGGCCAGCTGCCGGGCCTGCAGGCGCTGGGCATCACGCCCGCGCCGCTGGAACAGGTGGCGCCCGGCTACCTGGGCGGCCGCCAGGGCATCGCGCGGCTCGACCCGCTGCGAGCCTGCGCGCGCCGCTGAAGGAGCTGCCGCATGCAGGTGTATGCCGTGGGCGGCGCGGTGCGCGACCGCCTGCTGCGCGAGCAGGCCGGCCAGCCCGAGGCGCCGCATGTGGGCGACCGCGACTGGGTGGTGGTGGGCGCCACCGCCGAGCAGATGGGCGCGCTGGGCTATGTGCCCGTGGGCCGCGACTTCCCGGTGTTTTTGCATCCGCAGACGCATGAGGAATACGCGCTGGCCCGCACCGAGCGCAAGTCGGCCCCCGGCTACCGCGGCTTCGTGATGCATGCCGACCCCTCGGTGACGCTGGAGCAGGACCTGCAGCGCCGCGACCTGACGATCAACGCCATCGCCCAGGCCGAGGACGGCCGGTTGATCGACCCCTACGGCGGCCAGCGCGACCTGCAGGCCCGGGTGCTGCGCCATGTGTCCGACGCCTTCGAGGAAGACCCGGTGCGCATCCTGCGGCTGGCGCGCTTCCTGGCCCGCTGGCCCGATTTTTCGGTGGCCCCCGAAACGCTGGCGCTGTGCCGGCGCATGGTGCAGGCCGGCGAGGTGGACGCCCTGGTGCCAGAGCGGGTGTGGCAGGAGCTGTCGCGCGGGCTGATGGAGCCAGCGCCCAGCCGCATGTTCGGCCTGCTGCGCGACTGCGGCGCGCTGGCGCGGCTGCTGCCCGAGCTGGACCGGCTGTGGGGCGTGCCGCAGCCGCCGCAGCACCACCCCGAGGTGGACACCGGCGTGCACGTGATGCTGGTGCTGGACACCGCCGCCGCACTGCAGGCGCCGCTGCCGGTGCGCTGGGCCTGCCTGGTGCACGACCTGGGCAAGGGCACCACGCCGCCGCAGGAATGGCCGCGCCACATCGCGCACGAAGCGCGCAGCGTGCGCCTCGCCGCCCAGGTGGCCGATAGGCTGCGGGTGCCGGTGGACTGCCGCGAGCTGGCGCAGCTGGTGGCCGGCGAGCACGGCAACATCCACCGCAGCGGCGAGTTCGGCGCCGCCGCGCTGATGCGGCTGCTGGAACGCTGCGACGCGCTGCGCCGGCCCGAGCGCTTCGAGCAGGCGCTGCTGGCCTGCGAGTGCGATGCGCGTGGCCGCACCGGGCTGGAAGACCAGCCCTACCCGCAGCGCGAACGCCTCTCGGCTGCGCTGCGCACGGTGCTGGCGGTGGACGTGAAACAGGCCGCCGCCGACGCGGTGGCGCGTGGCCTCCAGGGCCCGGGCATCGGCAACGCCGTCTCGCAGGCGCGGGCGGAGGCGCTGGCGGCGTGGTTGTCTGAGCGCTAAATGAAGTAGCCGACTGCCATCGCAATCAGGCTCAGCACCAGGCTGCTGGCCACCGGCAGGTACCACTCGCGGCCGAAGAGGATGAAGCGGAAATCCCCCGGCAGCTTGCCCAGGCCGATGCGCGCCAGCCAGTGCTGCAGGCCGTTGAACAGCAGGCAGGCGATGAGGAAGACCAGCAGCCAGCGCATGCCGCGCGCCTACAGCCGGTGCGAGCGGTCGCCCGCCGCGAAGCCGATGGCGTCGAAGGCATCGCCCTGGGCAAAGCCGATCACCTTGAACAGCTCGCCCATCTCATGCTCGGCCACCAGCTTCTGCGCGGCGGCCAGGGTGCGCACATCGCCGGCGGCCTGGGCGTCGCCCATGCGCTGCGCCAGCCCGCAGTTGAGCAGGAAGCGGCCCTGCGAGGTGTAGCCCAGCACTTCCAGCCCGGCGTCCTGTCCGGCCAGCGCCACACCGGTGAAGTTGACGTGGGCGGTGATGTCCTTCAGCCCCGGGTCGGCCAACGGGTCGGTGTCGGCGCGGTGCAGGCGGTGGCACATCAGCGTGCCGCCGGTGCGCTGCGGCAGGTAGAACTCGTCTTCGGGAAAGCCGTAGTCGATGAAAAACGCCGCGCCCCGCTGCAGCCGCTGGGCCAGCGTGCGCACGAAGGCTTCGGCCTGCGGATGGATTTCCACCGTGGTGCCGGGCACGAAGGGCGCCTGCACCGGCGGGCGCAGCGCGGTCTCGCGGTCGGCAAAGCTCAGCGCGCCGGCCGCGTCCAGCGTCACGCCGCGTTCCCACCAGCGCTGGCCGTCGAAGTGCAGCAGCTGCACCGGCATCGCGTCCAGCACCTCGTTGCCCACCACCACGCCCTGCATCTGCGCCGGCAGCTCGGCCGCCCACTGCACCCGGTCGCCGAACGCGGCCAGCCGCGCCTGCTGGCGCGCCCGCAGGCTGCCCGACAGGTCGACGATGGTGTAGCGGCGCACCCGGTCGCCCAGCGCCTGCAGCAGCGATGCGGCCAGCGCGCCGGAGCCGGCGCCGAACTCCCACAGCTCGTCGGTGCCGGTGGCGTCCAGCGCCTGGCGCAGCTGCACCGCCAGCGCCTGGCCGAACAGCGGCGTCATCTCGGGCGCGGTGACGAAATCGCTGCCCGAGGACGGCATGGCGCCGAACTTCACGCTGCCGTTGGCGTAATAGCCCAGGCCCGGCGTGTACAGCACGGCGGCCATGTAACGGTCGAACGGCCACCAGCCGCCCGCGCGGCCGATGTCCTGGCGCAAGTGCGCCAACAGCTCGCTCGATACACTGGCGGGTTCAACTTTTTGCATGCCGCATTCTAGAAACCATGCCTTCGCGCCGCGTTGTACTCGTCACCGGAGCGGCCCGGCGCATCGGCCGCAGCATCGCGCTCGACCTCGCGGCGCACGGCTTCGACCTGGCGCTGCACTGCCACCACGCCAGTGAAGAAGCCGCCGCCACCGCGGCCGAGCTGCAGGCGCTGGGCGCCCGCGTGGCGGTGCTGCCGGCCGACCTGACCGACGAAGCTGCCAGCCGCGACCTGGTGCCGCGGGCGCTGGCGCAGCTGGGCCGACTGGATGCGGTGGTCAACAACGCCTCCCTTTTCGAGCATGACGACGTGGCCAGCTTCGGCCATGCCGCGATGGAGCGCCACTGGCGCGCCAACACCGCAGCGCCCATCCTGCTGGCGCAGGCGCTGCACCAGCACCTGGCCACGCGCGACGACGCGGCCGAGATGCCCGGCTGCGTGGTGAACCTGCTCGACCAGAAGCTCTGGAACCCCAACCCCGACCACCTGTCGTACACGCTGTCGAAGGCGGCGCTGGAAAGCGCCACCACGATGCTGGCCATGGCGCTGGCGCCGCGGCTGCGGGTGGTGGGCGTGGCGCCGGGCGTCACCCTGCCCTCTGGCCCGATGAACCAGGCCGAGTTCGAGCGTGCGCACCGCATGACGCCGCTGCAGCGCTCCTCCACCCCCGAAGACCTGGCGCGCACCGTGCGCTTCGTCCTCGATTCACCCGCCATCACCGGCACCACGATCCTGGTGGATGGCGGCCAGCACCTCGCCGCGCAGCCGCGCGACGTCTACTTCCTCGCCTGATCGGCCGCCATGAACCTTCTTCATCCTGACCTGGCCGACTGCCGGCGCCTGTTCCTGCGCAACTACGTGGTGAACATCAACATCGGCGTGCACGACTTCGAAAAGCGCGGCGAGCAGCGCGTGATCATCAACGTCGACCTGTACGTGCCGCTGGCACAGTCCACGCCCACCACCGACGAGTTGCATGAAGTGGTGGACTACGACTTCATCCGCCGCACCGTGGCCGAGCGGGTGCAGCAGGGCCACATCCAGTTGCAGGAGACTTTGGCCGATGACCTGCTGAAGGCCATGCTGACCCACCCACGCGTGCGTGCGGCCCGCGTGAGCACCGAAAAGCCCGACGTGTACCCCGACTGCGACGCGGTGGGGGTGGAAGTGTTCGGCATCCAGCGTTGAGAACGGAACTGCCATGAGCGACATCGCCATCGACACCGCCCACGAGCGCAAGGCCGCGTTCGAGGCCAACAAGCTGTCCAAGCGCCTGCACCGCCAGGTGGGCCAGGCCATCACCGACTTCAACATGATCGAAGCCGGCGACAAGGTCATGGTCTGCGTGTCGGGCGGCAAGGACAGCTATGCGCTGCTCGACATCCTGATCAACCTGCGCAAGCGGGCGCCGATCCCGTTCGAGCTGGTGGCCGTCAACCTCGACCAGAAGCAGCCCGGATTCCCCGAGCATGTGCTGCCGCAGTACCTCTCCACGCTGGACGTGCCCTTCCGCATCGAGGAGCAGGACACCTACTCCATCGTCAAGCGGCTGATTCCCGAGGGCCAGACGATGTGCTCGCTGTGCTCGCGGCTGCGGCGCGGCATCCTGTACCGCGTGGCCAGCGAGCTGGGCGCCACCAAGGTGGCGCTGGGCCACCACCGCGACGACATGGTGGTGACGCTGCTGATGAACATGTTCTTCGGCAGCCGCATGAAGGGCATGCCGCCCAAGCTGGTGAGCGACGACGGCAAGCACGTGGTCATCCGCCCGCTGGCCTATGTGGCCGAGGCCGACCTGGAACGCTATGCGGTGGACCGCCAGTTCCCCATCATTCCGTGCACGCTGTGCGGCAACCAGGAAGGGCTGCAGCGCGCCACCATCAAGGCGATGATCCGCGACTGGGACCGCCAGTACCCCGGCCGCATCGACAACATGTTCACCGCCATGGGCAACATCGTGCCGTCACACATGATGGACCGGAAGCTGTACCCTTTCACGACGCTGCAGGCCACCGGCATTGCCGACCCGCAGGGCGACAAGGCATTCGACGAAGACGAAGACCCCTGTGGCACGCCCGCCACCTCGGTGGTGAAGCTGCATCCGGGGGCCTGAACCAGGAACCCCTGAACATGACCCTCCTGTCCTCGATGCGCGTGATGGCCGGCGGCGCGGCGCTGCTGGCCCTGGGCGGCTGCGCTTCGCTCAACAGCCTGACCAGCGACGTGCGCAGCTACGGCACCTGGCCGGCCGGCCGCGCACCGGGCACCTATGTGTTCGAGCGGCTGCCCTCGCAGGCCTCGCAGCCCGAGCAGCAGGCCGCGCTGGAAGACGCCGCACGCCCGGCGGTGGAGATGGCCGGCTTCAAGCCCGCCACCGACGCCGGCAAGGCCGACGTGACCATCCAGCTGGGCGCCCGCATCACCCGTTACGACACCGCGCCCTGGGACGATCCGTTCTGGTGGAACTACGGCTACGGCTTCGGCCGCTTCGGTGGCTGGCGGCCCGGGCTGGGCCTGGGTTACCGCTTCGACAACCCGCGCTATGAGCGCGAGGTGGCGGTGCTGATCCGCGACCGCGCCAGCGGCGCGCCGCTGTACGAAAGCCGCGCGGTGAACGACAGCCTGGTGGGCGGCGACCCTGAGTCGCTGTCGCTGATGTACGAAGCGGCGCTGAAGGACTTTCCCACCCCAGCGGTGAGCCCGCGCCGGGTGGTGGTGCCGGCTAACCGCTAGCGCCCGCCAGCGCCCGGGCGTCATCGGCCCAGCTGCGCAGCTTGTCGCGCGCGGCCTTGCGCTGGGCGGGGGTGGTGGTGTTGTGCAGCTCGGCCATCCAGGCGCAGTTGTAGTCCACCAGCCGGCGCTGGTAGGCCTCATAGGCCGGCCGCGGCGAATGCAGCCAGCGGCCCATCAGGTCGCGCACCGCGGCCTGGGCCTGCGCTGCCGGCACCGCGCGGCCGTCCACCTTCAGGCTGCGCAGGGTTTGCAGCGTGTCGCGCTGGCGGGCCAGGCGCTCCTGGTTCCACTGCTCGGGGTCGAAGGGCGAAGCCAGCAGCGCCTGCGCCACCCGCTCGCGCTGCGGCGCCTCCAGCCGGCCGTATAGCTTTTCCAGCCGCTCCACCGTCTTGTCCAGCAGCTCCTCCCGCCGCTCCTTGGGGTCGGGCTGCAGGTACTCCTCGCGGAACTCCTTGTTGTTGCGCTCGTAGCGCTTTTCGATGTGACGCAGCTGCTGCGGCGTCAGCGTCACCGCCAGCTCGGCCGCGGGCACCACCATCTGCATCAGCGCCACCTCGGCCTTCTGGCGCAGCTCGGGCTCCCAGCGGCACAGCGCGGCGGCGCTGGTGTTGTCCTGCGCCTGGGCCTGCATGCGGGTGAGCATGGCGGCGTACTCGGGCAGCTGGGTGCTGCGGTGCCAGCGGAAGAAGGCGTCGATGGCCTCCCGCGTGCGCGGCCCCTGCTCATCGTCCAGGTCGGCATAGCCGTTGATCCACCACGAGGTCCAGGCCGGCGCCTGGTTGTAGGCCAGCTGCACCACCGCACAACCGCTGACGGCCAGCACCAGCAGGGCGGCACCGATAATCCGGCCCCCGGTGCGCCACCGCACCCTCTTCATCGCTTCACGCATGGCTCTCCACATCGTCATCATGGCCGCGGGCAAAGGCACCCGCATGAAATCCGACCGGCCGAAGGTGCTGCACCGGCTGGCCGGCCGCAGCCTGCTGCAACGGGTGCTGGACACCACGGCCACGCTGCAGGCCGACGGCACGCTGGTGATCGTGGGGCATGGCGCCGACCAAGTGGAAACGGCAATCGTTATGCCCGGCGTCAGCATGGTCAAGCAGGAACCCCAGCTGGGCACCGGTCACGCCATCCAGCAGGTGGTGCCGCACCTGCCCGACGAGGGTACAACGCTGATCCTGAACGGCGACGTGCCGCTGATCCGGGCCGAGACCGCCCGCGCGCTGGCCGAGGCCTGCGGCGGCAACCGCCTGGCGCTGCTGACGGTGACGCTGGCCGATGCCACCGGCTACGGCCGCATCGTGCGGGCGGCCGACGGTACGGTGCAGGCCATCGTCGAGCACAAGGACGCCACGCCCGCGCAGCGCGAGATCCGTGAGGTGTACACCGGCATGATGGCCGCGCCCAGCGCCTGGCTGAAGCGTGCGGTGATGGCGCTGGACAACGACAACGCCCAGCGCGAGTACTACCTGACCGACATCGTGAAGATGGCGGTGGCCCAGGGCGTGCCGGTGGTGGCCTCGGCCGCGCCGGCCGAGATCGAGGTGCGCGGCATCAACAGCCCGCGCGAGCTGGCGCAGCTGGAACGCCTGCACCAGGCGGCGGTGGCCGACACGCTGCTGGACGCCGGCGTGCGCCTGGCCGACCCGGCCCGCATCGACGTGCGCGGCCGCCTGCGGTGCGGGCGCGACGTGGAGATCGACGTCAACTGCGTGTTCGAAGGCGAGGTGGTGCTGGGCGACGGCGTGCGCATCGGCCCCAACTGCGTGCTGCGCGATGCGCGCATCGCCGATGGCGTGGTGATCCACCCCTTCAGCCACATCGAGCAGGCCGAGGTCGGCCCGGGCTCGCTGATCGGGCCTTACGCCCGCCTGCGGCCGGGCGCGGTGCTGGGCGCCGAGGTGCACATCGGCAACTTCGTGGAAGTGAAGAACTCCACCCTGGCCAACGGCGCCAAGGCCAACCACCTGGCCTACCTGGGCGACAGCACGGTGGGCGAGCGGGTGAACTTCGGGGCCGGCTCCATCACCGCCAACTACGACGGCGTGAACAAGCACCGCACGGTGATCGGCAATGACGTGCACGTGGGCAGCAACTGCGTGCTGGTGGCCCCGGTGACGCTGGGCGACGGCGCCACCATCGGCGGCGGCTCCACCATCGCCAAGGACGCCCCGGCCGGCCAGCTCAGCGTCTCGCGCGCGCGGCAGCTGACGGTGCCGGGGTGGAAGCGGCCGACGAAGCAGGCGAAGTAACTGGGCACAAGGTTCCGCCGCCGGGCCGCCCCGAGGCGGAACGCGCCCACTCGGGGGGCAGCGAGCGTCAGCGAGCTTGGGGGCCCTGCTCCATGACTTCTGCCGCCAGGCAGAGGTCTTCCCAGGCGCGTGCCTTGTCCATCGGCTGGCGCAGCAGGTACGCGGGGTGGTAGGTCACCACCAGCGGCACGCCCTGGTACTGGTGCACCCGGCCGCGCAGGCGGCCGATGGGCTCGCTGCTGCGCAGCAGCGACTGCACCGCGAAGCGGCCCATCGCCAGGATGATGCGCGGCTGCACCAGCGCGATCTGCCGCTGCAGGAAAGGCTCGCAGCGCGCCAGCTCCTCCGGCTCGGGGTTGCGGTTGCGCGGCGGCCGGCACTTCAGCGTGTTGGCGATGAACACCTGCTGCTCGGGCGGTGCCTCGTCGCGCGTCAGGCCCAGCGCGCGCAGCATGCTGTCCAGCAGCTGCCCGGCGGGGCCGACGAAGGGCTCGCCGCGCAGGTCCTCCTGCTCGCCGGGCGCTTCGCCGATCACCATCCAGTGCGCCCGCATGTGGCCGACGCCAAAGACGGTGTGGCGCCGTGATTCGCACAGCCGGCAGGCGGTGCAGCTGGCCACCGCCTCGCGCAGCGGTTCCCAGTCCAGGCTGTCGATGGGTGACGGAGCGCGGGCGATGAGGTCGGCGGGCCGCGTGGCCGGCGCAGGTCGCTCCTCGCGGGGGGGCGCCGGCGCGGCCACCGGGGCCGTGGCCTCTTCGGCCTCGACCAGTTCCTCTACCGGTGCCTCGTCCGGCACGGCCGCCGCTGGCGGCACGAACACGCGGATGCCCATCTCGGCCAGCATGGCCCGCTGGCGTTCACTCCACATCGCGGGGCTCCATGGCCAGCGCCATCACGAAGGCGTCTTCACGCTGGCCGTGCGGCGCGGGGTAGTAGCCACGGCGCAGGCCGATCTGCAAGAAGCCCATCGATTCGTACAGCAGGCGCGCACCTTCGTTGCTGGTGCGCACTTCCAGCAGCAGCGTGGGCAGGCCGGTGGCGCGCACCGCGTCGATCACCGCCGCCAGCAGCGCCCGGCCGTGGCCCTGCCGCTGCCAGCGCGGCGCCACCGTGATGTTGAGCAGGTGCACCTCGTCCACACCCCGCATGGCCACGGTGTAGCCGATCAGCTCGCCGTCTTCGGCCTGCAGCACCTGCATGTCGTAGCCGGCGGCGATGGAGTCGATGAAGTTGCCGCGCGACCACGGAAAGGCATAAGCCTGCTGCTCGATGAGGCTCACCGCGTCCACCAGGGCCACGGTCATCGGCACCAGGCGCGGCGCGGCGGGTTGCGCGATGGCGTTCATGCCGCAGCCGCCTTGGCCGCTTCGCGCTCGGCCGTGGTCTGCGCCACCTTGTCGCGCAGGTACAGCGGCAGCGCCAGCGCGGGGTCGATGGCCTCGCCGGCCAGCCAGGCCTGCTGCGCCAGGCGCAGCAGCGCGGCGGCACGGTCGTGCTCGGTGGGCACGCGTTCGGCGCCGCCGGTGGGCAGCTGGTCGCCAAACGCGGCGAGCGCCGACCCGGCCACGCAGGCGGGCGCTTCGGCCTGCCAATGCGCGGCCAGCGCCGCCAGCGGCCACAGCGCGGGCGCCTGCAGCACCTGCCAGCGGCCCTCGGCCCAGCGGTAGGTGCCGGCGTAGATCTCGTTCATGCGCGCGTCCATGGCCACGTGCACGGTGTCGTGCCGGCCCTGGGTCTGCGCGCGGGCATCGTCGGCCACGATGGCCAGGCTGTCGATGGGCAGCACCGGCCGGCCGGCGCCCAGCGCCAAGCCCTGCGCCACCGCACAGGCGGTGCGCAGGCCGGTGAACGCCCCCGGTCCATGGCCGAAGGCGATGGCCTGCATGGCCGACACGCGGCAGCCCAGCTGCGCCAGCAGCGACCGCACGGCCGGCAGCAGCCGGGCCGAGGCCAGCGCGCCGCCGGGCTCGACCAGGCGCAGCTGGCGGCCGTGGGCTTGCGCGGCCACGGCCAGGCGTTCGGTGGAGGTGTCGATGGCCAGCAAGGCGGGCGAGGCCGGGGTGGCCTCGGCGTGCGTGGGGCACGCGGAATGGGGCGACGACGACATGCCGCCAGTGTAGGGGAAGGGCCTGCCCGCGCCGGCCCCGGCGCAAGGGCGGCGGGCCTGCGTGCGATCATCCCCCGATGCCTGTGTCTTCGCTTTTCGTCGCCCTCTGGCTGGGCCTGGCGGCCGCCGGTGCGGCCACCGCCCAGTCCATCGGCAACCTGCCCCCCGAAGCCGCTGCGGTGCTGCAGCGCGAGCGCATTCCGCCCGAGGCCTTGTCGGTGGTGGTGGAAGAAGTTGGGGCCCTGCCCGTGCGCGGCCAGCCGCCGGCGCCGCGCCTGCGGCTGCAGGCCGACAAGCCGGTGAACCCGGCTTCGCTGACCAAGCTGCTGACCACCTATGCCGCGCTCGACCTGCTGGGCCCGGCGTGGAGCTGGAACACGCCGGTGTGGATCAACGGCGAGGTGCGCGACGGCGTGCTGGACGGCTCCTTGATCATCCAGGGCCGGGGCGACCCCAAGCTGGTGCTGGAGCGGGTGTGGCTGCTGCTGCGCCGGGTGCAGGCGGCCGGCGTGCGCGAGATCCGCGGCGACATCGTGCTGGACACCGACGCTTTCGCGCCGCCTCGCGCCTCCCCCGCCGACTTCGACAACGAGCCGCTGCGGCCCTACAACGTGCGCGCCGACGCGCTGCTGCTGAACCAGAAGACGGTGATCTACCGCTTCACGCCCGACGCGGTGCGCAACGTGGCGCGCATCAGCGCCGAGCCGGCGCTGGCCGGCACCACGGTGCAGGCCGAGCTGCCGATGGCCGAAGGCCCTTGCGGCGATTGGCGCAGCACCGTGAAGCCGCGCTTCGACGACCCGGCGCAGGTGCGCTTCGAGGGCCGTTACCCGCTGGCCTGCGGCGAGCGGCTGTGGCCGGTGGCCGACCCGGCGCCGCAGACCTACGCCGCCCGGCTGCTGGCCCAGCTGTGGGCCGAGGCCGGCGGCCAGCTGCGCGGCAAGGTGCGCGCCGGCCCCGCGCCCACGGCCACGCCGCCCTCGTTCCAGTTCGAGTCGCCGCCGCTGGCCGAGGTGGTGCGCGACATCAACAAGTTCAGCAACAACACGATGGCGCAGCAGCTGTTCCTGACGCTGGGGCTGGAACGCGCCGGCCAGGGCACGCCCGAGGCCGCGCGCGAGGTGCTGCAGCGCTGGCTGGCCGAGCGCCTGCGCATCGACCCCGCCACCCAGCAGGCGCTGGTGATCGACAACGGCTCGGGCTTGTCGCGCGACACACGCATGCCGGCGGCGCTGCTGGCCCGGCTGCTGCAGTCGGCCTGGTCCAGCCCGGTAATGCCCGACCTGATGGCCTCGCTGCCAGCCTCGGGCACCGACGGCACGCTGCGCCGTTCGCAGGCGCCCGCCGGGCGCGCGCACCTGAAGACCGGCTCCTTGCGCGACGTGGCCGGCGTGGCCGGTTACGTGCTGGGCGACAGCGGCCGGCGCTACCTGCTGGTGGCCATCGTCAACCACCCCAACGCCGCCGCCGCGCGCCCGGCCTTCGACGCGCTGGTGCAGTGGACGCTGCGCGACGGCGCGGTGCCGGGAACGCCATAAAAAAATGGGCCGCACGATGGCGGCCCTGGCTCGGCGACTTGGCGCGCCGGTCGATCAGAACGGGTTGTTGTTGGCGCGGTAGTAGGCCAGGTCGCCCATGCGGCGCTGGTACTCGATGCCCAGGCGGTAGCTGTCGGCCCACAGCCATTGGGTGGCATTGCCGCTGGCGGCCGAGATCACGGTGGCCGCCGTGCAGTTGGGCAGCGCCGTGGTGCACACCGCATCGACCACGTTGCTCAGCGAGTAGCTGCCCGGGAAGCGCACCATCGAGTCCAGCTCGGTGTCGCCCAGCACCATGCCGATCAGACGGCCGTCGTTGATCTGGTTCTTGCGCATGGCCAGGTTGTAGGCCGTGGTCAGGTCGTTGAGCAGCTGGCGGCGACGCTTGTCGGTCACGGTGCTGTCGGCATCGGCGGCGGCCTGGTCGGCGATCGCCATCGGCGAGAACGACAGGTCGGGAATCGTCACCACCAGCACGCGGGCACCGGCATTGGCCACGCGGTTCTGCACCGCGGCCCATTGCTCGCCGCGCCGGGTGGCTTCGGCCACCGCCTCGTCGTAGGTGAGCGTGCCGCCGGTGACCACGGTGTCGTAGTTGCTGCCCAGCGCCGCCGCCAGCGCGGTGGTCTTGCCCACCACGCGGCCGTACAGCTCCAGCATGTCGTAGGTGCCCACCATCATCGTGGCCAGGTCCTTGTCGACGAAGGTGATGGCGTTCTTGCTGGTGTTGGTGCCGGTGACGGTGCCGGCGATCTGCCCATCCAGGTCGGCCACCTTGGCCAGCGGCGTGGCGCGCATGAAAGCGGTGGCCGTGGCGGTGCTGCTGCGGCATTGGTCGAACACGCGGCCAAAGCCCGAGGCCACCAGCTGGGTCCAGATCGGGTAGGTCTGGCACTCCAGATCGGTGGTGTCGGTCGTGTCGGCCAGGTTCACGCTGTACTTGAAGCCGTTGTTCGGCCGGCTCGACTCATTGGTCAGCAGGCTCTGCTCGTCCCCGAAGGCGTAGATGCTCACCGGCTTGTAGTCGTCAACGGCGCCGCCGCCGCAGGCGGACAGCAGTGCAACCACACCGGCAGCCGCGGCGCCGCGGCAAAGGGACTTGAAGTTCATCGATTCTCCGTAGGGATGGGTGCGGTGTTCATTCGGCCGCGGCCCGTTGCAGCCGGTCGCGGACGCCGTCCCAGGCGGTGCCGGGCGGTGGTGTCTCGACCCAGATCAGCGACACGCCGGCATCGTCCAGCGCGCGCAGCGTGGCAAACAGTTCGTGCGCGGCCAGGGCCGGGTCGTCGGGCATCTGTCGGACCAGCGCGGCACCAGGGCCGGGCCGGACGGTGCGGCAATATACCGCCAGCGTTTTGCCGGTCGGTGAGTGGGTGTTGCCGGCCGTCGCGGCATCGGCAAACACCTTCAGCGCATCGCGCAGCGCGGCCGCGGGCATCAGCCGCACCTTGGCGCGCGGCGCGTAGTGGGAGGCCAGCGTGCCCGAGGCGCGCGGCGCGTCGGCATCGGGCGCGGCCAGCGGCTGGCCGGCGGCCTGCTCGATCTGCTCGCGCGTCAGCGCGCCGGGCCGCAGCAGCACCGGCCGCCCGCGTGAGCAATCGACGATGGCGGATTCGATGCCCACGTCGCAGGCACCGCCGTCCAGCACCGTCAGCGTGTCGTCAAACTCCTGCTGCACGTGCGCCGCCGTGGTGGGGCTGACGCGGCCGAAGCGGTTGGCGCTGGGCGCGGCCACGCCACGCACGCCGCGCTCGGCCGCCGCACGCAGCAGCGCCTGGGCCACCGGGTGCGACGGGCAACGCAGGCCGATGCTCGATTGGCCGCCCGCCGCCGCCTCGCCCAGGCCCGGCGCGCGCGGCACGATGAGCGTCAGCGGACCGGGCCAGAAGGCCGCGGCCAGGCGCTGCGCCAGCGCCGGCCACTCGCCGGCCCAGGCCGCCGCGGCGGCCGGCTCATGCACATGCACGATCAGCGGATGGCCAGTGGGCCGGCCCTTGGCGGCGAAGATCTGCGCGGTGGCGGCGTCGTCGTCGGCGCGGGCACCCAGGCCATACACCGTCTCGGTGGGAAAGGCCACCAGCTCGCCGGCGGCCAGCCGGTCGGCGGCGGCGGCGATGGCCGCCGGGTCCTGCGCGTCCAGTCGCATGGCGGGTCCGGTCAGAAGGCCGGCAGGCCCAGCACGTCGGCCGCCTGCAGCGCGGTGGCGCGGGCCTGCGCCGCACTGGCGGCGGTGACGGTGAGGTGGCCCATCTTGCGGCCGCGGCGCGGATCGGCCTTGCCATACAGGTGCAGGTGCACGCCGGGCAGTGCCAGCACGCCGGCCCAGGCCGGATCGCGCTCATGGCCCTGCGCGTCGAACCACAGGTCGCCCAGCAGGTTGAGCATCACCGAGGGCGAATGCAGCCGCGGCGACACCAGCGGCAGGCCGGCCATCGTGCGTACCTGCAGCTCGAACTGCGAAACATCGCAGGCGTCGATGCTGTAGTGGCCCGAGTTGTGGGGCCGCGGCGCCATCTCGTTGGCCACCAGCCGGCCATCGGCCAGCACGAAGAATTCCACGCACAGCACGCCCACGTACTGCAGCGAAGCGGCCACCGAGCGGGCGCAGTCCACCGCCTGGCGCTGCAGCGCCTCGGGCACGTCGGGCGCCGGCACCTGGGTGACGGCCAGGATGCCGTCGCGGTGCAGGTTCTGCTGCACCGGCAGTTCCACGCAGGCGCCATCGATGCCGCGGGCCAGCACCACGCTGATCTCGCGGTGCAGCGGCAACAGCTTTTCCAGCACGCAGGGCGCCTGCTTCATCGCGGCCCAGGCAGCGGCCAGCTCGTCGCGGTTGCGCACGCGCGCCTGGCCCTTGCCGTCATAACCCAACCGCGCGGTCTTGAGGATGCCGGGCAGCAGCTCGTCGGCCACCGCGGCCAGCTGCTCGGCCGACTCGATGACCGCGTACGGCGCACAGGGCACGCCGCAGCTTTGGAAGTGGGCCTTTTCGGCAGCGCGGTCCTGGCACACGGCCACGGCGGCCGCGGCCGGCGCCACGAAGCGCTGCGCGGCCAACGTCTGGAGCGCCTGCGCCGGCACGTTCTCGAATTCGGTGGTGATGGCCGTCGACAGGTCTGCCAGCTGCGCCAGGCCCTGCGCGTCGGTGTACGCGGCCAGCACCTGGTGCTGCGAGGCCTGGCCGGCGGGGCTGGCGGCATCGGCTTCCAGCACCGCGGTGGCATAGCCCATGGCCTGGGCGGCATGCACGAACATGCGGCCCAGCTGGCCGCCGCCCATCACGCCCAGCGTGGCACCGGGCAGCAGCGGCGCGGGCAAGGTGGCGGGCACCGTCACTTCAGCTCCTGCGTCATCGCGCGGGCGGCTTCGGTCTGGCGCGCGCGGAAGGCTTCGAGCTTGGCGCGCAGGGCTTCATCGTGGTTGGCCAGCATGGCCACCGCGAACAGCGCGGCATTGCCCGCACCGGCGGTGCCGATGGCGAAGGTGGCCACCGGAATGCCCTTGGGCATCTGCACGATGGAGTGCAGCGAATCGACGCCTTGCAGGTGGCGGCTGGCCACCGGCACACCGAGCACCGGCACCACCGTCTTGGCGGCCAGCATGCCGGGCAGGTGCGCGGCGCCGCCGGCACCGGCGATGATGGCTTGCAGGCCCCGCGCCTGCGCGCTTTCGGCGTAGGCGAACATGTCGTCGGGCATGCGGTGGGCCGAGACGACCCGGGCTTCGTGGGGAACGCCGAACTCGGCGAGAATCGCGGCCGCGTGTTGCATGGTTTCCCAGTCGCTGCTGGAACCCATCACCACACCGACCACGGGCGCTGCGCTGTTCAAGGGCCGCTCCGTGGATTGCAGGAAGCCTTGAATTGTAGGCGTGCGCATTCACCTCTCTCGTTGCCATGATCGACATCACGCTCCAGAACTTCGAGGCCGACCTCATCCAGGCGTCCATGCAACAGCCCGTGCTGCTGGACATCTGGGCCCCCTGGTGCGGCCCCTGCCGCACGCTGGGCCCGCTGCTGGAAAAGCTGGAGACCGCGTACGCCGGCCGTTTCGTGCTGGCCAAGCTCAACAGCGATGACCAGCCCGAGATCGCCGGCCAGCTCAGCCAGGCCTTCGGCGTGCGCTCCATTCCGTTCTGCGTGATGTTCCACCAGGGCCAGCCGGTGGACGGCTTCGTCGGCGCCCTGCCCGAGGCGCAGATCCGCCAATTCCTGGACAAGCACGTGCCTTCCGAGGACGCGCTGGAAGCCGAGCACGAGACCGAAGAGGCCGAAGAACTGGTCGCCGAAGGCGACACCGATGCTGCGCTGGCCAAGCTGCAGCATGCGGTGGCCATCGACCCCGGCAACGACGCCGTGCGCTGCGACTACGTCAAGCTGCTGCTGGAAAGCGGCCTGGTGGCGCAGGCCCGCGCCGCACTGGAACCGGTGGCCAGCAAGGCCGTGCTGGATGCGCGCATCGCCGCGCTGGGCCACTGGCTGGCAGCCGCCGAGAAGGCGCCTCAGGCCCGCAGCGCGGACGCGCTGGCCGCCGCCATCCAGGCCAACAAGCGCGACTTCGAAGCCCGCTTCGAGCTGGCGCAGACGCATTTCGCGGCCGGCCGCTTCACGCAGGCGATGGACGAGCTGCTCGAGATCATCATGCGCGACAAGGCCTGGTCGGACGAGCTGGCGCGCAAGAACTACGTCGCCATCCTCGAGCTGATGACCAAGCCCGCGCCCAAGCCCGCCGCGGCCGAGGCCAAGGGCACGCTGTAACTCACCGGCAAGGTGGCCGCCGCGCCGGCCGACCCGGTGGTGGACCAGTACCGGCGCAAGCTGAGCATGGCGCTGTTCTGAACTGAAGCCGCGCTAGGCGCTGGCCGGAGCTATTTCCGCCAGCGCTTCGTCCAGCAGCGCCACCAGGCGCTCCTGCTCGCTGCGGTGGGCCTGCAGATCGCTGCGGGCACGCTCGCGCAACAGCGCGGCCTCGCGTGCCTGACCCAGCTTCTCCTTCACCTGCGCCAGGCGGGCCTGCGCCAGCGCGCGGTCGTCCAGGTCGCAGGGCTGGCGCAGGCTGGCTTCGGCAGCCTCGGCATCGGCCAGCGCCGGCTTGGGCTCACCCAGTTGCAGCCGGCACCAGGCGCGGTCGGCCAGGAAGCAGGGCTTCATGCGTTCCAGGCCATCGGCCATGGCCGTGTCGAAGTGCAGCTCGAACAGCGCCAGCGCCTCGGCCCAGCGCTGGTCATGCGTGAGCAGCTGGGCCTGCATCATCGGCACCAGCGACACCAGCGCCGCGGTGCCGATGCCGGCGTCGAAGCGGGTGATGGATTCGCTGCTCAGCAGCGCCTGCCGCGTGGCCTCGGGAGAGGCCTCGCCGAACATCGCCGCCAGCCGGGCCTGCGTGCCGCGCAGCGAGGCCTGGTTGTGCATCAGCGCCGACAGGTGCGCCTCGTCACCATCGGCCGTGGCGTGGAAGCGCGAGCGGGCGTACCAAGGCAAGGCCCGGTTCTCGTCGCCCGCGAAGTGGTAGGCATAGGCCACCACCAGACAGGCGCGTGAACGGGCCGAGTGGTGGTCGGGCTGGGCGCCCTGCAGCGCCTCGCGCACGTGCTGCACCATGCGGGCCATGTCGTGGCTGGCCATGTCCATGTGGGCCAGCCAGGCGGCGCTCAAGGCCCGCAACGGCGCCAGGTGCGCCGCGCCCGACAGCGCATGCGCCCGCATCACGCGGTCGCGGGCCGAGCCGCCCAGGCGCGTGTAGTAGTCGTGCAGGCCTTCGGCCAGGCTGAGCCAGGCGCTCACCGCGGCATGTGGCCGCCACGCGAACTGGGTGTGCAGCGCATCCACCAGCAGCCGGGCCTGCGCCATCTGGCCCTGGCGGGCGAGAAAGCAGGCGCGCTCCGCCTTCAGGCAGGCCACCTCCACCGGGTTGCGCGCCTTCGCGATGGCGGCGTCCAGGCGGGTCAGCAGTCGGGAGCGCATGATGGCCACGCGCCTGCCCTCAGCCCGCTTCGACGAGACGCCGCAAGGCTTCCTGGTACTTGTCGGCGGTCTTGGCCACCACGTCGGCCGGCAGCGCGGGCGCCGGCGCGGTCTTGCCCCAGGGGCGGCCATCGACCTGGGCCTGCTCCAGCCAGTCGCGCACGAACTGCTTGTCGTAGCTGGGCGGGTTGACGCCTTCGACGTAGCTCTCCACCGGCCAGTAGCGCGAGGAGTCGGGCGTCAGCACCTCGTCCATCAGCGTCAGCGTGCCGTCTTCGTCCAGGCCGAACTCGAACTTGGTGTCGGCGATGATGATGCCCTTGGTCAGGGCGTAGGCCGCCGCCTCGGTGTACAGGCTGATGGCGATGCGGCGCACCGCCTCGGCGCGGTCGCGGCCCACCACCTCGACCATCTTCTCGAAAGAGATGTTCTCGTCGTGGTCGCCCATCTCGGCCTTGGTGGCCGGGGTGAAGATGGGCTCGGGCAGGCGGCTGGCGTTCTTCAGGCCGGCGGGCAGCTTGACGCCGCAGACTTCGCCGGTCTTCTGGTATTCGGCCCAGCCGCTGCCGGCCAGATAGCCGCGCACCACGGCTTCGATGGGCAGCGGCTTCAGGCGCTTGACCAGCATCGAGCGGCCCTTGACCTGCGCCACCTCGGCGGGCGCCACCACGCTTTCCGGCGCTTCGCCGGTCAGGTGGTTGGGCACGATGTCCTTGAGCCGGTCGAACCAGAACAGCGCCATGCGCGTGAGCAGTTCGCCCTTGCCCGGGATCGGCTCGCCCATGATGACGTCGAAGGCCGAGAGGCGGTCGCTGGCCACCATCAGCAGCCGGTCGTCGCCCACCGCGTAGTTGTCGCGGACCTTGCCCCGGGCAAGCAGGGGCAGCGAGGTGATCGACGACGTGTGCAGGGCGGCTGTCATGGCTCGGCGGGCCCGGTACGGGCCGGTGTGAGAAAAGCCCGCGATTCTATCGGCGGGCCTGCCCCATCAGACGACGGTTTGCGCCAGCTTGCCGGCCGCGTAGGCGGCGGCCATGTCGGTCAGCGACTGGCCCTTGATCTTGCCGGCCTGGCCTTCGCAGCCGAACTCGAGGTAGCGCTGCTTGCAGATCTGCTTGGCGGCTTCACGCGCGGGCTTGAGCCATTCGCGGGCGTCGAACTTGTCCGGGTTCTCGGCCATGAACTTGCGCACCGCACCGGTCATCGCCAGGCGGATGTCGGTGTCGATGTTGATCTTGCGCACGCCGAACTTGATGGCTTCCTGGATTTCCTCGACGGGCACGCCGTAGGTTTCCTTCATCTTGCCGCCGTACTGGTTGATGATGGCCAGCAGGTCTTCCGGCACCGACGAGGAGCCGTGCATCACCAGGTGGGTGTTGGGGATGCGGGCGTGGATTTCCTTGACGCGGCTGATGGCCAGGATGTCGCCGGTGGGCTTGCGCGAGAACTTGTAGGCGCCGTGGCTGGTGCCGATGGCGATCGCCAGCGCGTCCAGCTGGGTGGCCTTGACGAAGACGGCGGCTTCTTCGGGGTCGGTCAGCATCTGGCTGTGGTCCAGCTTGCCTTCGGCGCCGATGCCGTCTTCCTCGCCGGCTTCGCCGGTTTCGAGGTTGCCCAGGCAGCCCAGCTCACCTTCGACGGTGACGCCCACCTTGTGCGCCATGTCGACCACACGGCGGGTGACATCGACGTTGTAGTCGAACGAAGCCGGGGTCTTGCCGTCTTCCATCAGCGAGCCGTCCATCATCACCGAGCCGAAGCCCAGCTGGATGGCGCCTTCGCAGACCTTGGGGCTGGTGCCGTGGTCCTGGTGCATGACCAGCGGGATGTGCGGGTACATCTCGGCCGCGGCCTGGATCAGGTGCTTGATGAAGGGCTCGCCGGCGTACTTGCGGGCACCGGCGCTGGCCTGCAGGATGACCGGCGCGCCGACTTCGTCCGCCGCCGACATCACGGCCTGGACCTGCTCGAGGTTGTTGACGTTGAACGCCGGGATTCCGTAGCCGTTTTCGGCCGCGTGGTCCAACAGCTGGCGCATCGAAACGAGAGGCATGGCAACTTCCTGGGAAGAGTGGGTGATGCTGTGGGAGGACGCGGGGCCGGGTGGGCGCAGCGCTCCGATGTGAAGGATTTTACGGTCCGAAGGCGGGGATGTACCTCCGTCGTAACCGGGGGTGCGCAAGCAATTGCTGCAGTGCGGGATCGGCGCTTGCCAACGAAGCGGCTCCTACCACCCCGAGGGGTTACAGACCCCGCCCACGCTGAAGGACCGACTGATGCCGCCGATGCGACTTGCCCTTGCCGCCGCCTGCCTGACCACCACGCTGGCGCCGCTCAGCGCCCTTGCGCAGGTGACCGTCAAGAACGACGGCCAGTGGCGCGCCCTGTTCACCGCGGGCGCCAGTCTCTCGTCCGGCAACAGCGACGCCACCAGCATCAACCTCAGCGGCGAGGCCGTCAAGGCCACGACCCAGGACAAGCTGACGCTCAATGCGAAGGCGCTGTACGTGAAGAACGACGGCGCCGAATCGGACAACCGCCTGTCGGCCGGCACGCACTACCAGCGCGACCTGAACACCCGCTGGTTCGGCTTCGGCCAGTTCGATGCGCTGCGTGACGAGCCAGCCAACCTGTCGTCGCGCGCATCCATCGGCGCTGGCGCCGGCTACCACGTGATCCGGCGCGACGACCTCACCTTCGATATCTCGACCGGCCTGGGCTACTCGCGCGAGCGCTACGTGGAGCCTGAAGTGGTGGACGGCAGCGAGCGGGATTCGTACAGCAACACCGAGCTGATCCTGGCCGAAGAGTCGAGCCACCGCTTCACCGATACCACCACCTTCCGCCAGAAGCTGACGCTGCTGCCCAACCTGCGCAACAACGACCAATACCGCGCGGTGTTCGACGCCAGCCTGTCGGTGGCGATGACCAGCCGCCTGGCCCTGACGGCCAGCGTCTCGCACCGCTACGACAGCGACCCGGGCCCCGGGCTGAAGAAGGGCGACACGCTGTTCATCACCGGCGTGTCGTTCCGCCTCGACTAACCCACTCTGCAAACTTTCAGCATGTTGGTGCCGCCGGGATAACCCATCGGCTCGCCGCAGGTGATGGCGTAGGTGTCGCCCGGCATCAGCACGCCACGCTCGATGAGCAGGGCCTCGGCCTTTTCCAGCGCCGCATCGCGGTCGGTGAAGGTGGGCATGATCATCGGCTGCACGTTGCGGTACAGCGCCATGCGGCGCTCGCTGGTGGCCTGGCTGGTCAGGCCGTAGATCGGCGTGTGGATGCGGTGACGGCTCATCCACAGCGCGGTCGAGCCGCTTTCGGTCAGCGCCAGGATCGCCTTGCAGCCCAGGTGGTGCGCGGTGAACAGCGCGCCCATCGCGATCGACTGGTCGATGCGGCCGAAGCGCTTGTTGCTGAAGTCGGCGTCCAGCCGCACGTCCTCGGCACGTTCGGCCTCGAAGGCGATGGCGGCCATCTGCTCGATGGTTTCCACCGGGTAGCGACCGGCGGCCGTCTCGGCGCTGAGCATCACCGCGTCGGTGCCGTCCAGCACCGCGTTGGCCACGTCGCTCACCTCGGCGCGGGTGGGCACCGGGTTGACGATCATGCTCTCCATCATCTGCGTGGCGGTGATGGCCACCTTGTCCATCTCGCGGGCCATCTTGATCATGCGCTTTTGCAGCGCCGGCACCGCCGCGTTGCCCACTTCCACCGCCAGGTCGCCACGCGCCACCATGATGCCGTCGCTGGCCTTGAGGATCTGCTCCAGCACCGGGATGGCTTCGCTGCGCTCGATCTTGGCGATCATCGCGGGCTTGTGGCGCCACGGCTCGCCGGCCATGTTGGCCAGCTGGCGCGCCATTTCCATGTCGGTGGCGTTCTTGGGGAAGCTCACCGCCACGTACTCGCACTGGAAGCTCATCGCCGTCTTGATGTCTTCCATGTCCTTGCCGGTCAGCGCCGGCGCGGTCAGGCCACCGCCCTGCTTGTTGATGCCCTTGTTGTTGGACAGCTCGCCGCCGATGCGCACGATGGTGTGCACCTGGTCGCCGTGCACGCCCTCCACGTCCAGCACCAGCAGGCCGTCGTTGAGCAGCAGCACGTCGCCGGGCTTCACGTCGCGCGGCAGTTCCTTGTAGTCCAGGCCCACGCGCTCGTTGGTGCCCAGCTCGGTGGTGCCGCCGTCCAGCACGAAGCGCTGGCCGGGCACCAGCTCGGTCTTGCCGCCTTCGAACTTGCCGACGCGGATCTTCGGGCCCTGCAGGTCGGCCATCACGGCCACGGCCTTGCCGACGCGCCGCGCCACCTCACGCACCATCGCGGCCCGGTCGATGTGGTCCTGCGCCTTGCCGTGCGAGAAGTTCAGCCGCACCACGTCCACGCCGGCGCGGATCATCCGCTCCAGCACTTCGGGTGAGGAAGAGGCAGGGCCCAGCGTGGCAACGATCTTGGTTTGACGGTTCATGTGAGGTGGATCGGGGTCGGTTGGGTCTAGGTCGGCTCAGGCGGCAGCGGCAGCCTGCGCCGCCACGTCGGCCACCACCAGCGCCGTCATGTTGACGATGCGGCGCACGGTGGCCGAAGGGGTGAGGATGTGCACCGGGCGGGCGGCACCCAGCAGCACCGGGCCCACGGTCACGCCATTGCCGCTGGTGACCTTGAGCACGTTGAACAGGATGTGCGCCGCGTCGATGTTGGGCAGCAGCAGCAGGTTGGCTTCGCCGGTGAGCTGGTTCTCGGGCAGGAAGCGGCCGCGGATGTCTTCCGACAGCGCAGCATCGCCATGCAGCTCGCCTTCGCACTCGATCTCGGGATGCTTCTCGCGGAACAGCGCTGCGGCCCGGCGCATGCGCTTGGCCGAAGCCCGCGTGCTGGAGCCGAACATCGAGTGCGACAGGAAGGCCGCCTTGGGCGTCACGCCGAAGCGGCGCAGCTCGTCGGCCGCCATCGAGGCGATCTCGGCCAGGGCTTCGCTGCTCGGCTCTTCGTTCACGAAGGTGTCGGCGATGAACAGCATGCGGTTTTCCAGCAGTACCGCGTTCATCGTGGCGAAGGTGTTGGCACCGGGTGCACGGCCGATCAGGTCGCGCACGTGGTCCAGGTGCTGCTCGAAGCGGCCCACCAGGCCGCACAGCATCGCGTCGGCATCACCGCGGCGCACCATCATCGCGGCGATCAGCGTGTTGGAGCGGCGCACCGCGGCCTTGGCCATGTCGGGCGTGACGCCCTCGCGGCCCATCAGGCGCTGGTAGTCCTCCCAGTAGGCGCGGTAGCGGTTGTCGTTCTCGGGATCGACCACCTCCACGTTGACGCCAGGCTTGATCCGCAGGCCGGCACGCTCGATGCGCATCGCGATGACGGCCGGGCGGCCGATCAGGATGGGACGGGCCAGGCCTTCGTCCAGCACGATCTGCACCGCCCGCAGGGTGCGCTCGTCTTCACCTTCGGCGTAGGCCACGCGGGCGGGCTGCGCCTTGGCGGCGGCGAACACCGGGCGCATCACCATGCCGGTCTGGTAGACGAAGCGGGTGAGCGACTGGCGGTAGGCCTCGATGTCGGCGATGGGCCGGGTGGCCACGCCGCTGGCGGCCGCAGCTTCGGCCACGGCCGGCGCGATGCGCAGGATCAGCCGCGAATCGAAGGGCTTGGGAATGATGTATTCGGGGCCGAAGTGCAGTTCCTGGCCCGGGTAGGCGGCGGCCACCTCGTCGCTGATCTCGGCCTTGGCCAGCGCGGCGATCTCGCGCACGCAGGCCAGCTTCATCTCTTCGGTGATGCGGGTGGCCCCGCAATCCAGCGCACCCCGGAAGATGTACGGGAAGCACAGCACGTTGTTCACCTGGTTCGGATAGTCCGAACGGCCGGTGGCGATGATGCAGTCGGGCCGCGCAGCCAGCGCAAGCTCGGGGCGGATCTCCGGCTCGGGGTTGGCCAGCGCCAGGATCAGCGGCTTGGGGCCCATGCTGCTCACCATCTCGGGCGTCAGCACGCCGGCGGCCGAGCAGCCCAGGAACACGTCGCAGCCCTTGACCACGTCGGCCAGCGTGCGGGCGTTGGTCTTCTGGCAGTAGCGCTGCTTGCTTTCGTCGAGCTTGCCGTTGCGCGCGTCTTCACGCTCGCTCTGGATGACGCCGCGCGAATCGACCACGAAGATGTTGTCGCGCGGCACGCCCAGGCCCACCATCACGTCCAGGCAGGCGATGGCGGCGGCGCCGGCACCGGAGGCCACCAGCTTGACTTCGCTGAGCTTCTTGCCCACCAGTTCCAGGCCGTTGAGCAGCGCAGCGCCCGAGATGATGGCCGTGCCGTGCTGGTCGTCGTGGAAGACCGGGATCTTCATCCGGTCCTTCAGCGCCTTCTCGATGTAGAAGCACTCGGGGGCCTTGATGTCCTCGAGGTTGATGCCGCCGAGCGTGGGCTCCAGCGCGGCGATGATCTCGATCAGCTTGTCCGGGTCCTTCTCGGCCAGCTCGATGTCGAACACGTCGATGCCGGCGAACTTCTTGAAGAGGCAGCCCTTGCCTTCCATCACCGGCTTGGCGGCCAGCGGGCCGATGTCGCCCAGGCCCAGCACCGCTGTGCCGTTGGTGACCACGCCCACCAGGTTGCCGCGCGAGGTGAATTCAGCAGCGGCGTTCGGGTCTTCCTCGATCGCCAGGCACGGGTAGGCCACCCCGGGCGAATAGGCCAGCGACAGGTCGCGCTGGTTCAGCAGCGCCTTGGTCGGCGTGACCGAGATCTTGCCGCGCGAAGGGGCGCGGTGGTATTCGAAGGCGGCGTCACGCAATGCCTGTTCAGCCGGGGAAAGTTCTTTAGCCATGGGGTCTCCTGGGATCTCTGCGCAAAGTCGTTGCAAGCTTCACGCAAGGTTCGCAGCGTACTGCGGAACGCGAGGCGCCCGCCCGCATTCCCGCTGCGAATTTTTGATATGCCGTCCCGGGCCACGCCACGTACTGCTGCGACCCACCCCGGGCCGCGCCGTCAGCCGGCGGCGCGCTTTTGCAGAATCTCGAACGCGGGCAGCGTCTTGCCTTCCAGCACTTCCAGGAAGGCGCCGCCGCCGGTGGAGATGTAGCCGACCTTGACGTCGTACTTGGCGATCGCCGCCAGCGTGTCGCCACCACCGGCGATGCTGAAGGCGCTGCTCTCGCTGATGGCCTTGGCCACCGTCTCGGTGCCCTTGGCGAAGGCATCGAACTCGAACACGCCCACCGGACCGTTCCAGACGATGGTGCCGGCGGCCTTGAGCTGCTGCGCCAGCAGTTCGGCGGTCTGGGGGCCGATGTCCAGGATCAGGTCGTCGTCGGCCACGTCGGTGGCGGCCTTCACGGTGGCCGGCGCATCGGCTGCGAAGGCCTTGGCCGTCACCACGTCCACCGGGATGGGCACGGCCGCGCCGCGCGCCTTCATCGATTCGATCACCGCCTTGGCCTCGCCGATCAGGTCGGGCTCGGCCAGGCTCTTGCCGATCTTCAGGCCGGCGGCCAGCATGAAGGTATTGGCGATGCCGCCGCCGACGATCAGGCCGTCCACGTTCTTGGACAGCGCCTGCAGGATGGTGAGCTTGGTGCTGACCTTGGAGCCGGCCACGATGGCCACCAGCGGCCGCTTGGGGCTGGCCAGCGCCTGGGTGATGGCGTCGATCTCGGCCGCCAGCAGCGGGCCGGCGCAGGCCACCTTGGCGTACTGCGCGATGCCGTAGGTGCTGGCTTCGGCGCGGTGCGCGGTGCCGAAGGCGTCGTGCACGAAGATGTCGCACAGCGCCGCCATCTTGCGCGCCAGCTCTTCGCTGTTCTTCTTCTCGCCCTTGTTGACGCGGCAGTTCTCCAGCAGCACCACGCTGCCGGGCTTCACGTCCACGCCGTCCACCCAGTCGGCCACCAGCGGCACTTCGCGGCCCAGCAGCTCGCCCAGGCGCTGGGCCACCGGCGCCAGCGAATCCTCGGGTTTGAAGGCGCCTTCGGTGGGGCGGCCCAGGTGCGAGGTGACCATCACCGCCGCGCCGGCGTCGAGCGCCATCTGGATGCAGGGCACCGAAGCGCGCACGCGCGTGTCCTCGGTGATGCGGCCGTCGTCATCCTGCGGCACGTTCAGGTCGGCGCGGATGAAGACACGTTGGCCGGCGACGCGGCCTTGCTCGATGAGATCGGAGAAGCGGATGACGTTCATGGGGCCCTCGGTCTGAAGGCCGCGATTCTAGGAGCGCCGCCCCCGCCATCAGGGGGCGCCGGTTACCAGCCGAGAACGAAACGCAGCGCCAGCATCACCGCGGTGCCCACGACGATGGTGCCCAGCATGCCGCGGCGCCACCAGAAATACAGCGCGCCGGCCAGGGCGCCGAACACCCGTGCGTCGCGCCAGGTGTGGATCAGCTCCCCCTGCGTGATCAACAGTTCGGGCACCACCACGGCGGCCATGGCCGCCAGCGGCGCGTAACGCAGCCCCTCGCGCAGCCAGGCCGGGATGGGCACTTCCTTGTCGGGGAACAGGAAGAACGAGCGCGTGATCACGGTGATGGCGCCCAGGCCGATGATGGTGAGGATGGTTTCCCAGGTGCTCATCGCGCGCCCCCCGGCGTCTTGCGCGGCTGCAGGTGTTCCAGCATCACGCCCATGGCCACCGCAGCGGCGATGGCGATGACGATGTTCAGCCGCAGCGGCAGGGCATAGGCCGCCACCGCCGCAGCGCCGGCCACGCCCGCCGCCACCCAGGTGGAAAAGCTGCCCAGCATCGTGCCCATGAGCGCCACCAGCGCCATGGTGCCGGCGAAGGCCAGGCCCCATTCGGTGGGAATCTGGTCGGCCAGCACGATGCCGGCGATCGAGGGCACCTGCCAACTCACCCAGTTGCAGGCGACGCCGCCCCAGAAGTAGGGCAGCTGGTCAGGCCCCGGCTTGGGCTCCGGGAAACGGCGCATGAACACCACGTAGTTCAGGTCGGCCGTGAAGTAACCCAACACCAACCGCAGGCGCCGCGGCAGATGGCCGAAGTAAGGCCGCCACTGGGTGCTGAAGACGACGAAGCGCAGGTTGATGCACAGCGCGGTGGCCCACACCACCCAGATCGGCGCGCCAGCGGCGATCAGCGGCAGCGAGGCCAGCTGCGCACTGCCGGCGAACACCACCAGCGACATGAAAAGCGCCATCGGCACGCCCAGACCGCTCTTGGCCATGGCCACGCCGGCCACCAGGCCCCAGGCGGCCAGACCCGGCGCGATTTCCAGCATCTCGACCAGCCCGCGGCGAAAGGCCGGGTGGCGCCAGGTGGGCAGCGGCGCTGCGGACGGACGCGCGCTGCCGTTGGAAGGGGAAGTCATTGGCGCCATTGTCGGCGCCCGCCGGGGCCGCCGTCAGGCGTCGCCCTTATCGCCCTTGCGGCCCTTGGCCGGCTTGTCGGTCTTTTCGGCGTGCTGGTCGCCGTGAGCCTCGGCGCCTTCCTCGGTGGCCGAGGCGGGCTTGGCGGGCGGTTCGGCGCGGGCGATCTGCGGGGTCACCGGCTCGATCTGGTTCTCGCGCATGTAGTCGTTCATCTCGCGCCAGCCGGCAAACACCGCGGCCTTGTCGGCCTTCTTGTTCAGCGTGTAGCAGTCTTCGATGGCGCGGGCCGCATGGCGGCAGGCGGCACCGATGGCCTTGCCCTCGGCTTCCTTGCGCTGGGCCTGCAGCTCGGGCGTCTCGATGCCCAGGCGCTCACAGCCGGCCAGGGCCAGGGCGGCGAGCAGCATCCAGGAGGCAAGGGAGCGGGGCATGGCGGTGGGCGCGACACGGTGAGGGCAGACCCTTCCGTTTTCGGCCCACCCCGGGCCGACTTGAACGTAACGCTCAGCGTGCCATGGCCAGCAGGCGGGCCACCCGTTCCTCGGTGGAAGGGTGGGTGCTGAACAGGCCCCGCAGCCCGCCACCCGACAGCGGGTTCATGATCATCATCTGCGCCGTTGCCGGGTTGCGCTCGGTCGTCTCGAACGGAATGCCGCGGGCAAAGTTGTGGATCTTCTGCAGCGCACTGGCCAGCGCCTGCGGGTCGCCCGAGATCTCGGCGCCGCCGCGGTCGGCCTCGAACTCGCGGGCGCGGCTGATCGCCATCTGGATCAGGCTGGCCGCCAGCGGCGCCAGCAGCATCACCAGCAGGCCGGCGATCGGGTTGGCCGGCCGGCCTTCGCTGTCGCGACCGCCGAAGAACATCGCGAAGTTGGCCAGCATCGAGATGGCACCGGCCATGGTGGCGCTGATGGTGCTGATCAGGATGTCGCGGTGCTTCACGTGCGCCAGCTCGTGCGCCATCACGCCGCGCAGCTCGCGGTCGCTGAGCACGCGCAGGATGCCGGTGGTGGCGGCCACGGCCGCGTTGTCCGGGTTGCGGCCGGTGGCGAAGGCGTTGGGCGCGTCTTCCTCGATCAGGTACACACGCGGCATCGGCAGCTGGGCGCGCTGGGCCAGCTCGGCCACCATGCGGTAGAACTGCGGCGCGGTGGACTCATCCACCTCGCGGGCGTTGTACATCTTCAGCACCAGCTTGTCGCTGAACCAGTAGCTGAAGAAGTTCATGCCCAGTGCCACGATGAGCGCGATGGTCATCCCGCTGCGGCCGCCGATGAGGCCGCCGATGGCCACGAAGAGCGCCGTGATCGCCGCCATCAGCACGGCGGTTTTCAGCAGATTGAACATGGGGTCCGTCCTTTCGTCGTGCCCTGCGGCACCTTGGCTGCAGTAGATGCGGCCGACGGGCGGGAGTTCAATCGCCCGCGCCGGGCGCCGCCTGCAGGCACACGCCGGCCGCGATGGGCCGCGCCTGCAGCAGCGCCGTCGTCGGCTGGCGTTTGCCGCCCGGCCGCTGCAGCTGCAGCAGCGCCAGCGCCCCTTCGCCGCAGGCCACCACCAGCTCGCCCGCGTCGGCCGCCAGCACGGTGCCAGGCGCCGCGCCGGGCATGCCGGGGCGCAGCGCGGCCTGCCACAGCTTCAGCGTCTCGCCCGCATGCTCGAAGCTGGCGCCGGGGAACGGGTCGAAGGCGCGCACGCGGCGGGCGATCACCTCGGCCGGCAGGCGCCAGTCGATGGCGGCTTCGGCCTTCTCGATCTTGTGCGCGTAGGTCACCCCTTCGGCCGGCTGCGGCGTGCGCTGCAGGCCACCGCAGGCCGCGGCTTCCAGGGCTTCGACGATCAGCCGGCCGCCTAGCGCGGCCAGGCGGTCGTGCAGCGTGGCGGTGGTGTCGTCGGGGGCGATGGCGACGCGCTCTTCCATCAGCATGTCGCCGGTGTCCAGGCCGGCGTCCATCTGCATGATGGTGATGCCGGTGTCGGCGTCACCCGCCTCGATGGCGCGGTGGATCGGCGCCGCGCCGCGCCAGCGCGGCAGCAGCGAGGCATGGATGTTCAGGCAGCCCAGGCGCGGCAGGTCGAGCACCCATTGCGGCAGGATGAGGCCATAGGCCGCCACCACCAGCACGTCCAGCGCGGCGTCGCGCAGCGCCTGCTCGCCCATGCGGGCTTCGTCGGGGTATTTGCCGTCCAGCTTCAGGCTGCGGGGCTGGGCCACGGGCATGGCGTGGGCCAGCGCGTACTGCTTGACGGGCGAAGCCTGCAGCTTCATGCCGCGGCCGGCCGGGCGGTCGGGTTGGGTAAGCACCAGCGGCACGCTGAAACCCGCCTCGTGCAGCCGGGCCAGTGCCGCCTGCGCGAATTCGGGCGTGCCGGCAAAGCCGACGCGCAAGGTCGCGCCGGTCACCGCTCCTCTTCCCGCGTCTTCTTGAGCATCTTGCTCTTGATGCGGTTGCGCTTGAGGGGGCTGAGGTACTCGACGAACACCTTGCCCATCAGGTGGTCCATCTCGTGCTGCACGCACACGGCGGTCAGGCCCTCGGCCTCGAATTCATACGGCTGGCCGTCGCGGCCCAGCGCCCGCACCTTCACGCGGGCATGGCGCTCCACCTTGTCGTAGATGCTGGGCACCGACAGGCAGCCTTCGTCGCCCACCATCATCTCGGCGCTGCGCTCGATGATCTCGGGGTTGATCAGCACCCGCGGCTGGTCGTGCGTCTCGGAGGTGTCCATCACGATCACCCGCTCGTGCACGTCCACCTGGGTGGCGGCCAGGCCCACGCCGTCCGAGGCGCGCATCGTCTCCAGCATGTCGTCGGCCAGCTGGCGGATGCGGTCGTCCACCTCCTTGACCGGCTTGGCGACGGTATGCAGGCGGGGATCGGGGTAGCGAAGGATGGGAAGCAAGGCCATGGAAGGGGTGCGTGATCGCCGGGTGGCGCAGCCCGGTGCGGCTGCTTTGCGCAAGGTGCCACAAATGGGCACTTTCGTTGCGATATCAAGGGTCTATGGGCACAATCTGCGGCAACATGTGAGCATTTCCGCGGCCCGGTCAAGGCCACGTTCGCTGGTGCAGTCGCAGACCGTTCGGCAACCCGTGATTTTGCACCGTCGGTTTCGGTCGTGATGCAAGTCCCCGGAGATCCCCCTTCATGATTCGTCGCTCCCTGCGCCCGCGTCCTGCCGGCCCTCTTGCCGGAGCCGTCCGCGTCGGCGCCGGCCTGTTGGCACTGGCGGCGGCCGCCACGGCCACGGCCCAGGCCACGCTGCCGGTCACGCCCGCCCAGCGCAGCACCGCCCAGCAGGTCGCCCAGCAAGGCGTGCCGTTCGAGGAACTGGCCCCCGACGCACCCGACTCCTACACCGTCAAGTCCGGTGATACGCTGTGGCGCATCTCCGGCCTGTTCCTGCGCAAGCCCTGGCGCTGGCCCGAGCTGTGGGGCATGAACCTGGCCGACATCCGCAACCCGCACCTGATCTACCCCGGCCAGGTGCTGTGGCTGGACCGCAGCGGCGACCGCGCGCGCCTGCGCCTGGGCCAGCCGGTGGGTGGCGGCAGCAACGCCACCGTCAAGCTGTCGCCCCGCGTGCGCAGCGGCCCGGTGGGCAACGACGCCATCTCGTCGGTGCCGCTGCACCTGATCGCGCCCTTCCTGAACGAGGCGGTGGTGTTCAACACCGACGAGCTGGGCGGCGCCCCGCGCGTGGTGGCCGCGCCCGAGGGCCGGGTGCTGATGTCGCGCGGCGAGCTGGCCTACGTGCGCGGCGACCTGGGCGGCCTGCGCGATTGGCGCCTGTTCCGCGAGACCAAGCCGCTGCGCGACCCCGAGACGCAGGAAGTGCTGGGCCATGAGGCGCGGTTCGTCGGCACCGCCGAGTTCGTGCGCCCCGGCGACACGGTGGCCACCGCCGACGGCAAGGCCCAGGTGGTGCCGGCCACGGTGCGCATCATCAGCAACCGCGAGGAAGTGGGCATCGGCGATCGCCTCGCGCCGGTGCCTTCGCGCGACTTCAGCAGCTATGCGCCGCATGCGCCGGCCAACCCGGTCAACGGCCGCATCATCGCCATCTACGGCGACGCCCTGAGCGCGGGCCAGAACCAGATCGTCTCGCTGAACCGCGGCTCGGCCGACGGCATGGAGCGTGGCCATGTGCTGTCGCTGTGGCAGCGCGGTGCCACCACGGTGGACCGCAGCGACCCCGACCGCGCCGTGATGCAGCTGCCCGACGAGCGCAACGGGCTGCTGTTCGTGTTCAGCGTGTTCGACCGCGTGTCGTACGCGCTGATCCTCCAGGTGCAGGCGCCCGTCCGGGCCGGCGATCGTTTCACCCAGCCCGACTAGGCGCTGCGCCATGACCGACCCGAATGAAGTCGGGGCGTGGCTGAGGTTGACGGCCGGAGAAGGATTGGGTCGCGCCAAGGCGCGCAAGCTGCTGGCGGCGTTCGGCAGCCCGCAGGCAGTGCTGCAGGCGGGTGAAGCCGCCATTGCCCAGGTGGCCGGGCCGGCCGCGGGCGCCTTGCTGGCGGCCGAGCCCGACGGCTTCCACACCGACCTGCTGACGCGCACGCTGGCCTGGCTGGCGCAAGGCGAAGGCCGCCAGATCGTCACGCTGGGCGATGCAGCCTACCCACCGGCGCTGTTGCAGGCGGCCGACCCGCCGCTGCTGCTCTACGCGCACGGGCGCATCGAACTGCTGCAGCGCGAGGCGGTCGCCATCGTCGGCAGCCGCAACCCGACCGCGCAAGGCCTGGACAACGCCCGCGCCTTCGGCCGGGCGCTGAGCGAAGCGGGCTGGACGGTGGTGTCCGGCCTGGCGCTGGGCATCGACGGCGCGGCGCATGAGGGCGCGCTGGGCGGCGCCGGCAGCACCGTCGCGGTGGTGGGCACCGGGCTGGACCGCATCTACCCCAGCCGGCACGAAGCCTTGACCCGCCGCATCGCCCGCGAGGGGCTGCTGCTGTCGGAGTTCGCGCTGGGCGCGCCACCGCTGGCCGAGCACTTTCCGATGCGCAACCGCATCATCGCCGGTCTGGCCCGCGGCACGCTGGTGGTGGAAGCGGCGCTGCGCTCGGGCTCGTTGATCACCGCCCGGCTGGCGCTGGAGGCGGGCCGCGACGTCTTCGCGATCCCCGGCTCCATCCACGCGGTGCAGTCCCGCGGCTGCCATGCGCTCTTGAAGCAAGGCGCCAAGCTGGTGGAGCAGGTGGACGACGTGCTGGAGGAACTGGGCGGCAGGGCACGGGTGCCGACGCCCGAAGCCGATGCAGACATGGCGGCCGTCGCCGGCGAAGGCGAATCGGACCCTGTGCTGGCCGCTCTCGGCCACGACCCCGCCACGCTGGACGCGCTGATCGCCCGCTGCGGCTGGCCGGCGCCGCAGCTGCAGGCCCGTCTGCTGGAGCTGGAGCTCGACGGCCAGGTGGTGCGCCTGCCGGGTGGTCTGTTCCAGCGCCGCGGCCTGGCCTGATACCCGTTTCGGGCAGCCCGGCACACACGCCGGAAAGGCCGTTTTGTTTCCGTCCGGCGAGCGTAAACCCGTGGGGTATAGTCAATTCATGTTCGACGTCCTCGTCTACCTGTACGAAAACTACTGGCGTCCGGACGCCTGCCCGGACCATGACCAGTTGGCGCGGAAGCTGTCCTCCGCGGGCTTCGAGTCGGACGAGATCCAGGAAGCACTGTCCTGGCTGGACGGCCTGGCCAGCGTCGCCGAGTGCTACACCGGCGAGCAGCAGCAAACCAGCATCCGCGTCTACACGCCCGCCGAGCAGGACCTGCTGGGCGAGGAGTCCATCGGCTTCATCAGCTTCCTCGAATCGGCCGGCGTGCTGCCGCCGCCGATGCGGGAGATGGTGGTCGACCGCGCCAGTGCGATCGGCGTGGCGCCGATCGCGCTGGACGACATCAAGATCATCGTGCTGATGGTCTTCTGGAGCCTGGGCAAGGAGCCCGACACGCTGGTGCTGGACGAGTTGTTCGTTGCGCCGGAAGACCGCCTCATCCACTGAGACAAGCCGCGCCGGCCCGAGCCGTCAGCTCAACAGACGCGCCGGGTCCACGTCCAGCCGCGCCAGCGCATTGCGGGTGGCGCGCACGGTCAAGGCTTCGTCCTGCGCCGGCAGCAGCAGCCCCGCCTGCAGGAAGGCCGCCAGCCGCTGCTGCTGGAACAGCACGCAGCGCCCGCTGGGCGTGACGAACAGCGACAGCTGGCGCCGCAAGCCCTGCCAGGCCAGCTGCACCGGCTCGTTGCGGCCACGGAAATCGAGCATGAACCAGCTGCCTACCTGCAGCTCGCGCGCCCAGGCCAGCATGGCGGGCGTGGGCGCCGAGCCGCCTTCGGTCGCCACTTCCAGCTCCGAGGTCTCGTGGCCCGACAGGTCCAGCACGGTCGATTCGTCGATCTGCACGTCGTCGCTGTCGGGCAGCAGCTCTTCCAGCGTTTCCAGGCGCTCCATCAGCTCCTCGAAACGGTCGTGCGGAATGGCCGCCGCCTTGGCGGTGAAAGCGGCTGCCAACGAATTGTTCAGCGCCCGCACCTGCTCGTCCTGCTTGTCGGGGGCAACGCCGGCCGAGGCCATGCCTTCGCGCAGCGTCTTCAACAGCGGCGGCAGGCGGCGGATCACTTCCGCCCGGTCTTCACGCGAGACCTTGGCGCTGGCCGACCACACGAGGTCGGCGGCGGCACGCTTCATGGCCTTGGTCTCGTCGCTCTGGCCACCGTACTTCACCGCGGTCATCGCCATCACGTCGGCCCAGACCTGGAACAGGAACTGGCGCACGCCCTCCTGCACCGGCACTTCGTTGAGCATCTTGCGCAGCTCGATCGTGTACTGGATGGCCAGCGTCTCGCGCTGCTCCACCTGCTGCGCCAGCGACACGCCCTTGCGCGTCGCCTCGTTCTCGTTCTTGAAGTAGTGCTCGAGGAATTTCTCGAACTCGGTCAGCACCGTCTGGAACACGCGGCGGCCGGTGTCGGGGTAAGCCTCCACCACCTGCACCACGCGCTTGATCTCGCGCTCCAGCGCATCGCCCACCGCGCGCGACGAGGTATCAAAGCCCATCACGCAGGCCCCCATGCGGTCGATCAGCTTGCGCGCAGGGTGGTCGGTGGTGGCAAAGAAATCGGGCTCGGAGACCGCGACGCGCAGCACCGGCATCTGCAGCCGCGCGAACCACACGCGCACCGTCGCCGGAATGCTTTCTTCGGTCAGGATGGCCTGGAACAGCAACGCCACGATCTCGATGGTGGCGCGTTCGACCGGCGTCTCGGCCGCCTTCTTCAGCGCCTGCTTGCGCTGCTGCAGGTCTTCCAGCAACGTGGGCGCGCTCACCGAGGCCGGGCCCGCACCACCCACCACAGCGGCCTGCGTCGCGCTGAACCGGCGCTGGATGCCCTGCTGCGCCAGGCCGATCGCCGCCGTCAGGCCCGGCGAGGCCGGGCGCGACGGCAGGCGTGCGTCGGTGCGCGCGAACTCGGGCAACTGCCGGCCGACCAGCCGGTTGAGCCGACCCAGCACCGCCTCGGCATGCTCGCCACCGCGCGGTAGCGCCGCTGTGGCCGTGAGCATGCGGGTGGCTTCGTCACCCCGGTGGGTGGGCTGGCCGCTGCGCAGCCCGCCCTGCACGGTTCGGCCGGCAGGGGCGCCTGCATAGCCCGCCATGCCGCCCTGCACCGTGGCGGGCAAGCCGCCCGCGCCGGTCGCCGCGGCCGCGTCGCGCGGCGGCAACTGGCCAAAGCCGGTGCCACCGCCTTGCGGCGTGCGGCGGATCATCGGCCGCAGGTCGACCTGGGGCAGCACCTGCTGCGCGGCCAGGAACTGGTTGCAGGTGTGGTACGCCCCCTGCACCAGGGCCGCCATCTCGTCGTGCAAGGCCGGCTGCAGGTCGCGCCAGCCCGCCACCGGCAGGCCGCTGCTGCACCAGGCGTCCACGGCGATGCGGGCCAGCACGTGAGCGCGCAGCATGTCGTTGGCATCCAGCTCCTCGCGCCGCTCCAGCACCGCCATGCGCGAGCGCAGGTCGGTGAACTCCCAGGAGGCGCGGTCCATGATGGCGAGCGCCAGGCGCGAGCCGAGGATCTCGCGCTCGATGGTGTCGTCGTCCACCAGGGACAGCTTGGGCTCGGCCAGCTGCGGGGCGCGCGGCAGGTCGCCCGGCCGCGAGGCCGAAACGCCGTACAGCATGGCGTTGCGCAAGGCGCCTACGCTGGCCTGGTGCCAGGCCGAACCGCGCTGCTGCAGCGCGGTGAAGGTATCGCGCCGCCGCTGCGTGGTGGTGTAGTCGGCGGGGCGGTCCTGCTGCTCGCGGGCCAGGGCTTCCACCGCCGCGAACACGCCGACGAAGCCCTTGACCAGCTCTTCCGTGTAAAGGCGCCGAACCTGCGTCGCAAGAGCGGAATAGTCGGCAGCGGTCGCCATGCGTGAGGAAGGATGTCGCTTTGTGAGTGCGAACTGACTCTACACCACAGCCCCGGCATTGGGGTCGTCAGGGTCGGCCGCCTTCGCGGCGCCGCCACCCTTGACCAGGTCTTCACGCTTGACGCCCAGCCACATCGCGATGGCCGCGGCCACGAACACCGACGAGTAGATGCCGAAGCAGATGCCGATGGTCAGCGCCATCGCGAAGTAGTGCAGCGAAGGGCCGCCGAACAGCAGCATCGACAGCACCATGATCTGCGTGGAGCCGTGGGTGATGATGGTGCGGCTGATGGTGCTGGTGATCGCGTGGTCGATGACCTGCGGCGTGTCCAGCTTGCGGAACTTGCGGAAGGCCTCGCGCACCCGGTCGAAGATCACCACCGACTCGTTCACAGAGTAGCCCAGCACCGCCAGGATGGCCGCCAGCACCGTGAGCGAGAACTCCCACTGGAAGAAGGCGAAGAAGCCCAGGATGATGACCACATCGTGCAGGTTGGCGACGATGCCGGCGACGCCGAACTTCCACTCGAAGCGCAGCGCCAGGTAGATCACGATGCCGATGATCACGAAGGCCAGCGCCTTGGCACCGTCGATCGCCAACTCGCGGCCCACCTGCGGGCCCACCACCTCGCTGCGAGACAGCTCCAGCGGCCGCTCGGCACCCTTGGCGCACTGCTGCTTGGTCGCCGGGTCGCCGGCCACGGTCACCGCCGCCGACTCCACCTGACCGCCTGCGGCCTGGCACAGGCCGGTGAACACGCGGTTCACCACCTCGGTCTGCTTGACGTCACCACGCAACGGCAGGCGTATCAGCACGTCGCGCGAGGTGCCGAAGTTCTGCACCTGCACTTCGCCGAAGCCCATGCCTTCGACCGTCTCACGCACCTTGTTGATGTCGGCCGGCTCGCTGTAAGCCACCTCCACCACCGTGCCGCCGGTGAACTCGATCGAGAAATGCAGGCCGCGGGTGACGATGAAGAACACCGCGGCCAGGAACATCACCGCCGAGATCACGTTCAGCACCAGCGCATGGCGCATGAACGGGATGTCGCGATGGATACGGAAGAACTCCATGGATGGGCTCCTGCTCGATCAGGCCTGGGCCGACTTGCCGGCGTCGCCACCCGGGCGCCACACCTGGCCGATCGACACCGACTTCAGCTTCTTCTTGCGGCCATACCAGAGGTTGACCAGACCGCGCGAGAACACCACCGCCGAGAACATCGACGTGAGGATGCCCAGGCAGTGCACCACGGCAAAGCCGCGCACCGGACCGGAACCGAAGGCCAGCAGGGCCACGCCCGCGATCAGCGTGGTGACGTTGGAGTCGAGGATGGTGCCCCAGGCGCGCTCGTAGCCGGCCTGGATCGCGGCCTGCGCTGAAGCGCCGCTGCGCAACTCCTCGCGCACCCGCTCGTTGATCAGCACGTTGGCATCGATCGCCATGCCCAGTGTCAGCGCAATGGCCGCCATGCCCGGCAGCGTGAGCGTGGCCTGCAGCATCGACAGGATGGCCACCAACAACAGCAGGTTGAAGGCCAGCGCCAGCGTGGAGAACACACCGAACAGCAGGTAGTAGCAGCACATGAACACCGCGATGGCGGCAAAGCCGTACATCACGCTGTCAAAGCCCTTGGTGATGTTCTCGGCGCCCAGGCTGGGGCCGATGGTGCGTTCTTCGACGATCTCCATCGGCGCGGCCAGCGAACCGGCGCGCAGCAACAGCGCGGTGTCGTTGGCTTCCTGCGTGGTCATGCGGCCGCTGATCTGCACCCGTCCGCCGCCGATCTCGCTGCGGATCACCGGCGCCGTCACCACCTCACCCTTGCCCTTCTCGAACAGCAGGATGGCCATGCGCTTGCCGATGTTCTCGCGCGTGATGTCGCGGAACACGCGGGCACCCTTGGCATCCAGCGTCAGGTGCACGGCGGGTTCCTGCGTCTGGCCGTCGAAGCCGGCTTGCGCGTCGGTCAGATTCTCACCGGTGAGGATGACCTGACGCTTGACGATCAGCGGCGCGCCACCGCGCTCGACGTAACGTTCGGTGCCGAAGGGCACCGGCGCCGACCCGATGGCCGCGGCGGCCGCTTCGGTGCTGTCGTCCACCAGACGCACTTCCAGCGTGGCGGTGCGGCCGATGATGTCCTTGGCCTTGGCCGTGTCCTGCACGCCCGGCAACTGCACCACGACGCGGTCTGCGCCCTGCTGCTGGATGACCGGCTCGGCCACGCCCAGCTCGTTCACGCGGTTGTGCAGCGTGGTGATGTTTTGCTTCAGCGCCGCCTGCTGAACGGCGATCGCTGCCTGCGGCTTGAGCGATCCGGTGAGTTGCAGGTCGCCGCTGCCCGCGGTGCCCTGGTCCCATTGCAGGTCGGGCAGCGCAGGTGCCAGTGCGGCCTGCGCGGCATTCAGCGTCGCGGCATCACGGAAGGTGACGCGCACCACGTTGCCATCACGCACGATGCCGGTGTGGCGGATGTTCTTCTCGCGCAGCAGCGAACGGATGTCGCCCGTCAGCGCCTCGGCCCGCTTGGTCAGCGCGGCCTTCATGTCCACCTGCATCAGGAAGTAGACGCCACCACGCAGGTCCAAGCCCAGGTACATGGGCAGCGCACGCATCGACGTCAGCCACGCCGGCGAGCGGCTCACCAGGTTGAGCGCGACGATGTAGGAAGGATCGTTGGCATCGGGATTCAGCGCCTTCGACAGCACGTCCTTGGCGCGGATCTGGGTATCGGTGTCGCCGAAGCGGGCACGCACCGAGTTGCCGTCGAACTGCACGAAGTCAGGCTGGAGCTGGGCATCGGCCAGCGCCTTCTCCACGCGCGGCACCAGCGAGCTGTCGATCTTCAGCGTCACCTTGCCGCTGGAGACCTGCACCGCAGGCGCCTCACCAAAGAAGTTGGGCAACGTGTACAGCAGCCCGATCACGAACGCGACGACGAGCATCGCGTACTTCCACCACGGATAGCGGTTCATCAACACACTCCCCTGGCGCGGCGAGGCGCGCCGGGCTGAAAACGAACGGTGGCGGGATTACTTGAGGGTGCCCTTGGGCAGCACCTGGGTGATGGCGGTGCGCTGCAGCTGCACTTCCACACCGGTGGCCAGCTCCACATGCACGAAGCTCTCGCCCACCTTGCTGATGCGGCCCAGCAGACCGCCGGCCGTCACCACCTCATCGCCCTTGGCGATGGCATCGATCATCGCCTTGTGTTCCTTCTGCCGCTTCATCTGGGGACGGATCATGATGAAGTACAGCACCACGAACATCAGCACCAGCGGCAGCATGCTCATCAGGCTGGAGCCCATGCCTTCAGCGGCGGCAGGAGCGGTTTGGGCGAAGGCTTCGGAAATGAACACGGCGATCGGTCCTTGTGACAAAGGCCCGTTCGATGCGGGCCCAATCAAAAAAATCCGTAGGAAGCCAAAAAGCTTCGAACAAAAAAACAGGCCCCGCACTTTCGTGGGGGCCTGTCTCGGATTCTGGTTGCGGGGGCAGGATTTGAACCTGCGACCTTTGGGTTATGAGCCCAACGAGCTACCAGACTGCTCCACCCCGCGACGGAAGCTGACAGTATAGCGTGCTTTTGGCTTCTTGCCAGCCCCTATCGAAGAAATTTCGAAAAGAGGCTGCGAAACGCCAAATCAACTTACTCGGCAGCGTCGGTGGCTTCTTCAGCCACGGCGGTGTCGGGACGGTCGACCAGCTCGACGAAGGCCATCGGGGCGTTGTCGCCCACGCGGAAGCCCATCTTCAGGATGCGGGTGTAGCCGCCCGGGCGCGCCTTGTAGCGCGGGCCGAGTTCGTTGAACAGCTTGGTGACGATGTCGCGATCACGGGTGCGCGAGAAAGCCAGGCGGCGGTTGGCCAGCGTGGGTTCCTTGGCCAGCGTGATCAACGGCTCGACGACGCGGCGCAGTTCCTTGGCCTTCGGGACCGTGGTCTTGATGGCTTCGTGCTGCAGCAGCGAGTTGGTCATGTTGCGCAGCATCGCCTGGCGATGCGCGCTGGTGCGGTTGAGTTTGCGGAGTCCGTTGCGGTGACGCATGGTGCTTTCCTTTCTTTATTGAACCCCGGCCGTGTCAGGTACCGGGGGTTGCACATGACAGGCGTGTGATTAACGCTTGTCCAGGCCTTGAGGCGGCCAGTTTTCCAGGCGGGCGCCCAGCGTGAGACCACGCGAGGCCAGCACTTCCTTGATTTCGTTCAGCGACTTGCGGCCGAGGTTCGGGGTCTTCAGCAGCTCGGTTTCCGTGCGCTGGATCAGATCGCCAATGTAGTAGATGTTTTCGGCCTTCAGGCAGTTGGCCGAACGCACCGTCAGTTCCAGCTCGTCCACCGGGCGCAGCAGGATCGGGTCGAAGTTGCCGGCACCACCACGCGGCTGCGTGGGCGCCTGGAAGATCTCGCCGTCTTCGTGCGGCAGCTGTGCGAAGACCACCAGCTGCTCGACCAGGATCTTGGCCGAAGCACGGATCGCTTCTTCGGGGCTGATCGCGCCGTTGGTCTCGATCTCCATGACCAGCTTGTCGAGGTCGGTACGTTGCTCGACGCGGGCGTTCTCCACGGCGTAGCTCACGCGGCGCACGGGCGAGAACGAAGCGTCCAGCACGATGCGGCCGATGGCCTTGGTGGGCTCGTCGCCGAAGCGGCGCAGGTTGCCCGGCACGTAGCCACGGCCCTTCTCGACCTTGATCTGCATGTCGAGCTTGCCGCCCTTGGCCAGGTGCGCGATCACGTGGTCGGGGTTGATCACCTCGACGTCGTGCGGCGTCTGGATGTCGCCGGCCGTGACCGGGCCCTCGCCTTCCTTGCGCAGCACCAGCGTCACTTCGTCGCGGTTGTGCAGCTTGAAGGTCACGCCCTTCAGGTTCAGCATGATGTGGACCACATCTTCCTGAACGCCGTCGACAGTCGAGTACTCGTGCAGCACGCCGGCGATGGTGACTTCCGTCGGCGCGTAACCCACCATCGACGACAGCAGCACACGGCGCAGGGCATTGCCCAGCGTGTGCCCATAGCCCCGCTCGAACGGCTCGAGCGTCACCTTGGCACGGCGATCGCCCAGCGGCTCGACTTGGATGGCTTTGGGTTTCAGCAGATTGGTTTGCATTGAGTGGTGTTCCTGTCAATACCCTCGGCTCGTTACACCGATAAGGCTGATGGACATGTCGGGCCTTGCATGGCCGCTGCGTGCCCGGCAAACACAGCGACCGAAAACAAAACGCGCGCGGGCGGCCCGCAGGCCGCGCGCGCGTCAGGCGCAGTGATCAGCGCGAATACAGTTCCACGATCAGCGCTTCCTTGATCTCGGCGCCGAATTCGTCGCGGTCCGGGGTCTTCTTGAAGACGCCTTCCAGCTTCGATGCATTCACCTCGACCCAGGCCGGCATGCCGATCGACTCGGCCAGCTTCAGGGCTTCGATCACGCGCAGCTGCTTCTTGGCCTTTTCACGCACGGCGACCACGTCACCGGCCTTGACCATGTACGAGGCGATGTTCACCACCTGGCCATTCACGGTGATCGACTTGTGCGACACCAGCTGGCGAGCTTCCGCGCGGGTGGAGCCGAAGCCCATGCGATACACGACGTTGTCGAGGCGCGATTCCAGCAGCGTCAGCAGGTTGGTACCGGTGTTGCCACGGCGGCGCTCGGCTTCTTCGAAGTAACGGCGGAACTGACGCTCCAGCACGCCGTACATGCGCTTGACCTTCTGCTTTTCACGCAGTTGCAGACCGAAGTCGCTGGTGCGCGAGCCGCTGGTACGGCCGTGTTGACCCGGCTTGCTGTCGAACTTGGCCTTGTCGCCGATCGGGCGGCGGGCGCTCTTCAGATAGAGATCGGTGCCTTCGCGGCGGGACAGTTTGGCCTTGGGGCCCAGATAACGTGCCACTTGCTTTTCCTTGTGTGTCTGACGCGGCCGTGTGCACCGCGTGAGTCCGTGCCGACGTCACGGCGCGAACGGTGGGCTGAAGGACAAACGTCGGCAGCGCCCGGGGACGCTACCGACGCGGGGAAACGTCGCTTAGATGCGGCGACGCTTTTGCGGACGGCAGCCGTTGTGCGGCACGGGCGTCACGTCGGAGATCGACGTGATGCGGATGCCCAGCGAAGCCAGCGCGCGCACCGACGACTCGCGGCCGGGGCCGGGGCCCTTGATCCGCACGTCGAGGTTCTTGATGCCTTGTTCCTGCGCAGCACGACCCGCGGTTTCAGCCGCCACCTGGGCCGCGAACGGGGTGCTCTTGCGCGAACCCTTGAAGCCCTGGCCGCCGCTCGAGGCCCACGACAGCGCGCCGCCTTGACGGTCCGTGATCGTGATGATGGTGTTGTTGAACGACGCGTGCACGTGGGCGATGCCGTCCGCAATGTTCTTGCGGACCTTCTTGCTCACACGACGCGCTGCGCTGTTGTTGGGTGCCTTGGCCATGTCTTAATCCTTGAATCCGTTGCCGACCGCGTCGATCACTTCTTGACCAGCGCGCCGGACTTGCGCGGACCCTTGCGGGTGCGGGCGTTGGTCTTGGTGCGCTGACCACGCACCGGCAGGCCACGGCGATGACGCATGCCGCGGTAGCAGCCCAGGTCCATCAGACGCTTGATGTTGATCGACTGTTCGCGACGCAGGTCGCCTTCGATCGTCATGCGGCCGATCTCGTCCCGGATCTTTTCCAGGTCGGCGTCGGTCAGGTCCTTGACCTTCTTGTTGAACTCGATGCCGGCAGCCACGCAGATCTTCTGCGCGGTCGTACGACCGATGCCGTAGATCGACGTCAGACCGATCTCGGTGTGCTTGTGCGGCGGGATGTTGATACCAGCAATGCGTGCCATGGTGTCCTCTTAATCTGGTTCGGCGCTGATCAACCCTGGCGCTGCTTGTGGCGCGGGTCGGTACAGATCACACGCACCACGCCCTTGCGGCGGATGATCTTGCAATTGCGACACATCTTCTTGACCGATGCTGCAACTTTCATGGTCTTCTCCTTATTTCGCGCGGAACACAATGCGTGCCCGGCTCAAGTCGTACGGGGTGAGCTCCACGGTGACCTTGTCGCCGGGAAGAATGCGGATGTAATGCATGCGCATCTTTCCGGAGATATGTCCGAGAACCACGTGGCCGTTCTCGAGCTTCACACGGAAGGTTGCGTTGGGGAGGTTTTCAAGGATCTCCCCCTGCATCTGGATGACATCGTCTTTTGCCATACGGTCTCGCGCTTCAGCTTGCCTTGAAGTTGGCCTTCTTCAGCAACGACTCATACTGCTGACTCATCACATAGCTCTGGACCTGAGCCCAGAAATCCATGGTCACCACAACGATGATCAGCAACGACGTTCCACCGAAATAGAACGGCACGTTGTACTTCAGCACCAGGAACTCGGGCAGCAGGCAAACCGCGGTGATGTACACCGCACCGGCCAGTGTCAGGCGCGACAGGATGCGGTCGATGTACTTCGCGGTCTGGTCACCCGGACGAATGCCCGGGATGAAGGCGCCACTCTTCTTCAGGTTGTCTGCGGTCTCGCGGCTGTTGAACACCAGGGCTGTGTAGAAGAAGCAGAAGAACACGATCATCGCCGCATACAGCAGCACGTAGATCGGCTGCCCCGGCGACAACGCCGACGAGATGTCCTTCAACCACTGCAGCCCGTGCCCGGTCGCGAACCAACCCACCACCGTCGCCGGCAACAGGATGATCGACGACGCGAAGATCGGCGGGATCACGCCCGACATGTTCAGCTTCAGCGGCAGGTGCGACGACTGGCCGCCATACACCTTGTTGCCGACCTGGCGCTTGGCGTAGTTGACCAGTATCTTGCGCTGCCCCCGCTCCACGAACACCACGGCGAAGGTGACCAGCACGATGACCGCGATGATGAACAGCGAGGCGATGATGCTCATCGCACCGGTGCGCACCAGCTCGAACAGACCGCCCACCGCACTCGGCAGACCCGCGGCGATGCCAGCGAAGATCAGGATCGAGATGCCGTTGCCCAGACCGCGCTCGGTGATCTGCTCACCCAGCCACATCAGGAACATCGTGCCTGCCACCAGGCTTACCACCGTCGTCAGCCGGAAGCCGAAGCCGGGTGCGAGCACCAGCCCGGGCGAGCCTTCCAACGCCAGCGCAATGCCGAGCGACTGGAAGATCGCCAGGCCCAGCGTGCCGTAGCGCGTGTACTGGGTGATCTTCCGACGGCCGGCTTCGCCTTCCTTCTTCAGCGCTTCGAGCGAGGGCACGACGTAGGTCATCAACTGCATGATGATCGACGCCGAGATGTACGGCATGATGCCCAACGCGAACACGGTGAAGCGCGACAGCGCCCCGCCCGAGAACATGTTGAACAGGTTCAGGATGCCGCCGCTCTGGCTCTTGAACAGCTGCTGCAGTTGCACCGGGTCGATGCCCGGCACCGGCACGTGAGCGCCGATGCGGTAGACGACCAGGGCCAGAAGCAGGAACACCAGCCGGCGACGCAGGTCACCGAACTTGCCGCTCTTGGCCAGCTGATTGGCGTTGGTTGCCACTCGAACTTGTCCTTGATGCGCGGCCTATCAGGCCAGCGAACCGCCTGCGGCTTCGATCGCAGCCTTGGCGCCAGCGGTGGCGCCAATGCCGTGCAGCGAAACCTTCTTGGTCAGCTCACCCGACTTGATCACCTTGACGACCTTGGCCAGCTCGCCCACCAGGCCAGCTTGCTTCAGACCCACCAGCGTGACCTCGTCGGCGCCCAGCGCTTCCAGGTCGCCCAGCGTGATCTCGGCGTTGTACTTCAGCGAGTGCGACTTGAAGCCGCGCTTCGGCAGACGACGCTGCAGCGGCATCTGGCCGCCTTCGAAACCGACCTTGTGATAGCCGCCCGCGCGGGACTTCTGGCCCTTGTGGCCGCGGCCGGCAGTCTTGCCCAGGCCCGAGCCGATGCCACGGCCGACACGGCGCTTGGCATGCTTGGAGCCGGAACCCGGCTTGATCGTGTTGAGTTGCATCACAGCACCTTCACGAGGTAGGAGACCTTGTTGATCATGCCGCGCACTGCAGGCGTGTCTTCCAGCTGGCGCTCACTGTTGAGCTTGCGCAGACCCAGGCCGCGCACCGTGTCACGGTGCGACTGGCGGGTACCCGCGATGCTCTTGACCAACTTGACGGTCAGGGTTTTCTTGTCGGACATGAAAGTTCTCCGGTCCGCTGGCTCAGTTGAAGATTTCTTCGACCGTCTTGCCGCGCTTCGCAGCGACCGAGGCAGGCGTGGTCGAGTTCTTCAGCGCGTCGAGCGTTGCACGAACCATGTTGTAGGGGTTGGTCGAACCGAAGCTCTTGGCCACGATGTCGGTCACACCCATCACTTCGAACACGGCACGCATCGGGCCGCCGGCGATGATGCCGTCACCGGGCTTGGCCGGGCCCATCATGACCTTGGCAGCGCCGTGAACGCCACGCACCGTGTGGTGGATGGTGCCGTTCTTCAGCGAGACCTTGACCATGTTGCGGCGGGCCGAGTCCATGGCCTTCTGCACCGCGACCGGCACTTCCTTGGCCTTGCCCTTGCCCATGCCGATGCGGCCATCGCCGTCACCCACGACGGTCAGGGCCGCGAAACTCAGCGTGCGGCCGCCCTTGACCACCTTGGTGACGCGGTTCACCGCGATCATCTTTTCCTTCAGACCGTCGTCATTGCCTTCGGTCTGGGCGCGAGGTTGAAACTTCGCCATGTTTAGTTCCTCAATCCAATCAGAACTGCAGGCCGGCTTCGCGCGCCGCGTCTGCCAGAGCCTTCACCCGGCCGTGGTACGCAAAACCAGCGCGGTCGAAAGCCACCTTCTCGATGCCGGCGGCCTTCGCCTTCTCGGCGATGCGCTTGCCCACGATGGTGGCGGCTGCAGCGTTGCCACCCTTGCCAGCGCCACCCAGCTGCTCGCGGACTTCCTTCTCGGCAGTCGAAGCGCTGGCCAGCACCTTGGTGCCGTCGTCGGACAGCACGTTGGCGTAGATGTGCAGGTTGGAGCGGAACACCGTCAGGCGTGCAACGCGTTGAATCGCGATGCGCACACGCGTCTGGCGCGAGCGGCGCAGGCGTTGTTCCTTCTTGGTCGTCGTCGTCATGATCTGGCCGCTCCTTACTTCTTCTTGGTCTCTTTGAGGACCACGCGCTCATCGGCGTAGCGAATCCCCTTGCCCTTGTAAGGCTCGGGCGGACGGAAGGCGCGCACTTCGGCGGCGACCTGGCCGACCACCTGGCGGTCTGCACCCTTGATCAGGATTTCGGTCTGCGTCGGGGTGGTCACGGTGATGCCGGCGGGCATGTCCTTGACCACGGGATGCGAGAAACCGATCTGCAGGTTCAGCTTCTGACCGGCGGCCTGGGCACGGAAGCCCACGCCCACCAGGGTCAGCTTGCGCTCGAAGCCCTTGCTCACGCCGTTGACCATGTTGGCCAGCAGCGCGCGCACGGTGCCGCTCATCGCATTGGCAGCCGCCGAATCATCGGCCGGCGCAACCAGCAGCGAACCGCCTTCGCTCTTGACCTTGACCAGGTTGTGCACCGGGCGGCTCAGCGAACCCAGCGCGCCCTTCACGACGATCTGATCGTCCTTGATGGCCACGTCCACGCCTTGCGGGACGACGACCGGCATTTTTCCTACGCGGGACATTTCAGACTCCCCTTACGCGACGTAGCAGAGCACTTCGCCGCCGATACCGGCTTGACGTGCCTTGCGGTCGGTCATCACGCCACGCGGCGTGGTCACGATGGCGACACCCAGGCCGTTCATCACCTGGGGGATGTCGTGGCGGCCGCGGTACACCCGCAGGCCAGGACGGCTGACACGCTCGATGCGCTCGATCACCGGACGGCCGGCGTAGTACTTCAGCGCAACTTCGAGTTCGGCCTTGCCGTCGCCCTTGACAGCGAAATTCTCGATGTAGCCCTCGTCCTTCAGGACCTGGGCAATGGCCACCTTCAGCTTCGAAGAAGGCATCGTCACCGTGGCTTTCTCGACCATCTGCGCGTTGCGGATGCGAGTCAGCATGTCGGCGATCGGATCACTCATGCTCATTTCTGGATCTCCTTCGAGTGCCGATTACCAGCTGGCCTTGATGACGCCAGGGATGTCGCCCTTGAACGCCAGGTCACGGATCTTGGAACGGGCCAGGCCGAACTTGCGGAACGTGCCGCGGGGGCGGCCGGTCAGCTCGCAACGGTTGCGCTGGCGGGTCGGGTAGGCGTTACGCGGCAGCTGTTGCAGTTGGAGGCGAGCGGCATAACGCTCTTCTTCCGAACGCTTGGCGTCGTTGATGATCGCCTTCAGCTCGTTGTACTTCTTGGAATACTTGGCGGCGAGTTGCTCGCGCTTCAGTTCACGTTGGATCAGGGAAACTTTAGCCACGGGGCACCTCAGTTCTTGAACGGGAAGCGGAAGGCGGTCAACAGTGCCTTGGCTTCGTCGTCGGTCTTGGCGGTGGTCGTGATGCTGATATTCAGACCGCGCAGCGCATCCACCTTGTCGTAGTCGACTTCCGGGAAGATGATCTGTTCTTTGACGCCGATGTTGTAGTTGCCCCGGCCGTCGAACGCACGACCCGAGATGCCGCGGAAGTCGCGCACGCGGGGCAGAGCCACGGTGACGAAGCGGTCCAGGAATTCGTACATGCGCACGCCGCGCAGAGTGACCATGCAGCCGATGGGCACGCCGTCACGGATCTTGAAGCCGGCGATGGCCTTCTTCGACTTGGTGACCACGGGCTTCTGGCCGGCGATCTTGGTCAGGTCGGCGACCGCGTGGTCCATGACCTTCTTGTCCGACACGGCCTCGCTCACGCCCATGTTCAGCGTGATCTTGGTGATGCGCGGCACTTGCATCGGCGACTTGTAGCCGAACTTCTCGATCAGGCTCGGCGCGATGGTGTCGCGGTAGATCGCCTGCAGGCGGGCATTGCTCACCTTCGACGACTCACCCGCGGGCACTGCCACGGACTTCTCGGCCTTGGGGGCCTTGCTCGCCTTTTGGGCTGCTTTATCTTGAGCCATGATGTTTAAGCCTTGATCTCTTCGCCGCTGGACTTGAAGACGCGGACCTTCTTGCCGTCATCCTGCAGCTTGATGCCCACGCGATCCGCCTTGCCCGTGGCCGCGTTGTAGATCGCGACGTTGGACTGGTGGATCGGCATCGTCTTGTCGACCACACCGCCGGTCGTGCCCTTCATCGGGTTCGGCTTGACGTGCTTCTTCACGACGTTCACGCCTTCGACCACGATGTGGTCGGCGTCGACGCGCTGAGCGACGACGCCCCGCTTGCCCTTGTCGCGACCGGTCAGAACGACGACCTGGTCACCTTTGCGAATCTTGTTCATGGCTTGCTTGTCCTTGCTTGCAGGCGTCAGAGCACTTCCGGCGCCAGCGAGACGATCTTCATGAAGCGCTCGGTACGCAGTTCACGCGTCACGGGGCCGAAGATGCGGGTGCCGATGGGCTCCAGCTTGGCGTTCAGCAGCACGGCAGCGTTGCCGTCGAACTTGACCAGCGAGCCGTCCTGGCGGCGAACGCCCTTGGCCGTACGCACGACCACAGCGCTGTAGACCTCGCCCTTCTTGACGCGACCACGCGGTGCAGCTTCCTTGATGCTGACCTTGATCACATCGCCGATGCCGGCGTAGCGACGCTTGGAGCCACCAAGCACCTTGATGCACATGACGGACTTCGCGCCAGTGTTGTCCGCGACGTCAAGCCGCGATTGCATTTGGATCATGTTGTCATCCCAACTTGTCGGGCAGTAGGCACGCCGAGAACTTCAGCGCTACCCGCCAGGCAGTCTTGGGCCCGTGGTGTGGGCGGATCCGCTCATCAGCCTGCTCGCTCGACCTGCAGCGCTGAGGGCTGTAGGCTCGAAAACAAACCAGATTTGCGGCGAAGGCGCGATTATCGCGTGAGAAAACGGAGCCTGTCAACAGGCCCCGTGCTAAAACTTTCAGCGGCCGGTCAACAGGTCGTTGGCGCGCTTGAGCATGGTACCGGCGTCGCTCACCTCGAACTGGCCGGGGGCCTCGATGTCCAGCGACTTGACGACACCATCGACCACCAGCATGGCGTAGCGCTGCGAGCGCACGCCCATGCCGCGGGCGGTCAGGTCCAGCGTCAGGCCCACCGCCTTGGTGAACTCGGCGCTGCCGTCACCCAGCATGCGCACCTTGCCGGCGGTGCCCTGCTCGCGGCCCCAGGCGCCCATCACGAAGGCGTCGTTGACGGAGATGCACCAGATTTCATCGACGCCAGCGGCGCGCAGCGCATCGGCCTGGGCGATGTAGCCCGGCACATGCTTGGCGGAGCAGGTCGGCGTGTAGGCGCCAGGCAGCGCGAAGATGGCCACGGCCTTGCCGGCCAGCGCCTTGTCCAGCACCACCGGGTTCGGGCCCAGGGTGCAGCCCTCGGTCTCGACGTCGATGAACTCTTGCAGCGTGACCGACGGCAGACGGTCTCCGATCTTCAGCATGGCAATGCTCCGCTCAGGTTATTAAGGGGCTGGATGGCAAACGGCCGGTCGCCATCGAGATAGCGGACCGGCCGTCTTGGAGGCAACAGCGATTAGACCGCTTCAGCCTTCTTCACCAGGCGCGTGACGCGCCAGGACTTGGTCTTCGAGATCGGACGACCTTCGGTGATCTCGACCACGTCACCCATCTTGTACTCGCCCGCTTCGTCGTGGGCGTGGTACTTGTTGGAACGGGCGACGATCTTGCCGTACAGCTCGTGCATGTGACGACGCTCGACCAGCACGGTCACGGTCTTCGCACGCTTGTCGCTGACGACGGTGCCGACGAAGGAACGGGGCACGCGGTTCGGCGTGACCTTCTCTTGGGCTTGCTCGCTCATTTCGCGGCCTCCTTCTTCTTCTCGTTCAGCACCGTCTTGGCACGCGCGATGTCACGACGGGTCTTGCGGAGAACGGTGTGGTTGCTGAGCTGCTGGGTCGCCTTCTGCATGCGCAGGCCGAAGTGGGCCTTCAGCAGGTCGGAGACTTCCTTCTCGAGCGCCGCCACGTCCTTGGTACGCAGTTCGGATGCTTTCATGGTGGTTCCTTCGATCAGGTGCCGACCTGGCGCGCCACGAAGGTGCAGCTCAGGGGCAGCTTGGCCGCGGCAAGCGTGAACGCTTCGCGGGCCAGGGCTTCGGGCACACCATTGATCTCGTACAGCACCTTGCCCGGCTGGATCTCGGCGACGTAGTACTCAGGGTTGCCCTTGCCGTTACCCATACGGACTTCGGCAGGCTTTTGCGAGATCGGCTTGTCCGGGAAGATCCGGATGAAGATCCGACCGCCGCGCTTGATGTGACGCGAGATCGCGCGGCGGGCCGCTTCGATCTGGCGCGCCGTCAGGCGGCCGCGTTCGGTGGCCTTCAGGCCGAACTCGCCGAACGACACGGCCGCGCCGCGCGTGGCCACGCCGGTGTTGCGGCCCTTCTGTTCCTTGCGGAACTTACGACGGGAAGGTTGCAGCATCTTTATTCTCCTTTGGCACCGGGCGCGGCAGCAGCCGCGCGCGGCACGCGCTTGGCGCCGACCGGGCCGCGGGCATCACCCGACGGAGCGGCACCGTCACGGCGTTCGCCGGGGCGGCCACGGCCACCCGGGGCGCCACCAGGACGGGGACCGCGACGGGGGCGGCGATCGTCTTCGGGCACGTCCGACTTCAGGGCCGGCACTTCGCCGTTGGCCAGGCGGTCACCGCGGTACACCCACACCTTCACGCCGATGACGCCGTAGGTCGTCTTGGCTTCGGAGAAGCCATAGTCGATGTCGGCCTTCAGGGTGTGGAGGGGCACGCGACCTTCGCGGTACCACTCGCAGCGGGCGATTTCGATGCCGTTCAGGCGACCCGACGACATGATCTTGATGCCCTGGGCGCCCAGGCGCATCGCGTTCTGCATCGCGCGCTTCATGGCGCGGCGGAACATGATGCGCTTTTCGAGCTGCTGGGTGATCGAGTCGGCGATCAGCTGGGCATCGACTTCGGGCTTGCGCACTTCCTCGATGTTCACAGCCACCGGCACGCCCAGGCGGCGCGTCAGTTCAGCCTTCAGGTTCTCGATGTCCTCGCCCTTCTTGCCGATCACCACGCCCGGACGTGCCGAGAAGATGGTGATGCGTGCGTTCTTGGCGGGGCGCTCGATCAGAACGCGCGACACCGCGGCGTTCTT